>NZ_JBEXGN010000011.1:0-256844 GCF_040607345.1 Streptomyces sp. NPDC005302
GCCGCGGCACGCAGGGCACTCCTGTCCGGCCTGCGCTTCACCAGTCTGCGGCTGCGCCTGGTCGTGGTGTTCGGGCTCGTGGCGCTCACCGCCGCGGTCTCGGCGTCGGGCATCGCGTACTGGCTGAACCGCGAGGCCGTGCTGACGCGTACGCAGGACGCCGTGCTGCGCGACTTCCAGCAGGAGATGCGCAACCACGCGAGCATGCTCCCCGTGCACCCCGCGCAGGACGAACTCCAGCGCACGGCCGTGCAGATGGCGAACAGCAGCCAGCGGTTCAGTGTGCTGCTGGTCGCCGAGGACGAGACCGGGAAGACGGTCGTCGGCAACTCCGAGCTGGACACCTTCACCCTGGAGGACGTGCCCGCGTCCCTCCAGAAGGCGGTGGCCAAGAAGCAGTCGCTCTCCTCGAACAACACGTCGGCCTACCACCTGTACTGGCAGCGGATCACCGACCACGACAAGCCGTACCTGGTGGGCGGCGCGCGGGTGATCGGCGGCACCACGACCGGCTACATGCTCAAGTCGCTGGAGCCGGAGGCGAAGGACCTCAACTCGCTGGCCTGGTCGCTGGGGATCGCGACGGGGCTGGCCCTCATCGGCTCGGCGCTGCTCGCCCAGGCCGCCGCGACCACGGTCCTCAAGCCGGTGCACCGGCTGGGCATCGCGGCCCGCCGGCTCGGCGAGGGCAAGCTGGACACCCGGCTGCGGGTCTCCGGCACGGACGAACTCGCCGATCTGTCACGGACGTTCAACCACACCGCGGAGGCGCTGGAGAAACGCGTGGCCGACATGAGCGCGCGCGACGAGGCGTCCCGGCGCTTCGTGGCCGACATGTCCCACGAACTGCGGACCCCGCTCACGGCGATCACCGCGGTGACGGAGATCCTCGAAGAGGAGCTGGACGCGGAGACCGGCAGCGTGGACCCGATGATCGAACCGGCCGTCCGGCTGGTCGTCAGCGAGACCCGGCGCCTCGGCGACCTCGTGGAGAACCTCATGGAGGTGACCCGCTTCGACGCGGGCACCGCCCGGCTCGTCCTGGACTACGTGGACATCGCCGACCAGATCACCGCCTGCATCGACGCGCGGGCCTGGCTGGACGCCGTCGAACTGGACGCCGAGCGCGGCACCATGGCGCGGGTCGACCCGCGCCGCCTCGACGTGATCCTCGCGAACCTGATCGGCAACGCGCTCAAGCACGGCGGCTCGCCGGTCAGGGTGGCGGTACGGGTGGAGGGCGAGCACCTGGTCATCGCGGTGCGGGACCACGGCCCGGGCATCCCCGAGGACGTCCTGCCGCATGTCTTCGACCGGTTCTACAAGGCCAGCGCGTCCCGCCCGCGTTCCGAGGGCAGCGGCCTGGGTCTGTCCATCGCGCTGGAGAACGCGCACATCCACGGCGGCGGGATCACCGCGGCGAACTCGCCCGAGGGCGGTGCCGTGTTCACCCTGCGGCTGCCGCACGACGCGTCGGAGCTCCTCGACGACGGCCCGGGCGAGTCCAAGGACCCCGCGCTCGGCAACGGCACGGAAGGCACCTCCGGATGACCCCCGCCCCCGCCTCGGCATCCCCCGGCGGCCACGCTCCGCGCCCCGCGGTCCGCGCGTCGGCCACGGGCGCTCCGCCGCTCCCGCACCCCGCACGGCGGGCGCTGTCGGCGCGGGTGCGGCCCTGGCTGGCGCTGCCGCTGCTGGCCGCGCTGCTCACGGGGTGCGGAATCCGGTCCACGCAGGTCCCCACCGACTTCGGACCCGCTCCCTCCCGCGTCCCCTGCGCGCTGTCCGGCCAGGACACGGCCGGCCAGTCCTCGGACGGGGTGCCCGTCCAGGTCTTCCTGATCTGTTCGGCGCAGCTGGTCACCGTGGACCGGTCGGTGCGCATCCCCGACGGCACGGCGGAGGCGGCGCGGCGCGTCCTGGTGGCCCAGGGCCTGCTCGACGAACTCGCCGAGACACCGTCGACGCCGGAACAGCAGGCGCGGTACTCGACGGACGTACGCGGCGGCATGACGGTCGGCGGGCCGCGCGGCCGGGATCCCGAGGACACACTGCGGCTGAGCACCTCGCCCGCGGACCTCACCCCGACGGCCCTCGCGCAGATCGTCTGCACGTTCTCCGACTCGGCCGCGGCGCGGGACGACGGCACCGTCGTCCTCGGCGGTCCGGCACCCGGCGCGCTGCGCACGTACACCTGCACGCCCGAGGTGCGTTCCTCGCCGGGGAGCGCGTCCCCGGGGTCGACGGCGGTCGAGGGCTCGTGAGGCGGCCCGGGGTGAAAATCCCGGCCCCGGAACCGATCGTGCCGGACCCCGCGTCTTGGGGGGCGTGCAGCGTCTTGGTTCAGACGGCGGAAGTGCCGTCACCCGCGTCCGTGTGGCAGGAGGTGTCCTCCTCGTCGCACACCTCGCCCTCGTCGCCTGGATCACTCTGCGCCCGCTGGACGTCCCCTGGGTGAGTGCCGCCAATCTGCGGCCGTTCGCCGGCATCAGAGCCGACCTGGCGCTGGGCCCGGAGACGGCGGTCCGCCGGCTCGCCGCGGGGCTCGGGCTGCTCGCCCCGCTGGGGGTGCTGCTTCCGCTGACGGGCGGCAGGCTCGCGGTCTCCAGGCTGGGTTCGCTGCTGCGGACGATCGCCGCGGGCACCTTGCTGTCACTGGGCATAGAGCTGCTGCAGACCGGGGTTCCCGGCCAGGTCGTCGACATCGACTCGATCCTGCTGAACACCCTCGGCGTGGCCCTCGCGCATCTCGCGGTCGTACCCGCCGTGCGCGCCGGGATCCGTCGCCGGGCGGAGACACGGCACCGTTCGACCGTCCTCCGGGAGGACCCCGCTCAGGGTCTGACCCCGACGATTCCCAGGGTCGGCATCGCTCCGTAGAGCGACGCTTCGCCCTCCTTCGTCCCCGTACCGTGGAAGGCATCGGTGAACGCGCCGATGACGACGGAGCCCGGCCCGCCCGGACTCCACGACGGTTCGCGAAGGAGCCACCATGACCGCCCTCGCCCGCCCCACGAACGGCCGCATGATCGGCGGAGTCTGTGCTGCGCTGGCACGGCGCTTCGGCACCTCCGCGACCACGATGCGCGTCATCTTCGTGGTGTCCTGCCTGCTCCCCGGCCCGCAGTTCCTGCTCTACATCGTGCTGTGGATCCTCTTCCCCTCCGAGGACAAGGCCTCCCGCACCGCCTGGTGACCCGGCCGGCACCCGGCCCGCGGACGGCGAACGCCGGTGGGGCGCACCCTCGTCGGGTGCGCCCCACCGGCGTTCGCGCAGCAGAAAGACCCCGGACAGGCGGGGAAGGGGGCCGGATCTGCCGGGGGGGGTCAGCCCAGCGGAATCCCGTTCACCGGCAGGCCGTGCGTGGGCAGGCCCTGGACGGGCAGGCCACCGAGCAGTCCGGCAACGGGCGCGGCGGGCCCGTCGGCGAGCAGTCGGGCGGCGGCGGGCTGCGCGGCGGCGACACCCGCGCCGAGCGCGTTCTGACCCTGGGTGAGCGCCTCACCGGCGCCGGGCAGCGCCTTGGCGACGTTCTCGGCGGGCAGCGTCCGGGTGACGGTGTCCAGCGCCGAGGAGGCGTCCGGCACGGCCGGGGCGGCGTTCGCGGCGCCCGCGCCGGCGGCGGCGAATGCGGCGCCGAGAGCGGCGACACCGAGGGTCTTGGCAGCAGACTGCTTCATTTTGAATGCGTCCTTGGAGACGGGGATGTGAGCGGTCCAGAACCGTAAACACGCAAACCCGCGGTCCGCAAACATCAAAAAGCGGCCGAGTCATGGAGAAGAAGTGAAGACCCGGCCGCTTTCCATTCGCTCAGATCAGGCCTGATCTCCGAGAGAACCGCTGGTCGAGGCGGTCTGCTGGAACAGCCATTCGGACTTGAGTTCTGCATATCCGGGCTTGATCACGTCATTGATCATGGCGAGTCGTTCATCGAAAGGAATGAATGCTGACTTCATAGCATTGACAGAGAACCACTGCATGTCGTCGAGCGAATAACCGAACGCTTCGACAAGATGCTCGAATTCCCGGCTCATGCTCGTCCCCGACATCAGCCTGTTGTCCGTGTTGACCGTGGCGCGGAAGTGCAGCCGTCGCAGCAGCCCGATCGGGTGCTCGGCGTACGAGTCGGCGGCGCCGGTCTGGAGGTTGGAGCTCGGGCACAGCTCCAGCGGGATGCGCTTGTCCCGGACGTAGGAGGCGAGACGCCCGAGTTCCACCGAGCCGTCCTCGCGCACCTGGATGTCGTCGATGATGCGGACGCCGTGGCCGAGCCGGTCGGCGCCGCACCACTGGAGGGCCTGCCAGATGGACGGCAGCCCGAACGCCTCACCGGCGTGGATCGTGAAGTGGTTGTTCTCGCGCTTGAGGTACTCGAAGGCGTCGAGGTGCCGGGTGGGCGGGAACCCGGCCTCGGCGCCGGCGATGTCGAAGCCGACGACGCCCAGATCGCGGTAGCGGTTGGCGAGTTCGGCGATCTCCAGGGCACGGGCCGCGTGCCGCATCGCGGTGAGCAGGGCGCCGACCCGGATGCGGTGGCCGTTCTCCCGGGCCAGCCGCTCCCCTTCCCGGAAGCCCTCGTTGACCGCCTCGACGACCTCTTCGAGGGTGAGCCCGCCTTCGAGGTGCTGCTCGGGCGCGTACCGCACCTCGGCGTACACGACGCCGTCCTCGGCGAGGTCCTCGGCGCACTCGCGGGCCACGCGCACCAGCGCGTCGCGGGTCTGCATGACGGCGCAGGTGTGGGCGAAGGTCTCCAGGTACCGCTCCAGCGACCCGGAGTCGGCGGCCTCGCGGAACCAGAGGCCGAGCTTGTCGGCATCGGTCTCGGGGAGGTTCGAGTAGCCCGATTCCTGGGCGAGTTCGACGATCGTCCCGGGGCGCAGGCCCCCGTCGAGATGATCGTGCAGCAGGACCTTGGGTGCCCGGCGGATCTGTTCCGAGCTCGGGGTGTTCCGGATCTGGCTCGTCATTTCCGCACTGTAGCCCCTACGCGCGTAGAACTCCTGTCGCGCGGATCCGTCGATACGTAACGGTGACCGTGCGGACGGGTGGCGTACACCGATGCTTCTGACACTGTTCTGTCATGGCACAGCAAGCGACGCCGGTTCGGATGGCCCGGCTGGGGAGGGCGCTCGGCCCGGAGCCGAGGTCGGTCAGCGGAGTGGTTCTGCTGCTCCCGGGCGGCGAGGAGACCTCGGCCCGCAGACCCTCCCCCATGATGGCGGCCGCCTCCGTCCGCGCGATGGGCCGCAGGCTGGCCCGCGCGGGACGGACGGAAGGCCTGGTCACGCACGTGGTGCACTACCGGGTTCGCGGCTGGAACGGCAGCGAGGCCGATCTGGCGGGCGACGCGTCCTGGGCCGCGGACGAGGTCGTACGCCGCTACGGGGACGTCCCCGTGTGCCTGGCCGGCATCGACATGGGCGCCCGGGCCGCTCTGCGCGCGGGCGGGCACACCGCCGTCAACTCCGTGCTGGCGCTGGCCCCCTGGCTGCCCGAGGAGGATGTCGCCGCACCACCCGAACCGGTGAAACAACTGGTCGGCCGCCGGGTGCTGATCGTGCACGGCACCAACGACGAGCGCACCGACCCGGAGTTGTCCTTCCGGTTCGCGGCGCGCGCGAAGAAGGCCAACCGCGACATCTGCCGCTTCGAGGTCCACTCGGACGGGCACGCGCTGCACCAGCACCGGCACGAAGTCCTCTCCCTGGCCGAGGACTTCGTGCTGGGGTCGCTGTTCGGCCACTCGTTCTCCCGGCCCGTCGAGGACGCGTTCGCCGCGCCGCCGCCGCTGGGCCTGCGGATGCCGCTCGCGTCGGGCTTCGGACAGTCGCTGCGCCGGTAGGGGCCGTGCGCGGAGCGCGCCGGGTCAGTCGGGCAGCAGGCGGCCCCGGCGGGACAGCAGGAACTTCTTGAACGCGGCCACCGGCGGGGTGTCCGGGTGTCCGTCGAGCCAGGCGACGCCGATCTCGCGGACGGCGCGTGGGGCGGTGACCGTCAGTTCGACAACTCCCGGTCGGGCGACGGCCGGTGGCGGCAGCAGGGCGACACCGAGGCCGGCGGCGACCAGGCCGCGGAGCGTCTCCGCCTCCTCCCCCTCGAAGGCGATGCGCGGCCGGAACCCGGCCTCCTGGCAGAGGTCGTCGGTGATCCGGCGCATCCCGTAGCCGGGCTCCAGGGTCACGAAGCTCTCCTCGGCGGCCTCGGCGAGGCGGACACGCTTGCGGGCGGCGAGCGGATGGTCGGCCGGTACGACGAGCCGCAGCTTCTGCTCGTCGAGACGGCGGCCCACCAGGTCGGGCGCGTCCGGCACCGGCGAGGTGAGGCAGAGGTCCAGTTCGCCGGAGCGCAGCCGCTCCAGCATCGCCTCCCCGTAGTTCTGCACGAGGCTGAAGCGCACCCGCGGATGGTCGGCGCGGAAGGCCCGGATCAGGCCGGGCACGGTCTCGGAACCCATCGTGTGCAGGAAGCCGAAGGCGACCTTGCCGGTGGCCGGGTCGGCGTCCGCGCGGACCTCGTCGGCGGCACGCTCGATCTCCGCGAGGGCACGCTCCACGGAGGACAGGAAGGTGCGGCCCGCCGGCGTCAGCGACAGGGTCCGGCCGCGGCGCGCGAACAGGTCGACGCCCAGGTCCTGTTCGAGCCGGACCAGCGACCGGGAGAGCGTGGACTGGGGGACCTGCATCTCCTGCGCGGCGCGGGTGACGTGCTCGGTGCGGGCGACGCCGGCGAAGTGCGCGAGCCGCGGGGCGAGCACGGCGGCCATGTTCCCGATGTCTTCTGTGTCACTGAACGGTGACAGGTGAGCCTCTGACCTCTGCTGATGCGCCATGGGAACGATTATGACGATTCCATGCATTGGACGGATGAACGGCGGGGTCCTTAGGTTCGGAGCATGCCTTCCGCCAGTACCGGGGCGTCCACCACGGTGGCCGCCACCCCGTCAGTCCCGAACACCGACACCACCGACTCCCGTCTGGCCCCCGGCGGGCCCGGCTACCGCCGGATGAGCTTCGCGCTCTTCCTCGCGGGTGTCGCGACCTTCGCGCTCCTCTACTCCACGCAGGCCCTCCTCCCGCTCGTCTCCGCGGACTTCGCGGTGAGCGCGAGCCGGGCGAGCTGGACGGTCTCGGCGGCGACCGGCGGACTGGCCCTGTTCGTCCTCCCGATGAGCGCCCTGTCGGAGCGCTTCGGACGACGTACGGTGATGACGGCGTCCCTGGCGGTGGCGGTGACCGTCGGTCTCCTCGTGCCCTTCGCGCCGTCGATCGGCGCGCTGATCGCCCTGCGGGCCGTGCAGGGCGCGGCCCTCGCGGGGCTCCCGGCGTCGGCCACGGCGTATCTCGCGGAGGAGGTCCGCCCCAAGGCGCTGATCACCGCGATCGGCCTGTTCGTCGCGGGCAACAGCGTGGGCGGCATGAGCGGCCGGGTGATCACCGGCTGGGTCGCCCAGGAGTGGGGCTGGCGGGTGGCCGTCGCCGTGATCGGACTGATCGCCGTGGCCTGCGCCGTCGCCTTCCGCATGCTGCTGCCCGCGCCCCGGCACTTCGCGCAGGGCTCGCTGCGGCCCCGGGTGCTGGCCCGCACGGTGCGCGACCACCTCGCGAATCCGCTGCTGCGCCGGCTGTACGCGATCGGCGCGCTGTTCATGATGGTGTTCGGCGGGGTGTACACGGTCATCGGCTACCGCCTGACCGAGGCCCCCTTCTCGCTCCCCCAGGGCATCGTCGGTTCGATCTTCCTGGTGTACCTGGTCGGCACGGTGTCCGCGTCGACGGCGGGCCGGCTGGTCGGCAGGGTCGGCCGCCGCGGCTCGCTGTACCTGGCGGGCGGGACCACGACGGCCGGACTGCTGCTCTCCCTCGGGGACTCCCTGGTCCTGGTCCTGCTGGGCCTCGTGCTGATCACGGCGGGCTTCTTCGCGGGGCACGCGGTCGCCTCCTCGTCGGTGAGCCACACCGCGCAGCACGGCCGGGCGCAGGCGTCGGCCCTCTACCAGTCCGCGTACTACATCGGCTCCAGCGCGGGCAGCACGCTCGGCGCGGTCGCCTTCCACGCGGGCGGCTGGGCGGGCACGGTCGTCATGGGACTGCTCGCGGTGCTCGGGGTCGTCTCGATCACCGTGGCCGGCTCGCACGCAGCGCGCGCCGCGGCCCGCCGGGCCCCCGCTCTCGCGCACTGAGGACCCGCCGGGCGCCGGCTCTCGCGCGCCGAGAGCCCGCCGCGCGCCGGTTCGCGCCCGCCGGCACCGGAAATCGGTCTCCGGCACCACCCCTTCGAGCTGCGGGTTTCCCCGCTCCGCACGCCATTGTCAGTGGGCTGCGGTAGCTTCCGAAGTGCCGGCGCAACGAGGCGCGGGACGGGAAACAGGCCACAGGGGTGGGTTGGCTATGAGCGAGGGCACGGCGACGACGGCAGACCTGGACGTCCGGCTGGAGAAGCACCGGGTCGAGCTGACCGGGTACTGCTACCGGATGCTCGGCTCCTCCTTCGAGGCCGAGGACGCGGTGCAGGACACGATGGTCCGCGCCTGGCGCAGTTACGACAAGTTCGAGGGCCGCTCCTCGATGCGGTCCTGGCTGTACCGCATCGCGACGAACGTCTGCCTGGACATGCTCAACGCGGGCAACCGCAGAGCGCGCCCGATGGATCTCACGGCCCCGTCACCGCTCGCCCAGGCGGCGCTCACCCCCCGCGCGGACAACACCTGGCTGGAGCCGATGCCCGACGCCCGTGTGCTGCCCACGACCGGTGACCCGGCGGAGGCCGCGGTCGCCAAGGAGTCGGTGCGCCTCGCCTTCATGGCGGCCCTCCAGCAGCTCCCGCCCAAGCAGCGGGCCGTGCTCATCCTGCGCGAGGTCCTCGCGTGGCGGGCGAGCGAGGTCGCCGAGCTGCTCGGCACGACGGTCGCGTCGGTCAACAGCGCGCTCCAGCGCGCCCGCGCGACCCTCGCGGAGAGCGAGGGGGAGGGCGCGGACGCCGCCACCTCGGACCCGCTCGACGAGGAGCAGCAGAAGCTCCTGGAGCGCTATGTGGCGGCCTTCGAGGGCTATGACATGACGGCGCTGACGGCGCTCCTCCACGAGGACGCGATCATGACGATGCCGCCGTTCGACCTGTGGCTGCGCGGCACGTCGGACATCACCGGCTTCATGACGACACTCGGCGCCGCCTGCGCGAACTCGCGGCTGATCCCGGTCGAGGTGAACGGCCTGCCGGGCTTCGCCCACTACAAGCCGGACGAGGAAGCCGGCGGCTACGTCCCCTGGGCGGTGCAGGCGCTGGAGATCTCAAAGGGCCGCATCACCGGGTTCCACTGCTTCCTCGACACCGCACGCTGGTTCCCGCTGTTCGGGCTCCCCCTCCGCCTGGAGGGACCCGAGGAGGTCGCGGCACTCTCGGCCTCCCCGGTCCGGGGCGCCGCCGGTGGAGGTGTCGAAGCGGAGGCCGACCAGGTCGAGTAGGGCGCGCAGGGCGGGGTCGGGGTCCTTCAGCCGTATCCGGCCCCCGGCCCGCCGGGCCGTGAGTTCCAGCCGGGCCAGCGCGTCGACGGCGGCGAGGCCCGGCGGCCCGAGGCCCGCGACATCGCAGACCACGACGCCGCCCCCGGCCGCCTCCAGCCGTGCGCGGACGTCGTCGCAGAGCCGGGGCACCTCGTCGCGGGTGACGAGTCCTGGCAGCACGAGTACGGCGGGTGTCGCGGAATCCACAGTCAGTAGACCGTCCGGGGGCTCGGAACTCATCGCGGGCGGGACGGCCCGTCCCGGCCCCCCGCGGCGACCGTGCGCCGGTGCGCCCCGCGCAGATCACATTGACCTGCGCCCAGCCTTCCCCGTTGGGTTGGGTGTATGTCCCACGAACCGGCGCCTCCCGCGATACCCGACGGCCTCCTGCCCGCGAAGGGGACGCCGTGCAGGGGGTGCTGACGGGCTTCGCCGTGATCGCCGTGGTCATCGGCGTCGGGTATGTGATCGGGCGGCGCGGTCACCTCGGGGACAACGGCCGGGAGGTGCTGACGAAGCTCGCCTTCCATGTGGCCTCGCCCGCGCTGCTGTTCACGACGCTCGCGCAGGCCGACCTGTCGGTCGTCTTCTCCGGCCGACTGCTGGTGACGGCGATGAGCACGGCCGCGGCGGCCGGGGTGTTCGTCGCGGTGGGGGTCGTACGCCGCTGGGGCCTCGGCCGGACGACGATCGGCGCGCTCTGCTCCAGCTACGTCAACTCCGGCAACCTCGGCATCCCGATCGCCGTGTACGTGCTGGGCGATGCCTCGCTGGTGGCGCCCGTGCTGCTGTTCCAGCAGATCATGGTGACGCCGATCGCGCTGACCGTGCTCGACCTGTCCGGGGAGGGCGACAAGGGGCCGTTGTGGCGGCGGCTGATCACTCCGCTGCGCAACCCGATCGCGGTCGGCTCACTGAGCGGTGTCGTGGTGTCGGCGACCGGTCTGCGGGTGCCGGGGCCCGTTCTCGATCCGCTGCAACTGATCGGCGGGATGTCGGTGCCCGCCGTGCTGCTGGCGTTCGGGATCTCGCTGTGCGGCAGCAGCCTGCCGGGCCGTGGCGCCGACCGGGCCCCGGTCCTGCTGTCCGTGGCGCTGAAGGCGGTGGGCCAGCCGCTGGCCGCCTGGGCGCTGGCCGTCGGCGTGTTCGGACTGCACGGCGCCCCGCTGCTCGACGTGGTGGTCACCTCGGCACTTCCCGCCGCGCAGAACCTGTTCACGTACGCCTCGCGCTACCGGGTCGGCGAGACACTGGCCCGCGAGTCGGTCCTGCTCTCGACGGTCGCGGCCGTACCGGTGCTCGTGGTGGTGGCGGCGTTGCTGGGGTGAGACGGGGCGCCGGCCCGGTGCCCTCGCGGTCGGCTCAGCTCTGGGTGCCGAACGGGACCGGTGGAGGTTCACCGGTCCCGTTCACCCGCATGAGGAAACCGCAGGTCAGGCGATACGTTCCAGCACGACGGGGGACGCCTTGAACTCCGTGCCCGCCGGGGCGATGTCGTAGGAGCCCTCGGTCGCCTGGAGCGCGTAGTCGAAACGGTCCGGGGTGTCCGTGTGCAGGGTGAACAGCGGCTGGCCCGCGGTCACCGTGTCGCCCGGCTTGGCGTGCAGCTCGACGCCGGCGCCGGCCTGCACCGGGTCCTCCTTGCGGGCGCGTCCGGCACCGAGGCGCCAGGCGGCGATGCCGATGTCGTACGCGTCGAGGCGGGTGAGCACACCGGAGGCCGTGACGGTCACGACGTGCTGCTCGCGGGCGACGGGCAGCGCGGCGTCCGGGTCGCCGCCCTGCGCGGCGATCATGCGGCGCCACACGTCCATCGCGGAGCCGTCGGCGAGCGCCTTCGCCGGGTCGGCGTCCTTCACACCGGCCGCGTCGAGCATCTCGCGCGCGAGGGCGATGGTGAGCTCGACGACGTCGGCCGGGCCGCCGCCGGCGAGGACCTCGACCGACTCGCGGACCTCCAGCGCGTTGCCCGCGGTGAGGCCGAGCGGCGTGGACATGTCGGTGAGGAGCGCGACGGTCCGCACCCCGTGGTCGGTGCCGAGGCCGACCATCGTGGAGGCGAGTTCGCGGGCGTCCTCGATGGTCTTCATGAAGGCGCCGGAGCCGACCTTCACGTCGAGGACGAGCGAGCCGGTGCCCTCGGCGATCTTCTTGGACATGATCGAGGACGCGATCAGCGGGATCGCCTCGACGGTGCCGGTCACGTCACGCAGTGCGTAGAGCTTCTTGTCGGCCGGGGCGAGCCCGTCGCCGGCGGCGCAGATGACCGCGCCGGTGGTGTCGAGGACGTGCAGCATCTCCTCGTTGGAGAGCAGGGCGCGCCAGCCCGGGATCGACTCCAGCTTGTCCAGGGTGCCGCCGGTGTGGCCGAGGCCGCGCCCGGACAGCTGCGGCACCGCCGCGCCGCACGCGGCGACGAGCGGGGCCAGCGGGAGGGTGATCTTGTCGCCGACGCCGCCCGTGGAGTGCTTGTCGGCGGTCGGGCGGGACAGGGACGAGAAGTCCATGCGCTCGCCCGAGGCGATCATCGCGGCCGTCCAGCGGGCGATCTCACGGCGGTTCATGCCGTTGAGCAGGATCGCCATGTTGAGGGCGGCCATCTGGTAGTCGGCGACCTCGCCCCGGGTGTAGGCGTCGATGACCCAGTCGATCTGCCCGTCGCTGAGTTCGGCACGGTCCCGCTTGGTACGGATGACGGAGACGGCATCCATGGACATGGCAGACATGGCGGACATGACTTTCCTTCCGAAAGATGAGCGGCCCCGCCCCGTGACCGGTCGGTCGCGATCGGGGCGGGGCCGCACGGCGTTACTGGCGGAGATGCGCGGGGCCGAAGGCCTGCGGCAGCATCTCGGAGAGGGGCAGGAGACCGGCCGGTGTCTCCAGCACGAGATCGGGGCCGCCGAACTCGAACAGCAGCTGGCGGCAGCGTCCGCACGGGACGAGGATCTCGCCCCGCCCGTCGACACACGTGAAGTGCGTCAGCCGGCCGCCGCCGGTGTTGCGCAGCTCGGAGACCAGACCGCACTCGGCACACAGCGAGAGGCCGTAGGAGGCGTTCTCGACGTTGCAGCCGGAGACGGTGCGGCCGTCGTCGACGCGGGCGGCGGCGCCGACCGGGTAGCCCGAGTAGGGGGCGTACGCGCGGTTCATCGCCGCGCGTGCCACCTCCCGCAGCTGCTCCCAGTCGACGTGCGCGGAGTCCGCTCCGGCGGTGGTCACTTGCCCTGCCCCTTGCGGTACGGCAGGCCGTCCGCCTTCGGCATGCGCAGGCGCTGGGCCGAGAGCGACAGGACGAGCAGGGTGATGACGTACGGCGTGGCGGAGACGATCTGGTTCGGCACCTCGTTGGTCAGGGAGTACCAGAGGAACACGAGCACGCCGACGACCAGGGTGATGACCGCGGAGACGTACTTCTTCTTCACGGTCAGCCAGATCGCGCCGATGAGGAGCAGGATCGCGCCGAGCAGCAGCAGGGCGTGGACGTTCTCCGAGCCGCCGCGCAGGTTGAGGCTGTCGGTGTAGCCGAACAGGCCCGCGCCGAGGGCGAGGCCGCCCGGCATCCAGTTGCCGAAGATCATCGCGGCGAGACCGATGTAGCCGCGTCCGCTGGTCTGGCCCTCCAGGTAGAAGGGGTTGGCCACGATGGAGAGGAAGACGCCGCCGAGGCCGGCCAGACCGCCGGAGATGATCACGGCGAGGTACTTGTACTTGTAGACGTTCACACCGAGCGACTCGGCCGCGACCGGGTTCTCACCGCAGGACCGCAGGCGCAGGCCGAACGAGGTGCGCCACAGGATCCACCAGGTGCCGGGGATCAGCGCGATGGCGATCAGGGTCAGCCAGGACACGTTGGTGACGAGGCCGCCGAGCAGGCCCGCGATGTCCGAGATGAAGAACCAGCCCTTGGAGTTCAGGGTGGTCAGCCAGTCGGAGAGCCCTGGCACCGTGAAGTGGCCGAGGGAGTCGACCGGCGGGGACTGCTTGGCCGAACCGCCCTGGACGCCCTCGAAGGCGAGCGGGGAGAGGTAGCGGGTGGCGCCGAGCGCCAGGATGTTGATGGCCACACCGGAGACGATGTGGTTGACATTGAAGGTGACCGTGATGATCGCGTGCAGCAGGCCGCCGATGCAGCCGCCGATGATGCCGACCAGGACACCGGTCCAGGGGCCCCACTGGTAGCCGGCCCAGGCGCCGAACCAGGTGCCGAGGATCATCATGCCCTCGAGGCCGATGTTGACCACGCCGGAGCGCTCGGCCCACAGACCGCCGAGACCGGCGAGGCCGATCGGGACGGCCAGCTGCAGTGCGGTCGACATCTGGCTGACGTTGGTGATGCCGTCGGCGCCGGTGATGATGCGGACGATCGAGGTCAGCGCCAGGCCGCCCGCGATCACCAGCAGGAGGACGGGAAGCGACATCCGGCGGCCGGTGGGAGCCGCGGGCTGCAGCGTGGGCTGGTTGACGTCGGTTGCGGTGGTCATCGGCCAGCCACCTCCTTCTGGGTGTTGTCGGTGGCGAGGGCGTTGCCCGCGGCGAGTTCCGCGCCGACGCGGCGCTGCTGGCGGCGCAGACCCCACTCGCGCACGGACTCGTAGGAGACGACGACGGCGATCACGATCAGGCCCTGCATGATGACCGCGATCTCCTTGTCGTACCCGTGGAAGTCGAGTTCGGGAGACGCCTTGTCGAGCCAGGCCCACAGCAGCGCCGCGAAGGCGATCCCGACGGGGCTGTTGCGGCCGAGCAGCGCGATGCCGATGCCGAGGAAGCCGATACCGGTCGGGAAGTTGAGGCTGTACGTGTGGGTGTCGCCGAGGAGGATCGGCAGGCCCGCGAGACCGGCGATGCCGCCGGAGACGAGCATGGCGGTGAGCACCATGCGCTTGGGGTCGACACCGCTGGCCGCGGCGGCGGACTCGGAGGCGCCGGAGGCGCGCAGGTCGAAGCCGAAGCGGGTGCGGTTGAGGACGATCCAGTAGCCGATGCCGAGGACGGCGGCGAGGATGACGAGGCCGTAGATCTCGCCCGACTCGCCCATGTCGAACCCGGGGACCCAGCCGGACTTGTGCATCTCGCCGGTGGTGTTGTTGTTGCCGAGCTTGACGCCGAAGACGTCGGGCAGCCACAGGTAGGCGATGACGGAGGTCGCGATCGCGTTGAGCATGATCGTCGCGACGACCTCGCTGACTCCGCGGGTGACCTTGAGGACACCGGCGATACCGGCCCAGAAGGCGCCGGTGCAGACGGCGGTCAGGATCAGCAGCGGCACCTGGAGCACGGCCGGCAGCGCGACGTGCGCGCCGACGATCGCGGCCATCATGGCGGCGAGCTGGTACTGGCCGTCGACACCGATGTTGAAGAGGTTCATCCGGAAGCCGATGGCCACCGCCAGCGCCGCGATGTAGTACAGCGACGCCTGGTTGATGATCAGGACCTGGATGTCGGAGAACGTCGCCTGCTGGAACATGATCGAGTACGGCTCGAACGGGCTCTTGCCCGAGGCGAGCAGCACGACCGAGGTCAGCGCCACGGCGACGACGAGCGCGATGACCGGTCCGGCCACCCCGAGGAGCAGGCGCTCCTTGTCGAACTTCTTCATCAGCGGGCCTCGTCTTCCGGGGCGTCTGCCGGAGTGTCGGTGTGCTCGTCGAGCTCGGCCGCTTCGGCGAGCTCCTCGTTCTCCAGATGGCCGGAGGCGGCGCCGGTCATGGCCGAGCCGAGCTCCTCCGGGGTGATGGTCGCGGGGTCTGCGTCGGCGACCAGCTTGCCGTTGTAGATCACCCGGAGGGTGTCGGACAGGCCGATCAGCTCGTCCAGGTCGGCGGAGATCAGCAGGACGGCGAGTCCCTCGCGGCGCGCCGCGCGGATCTGGTCCCAGATCTGCGCCTGCGCGCCGACGTCCACACCGCGGGTGGGGTGGGCGGCGATCAGGAACTTCGGCTTGTGGCTCATCTCGCGGCCGACGATCAGCTTCTGCTGGTTGCCGCCGGACAGCGAGGCCGCCGTGACGTCGATGCCGGGCGTGCGCACGTCGTACTGCTCGACGATGCGGCGGGTGTCGTTCTGGGCGCCCTTGATGTCGAGCCAGATGCCCTTGGCGTTGGGCTTCTCGGTGACGTGCCCGAGGATGCGGTTCTCCCACAGCGGCGCTTCCAGGAGGAGGCCGTGGCGGTGGCGGTCCTCGGGGATGTAGCCGATGCCGCCCTCGCGGCGCTTGCGCGTCGACCAGGAGGTGATGTCGTCGCCCGTGAAGCGGATGACCCCGGTGTCGGCGGCCTTGAGGCCGATCAGCGCGTCGATGAGCTCGGTCTGGCCGTTGCCCTCGACACCTGCGATGCCCATCACCTCACCGGCGTGGATGGTGAAGGAGACGTGGTCGAGGACGAGCCGGACGGTGCCGCGCTCCACCTCGTCCATCAGCAGGCTCGCCGAGCCCTTGCCGAGCGACACCGAGCCCTTGGCGAGCACGGTCAGGTCCTCGACCTCGATCACGGCCTGGTCGGTGACCGTCGACTCGGATGTCTCGGGGGTGGGCAGTTCGCTGCCGACCATCAGCTCGGCGAGCTGGCGGGGGCTCGTCTCGGAGGGCACGGCGGTGCCGACCGTCGTACCGCGCCGGATGACGGTGATGTCGTCGGCGACGGAGAGGACCTCGCCGAGCTTGTGCGAGATGAAGATGACCGAGAGGCCCTCGGACTTGAGCTCGCGGAGGTTGTCGAAGAGCGCGTCGACCTCCTGCGGCACGAGGACCGCGGTCGGCTCGTCCAGGATGAGGATGCGGGCACCGCGGTAGAGGACCTTGAGGATCTCGACACGCTGGCGGTCGGCGACACCGAGTTCCTCGACGAGGACGTCGGGGCGGACACCGAGGCCGTAGCGCTCGGAGAGCTCCACGATCTTGCGGCGGGCCTTGCCGCCGATGCCGTACAGCTTCTCGCTGCCGAGGACGACGTTCTCGAGGACCGTGAGGTTGTCGGCCAGCATGAAGTGCTGGTGGACCATGCCGATGCCGCGGACGATGGCGTCGGCGGGCGAGGAGAAGGTGACCTGCGCACCGTCGACGGCGATGGTCCCCTCGTCCGGCTTCTGCATGCCGTAGAGGATCTTCATCAGCGTCGACTTGCCGGCGCCGTTCTCGCCGACCAGGGCGTGCACGGTGCCCTTGCGGACGCTGAGGTGGATGTCGTGGTTGGCCACGACACCCGGGAACCGCTTGGTGATCCCGGCGAGTTCGACGGCGGTCGCCTGACCGTCGACCGCGTCGGCCGGAGGGCTGCTGGACGCGTTGATGGCGCACTCTCCTGAGGGAAAGGGGGTCGTCTACGCGCGTAGCGCCCCTACGGCAACGAAAGGGGCCACGCGCCGCGAGAACGGGATACGGGGAGCCAGACTCCTCGTATCCCGTTGAGCGGACGTAACCCCACGGTTACCAAGCGGGTCCGGGGCGGTACGGGCCGCATCGCGTGCCTGACGACACGGAGGCGGACCCACACCTTCCCGGAACCGCATTGGCTGCTCCTGAGGTCTTGCTCGTCAGCTGGACTTGACCTTGATCTCGCCGCTGATGATCTTCTCCTGGGCCGCCTTGACGGCGTCCTGGATCGCGGTGTTGCTCTTGAACTCCGGGTTGGAGTCGGCCAGACCGACCTCACCCGACTTCAGATCGCCACGAACGATACCGCTCTCCGGCTTACCGTCCTTGACCGACTTAGCCACGCTGTAGACCGCCTTGGCGACGTCCTTGGTGGCCGAGGTCAGGATCGAGTCCTTGTACTTGGCGAGCGCGCCCTGCTTGTACTGGTCGGAGTCGACGCCGATCGCCCAGACCTTGTGGGCGGACGCCGCCTCGATGACACCCTGACCGGACAGACCGGCCGCCGCGTAGACGACGTCGGCCTTCTTCTCTATCTGGCCCTCGGCGGCCGTCTTGCCCTTGTCGGGGCTGGAGAAGCCACCCTCCTGGGCCGTCTGGGTCAGGTACTGGGAGAGGACCTTCACGCCGGGCTTGGTGTCCTTGACGCCCTGCTCGAAGCCGGCCTCGAACTTGTGGATGAGGGGAACGTCCACCCCGCCCACGAAGCCCACGGTGTCGGTCTTGGTGGCCTTGGCGGCCGCGACACCGGCGAGGTAGGAGGCCTCCTGCTCGGAGAAGACCAGGTCCGCGACGTTCTTCGCCGTGACGGTGGAGTCGTCGACGATGCCGAAGGTGGTCTTCGGGTACTTCGCGGCGGCGGCCTTGACGGCCGGGCCGTAGGCGTAGCCGATGCCGACGACCGGGTTGTAGCCCTGCTTGGCCAGCGAGACGAGACGCTGCTCCTTGTCCGCGTCCGTCTCGCCGTCCGTGGGCTCGACGTCGGCGGTCTCGTACTTGAACTCGGCCTTGGCCTGCTTCAGACCCTCGAACGCGGCGTCGTTGAAGGACTGGTCGCCCTTGCCACCGACGTCGTACGCGATGGCGAGACCCTTGTCGCCCTTGCTGTCCGAGGACGAGCTGGAGGTCGAGGTGCCGCCACAGGCGGAGAGGGCGAGGGCGAGAGAGGCGGTCGCAGTACCTGCGAGCGCGATGCGGGTAACCCGGCGCATTCGTTGTGCTCCTGTCGTACAAGCGCCTGACGGTTCAGCTTCGGCGCTGGCTTCGCCGCAGATTAACGCGCGTAGACCAACTAGAAAACCCCTTCTGTCCACCTTGTTATGCGGCTGTGCCCGACGACACCCGCCGACGGACCCGGGGCTTGCCGACCGCAAAGACACGGTGGCTATGGGTGACCCCGGGAGAGCACGACGGAGCGGGCGGGCACCTGGGGTGCCCGCCCGCTCCGTGACGTCGTCCGCTTCCGGGTGCCGGGCGAGGGCGGCGGGTCCGGCCCGCCGCGACACGTCCGACGCCCGGTCGGCTACTCGGTCTTGACCTTGATGGTGCCGTCGACGATGGCCGCCTTGGCCTTGGCCACGGCGTCGGTGAGACCGGCGATCTCCGCCATCTTCGGGTTGCTGTCGGCGAGGCCGACACCGTTCACCTTGAGGTCGAAGGTCTGCGTACCGGTCAGCGGCTTGCCGTCGTGGACCGACTTGGCCAGCGTGTACACGGCGCCGCCGACGTCCTTGAGCGCGGAGGTCAGGATGGCGTCCTTGTACTTGGCGAGCGCCCCCTGCTTGTACTGGTCGGAGTCGACGCCGATGGCGTACTTGCCGGCCTTCGACGCGGCCTCGATGACACCCTGACCGGACAGGCCGGCGGCGGCGTAGATCACGTCGGCGCCCTTCTCCAGCTGGCCCTCGGCGGCGGCCTTGCCCTTGTCGGGGCTGGAGAAGCCACCCTCCTCGGCGGTCTGGGTCAGGTACTGCGAGAGGACCTTCACGCTGGGCTTGGTGTCCTTGACGCCCTGCGTGTAGCCGGCCTCGAACTTGTGGATGAGGGGAACGTCCACGCCGCCCACGAAGCCCACCGTGTTGCTCTTGGTGGCCTTGGCCGCCGCGACACCGGCGAGGTAGGAGGCCTCCTGCTCGGAGAAGACCAGGGAGGCGACGTTCTTGCCCGCCACGACCGAGTCGACGATGCCGAAGGTGGTCTTCGGGTACTTCTTGGCGACGGCCTCCAGCGCGGGACCGTAGGCGAAGCCGATGCCGACGACCGGGTTGTAGCCCTGCTTGGCGAGCGACGACAGGCGCTGCTCCTTGTCGGCGTCCGTCTCGCCGTCGGTGGGCTCGATGTCGGCCGTCTTGTAGCCGAACTCCTTCTTCGCCTTCTCCAGACCGGAGAACGCGGCGTCGTTGAAGGACTGGTCGCCCTTGCCGCCGACGTCGTACGCGATGGCGAGGCCCTTGGCGTCCTTGCTGCTGTCGCTGCTGCTGCCGCTGTCGTTGCTGGTGCCGCCGCAGGCCGTGGCGGCGAGTGCGAGCGACGCGACCCCCACCGCGACGCGGGTCAGGCTGGCTATCCGACGCATCTGAAGCTCCCCATTCTCCAAAGCCCCGCAGTGGGTGCTGAGTTCGGCGCACATTAACGCGCGTAGACCATCCAGGGAACGGGGTTCCGCGTGGCCGTTATCCATTCGTGCCGATGGCCGGTTACGTCCTTGTGAACCACGGGACCGAAAGGTGCGTTTGGGGATGCAGCGCCCACCAGGACCGTCACGCGGCGCACCCGGAGAGGAGAGCCCGCGTGACGGAGCGAGGGGTTCCGCTCCACGACGTGACCGCTGACATGTGACTGAAAGCCACGCGCTGTCACGTGGCGTGACAACACGCTACGCCGGGGAGTCGAAGGGCGCGACCGGAGCCGTCGGACGCGCCCGCCGGCCTCAGATCAGCTCGTCCAGGAGGGCCGCCGCGGTGAACATCTCCACGCCGACCGTGATCGCGTGCTCGTCCGCGTCGAAGTCGCCCCGGTGCAGGTCGCGGGTGGTGCGGTCGCCCGGCGTGCGGACCCCGAGGCGGGCCATCGCGCCCGGCACGTGCTCCAGGTACCAGGAGAAGTCCTCGCCGCCGAGGCTCTGCTCGGTGTCCTCGATGGACTGCGCGCCGCGCCGGGCGGTCATCGCGTCACGGAGCAGGTCGGTGACGGCCGGGTCGTTGACCACCGGCGGGACGCCCCGGATGTAGTTGATCTCGGATTTGGCCCGGTAGAGGTTGGCGATCTCGTCGATGGCCGCGTGCACGAGGTCGGGCGCGGCGCGCCAGGCGTCCAGATCCAGGCAGCGCACGGTTCCGGACAGCTCGGCGTGCTGCGGGATCACGTTGCAGGCGTGGCCCGACTCGATGCGTCCCCAGGTCACCGCGAGCCCGCTGCGGGCGTCCACGCGCTTGCCGACGAGCGCCGGCACATCGGTGATCACGCGCGCGGCGGCGGTGACGAGGTCGGTGGTCAGGTGGGGGCGTGCGGTGTGGCCGCCCGCGCCGTCCAGGGACACTTCCAGCCGGTCGCACGCCGAGGTGATGGCGCCGTGCCGCAGTCCGATGCGCCCCGCGTCGACCTTCGGGTCGCAGTGCACGCCGACGATCCGGCCGACGCTGTCGAGGACCCCCGAGTCGATCGCGTCCGGGGCGCCGCCGGGCAGCACCTCCTCGGCGGGCTGGAAGATCAGCCGCACGGGACGGGGCAGCAGGCCCTGGGCGTGCAGGTCGGCGAGGACGAGGCCGGCGCCGAGCACGACCGTGGTGTGGACGTCGTGACCGCAGGCGTGGGCGCGGTCGGGGACCGTGGAGCGGTACGCGCAGTCACTCTTCGTGTCCGGGATGGGGAGCGCGTCGATGTCGGCGCGCAGCGCCAGCCGGGGACGTACGTCGTCCGGGTCCCCGATGTCACAGATGAGGCCGGTCCCGATGGCGAGGACGCGCGGCGCGAGGCCCGCCTGCTCCAGGCGCGCCTTGATCGCGGCGGTGGTGCGGAACTCCTGGTTGCCGAGCTCGGGGTGCATGTGCAAGTCGCGTCGGAACGCCACGAGTTCGGCGCGCAGTGCCTCGGGCAGCGCGCCGGGGAGCAACGGTTCCCCGGGGAGATCGGCCTCGGACTCTCGGGACATCAGTTGGTTCACCCTTTGAAGGGTAGGGCGATCGGGCGGCCAACTAACCCACGATCAACAAAAGTTCAGCCCGTTAGGGGAAGAAAAACTGGCCGCGCGGCGCATGGCTGTCTTCGGGGATGGGTAAACTCGCCCGGCTTTTCGGACGTTTGGATCTTGGACGGGGCTGGTGACCGGCTGTGATCCGACTCGGCCGGGGGTCGCCCGCCGATCCGTACGGAGAGCACCCGGCGCGCCCGGGTCCCTCCCGTACCTGTTCTCCACGGTCTCACACGCGCGCGATCGATTTCCGGAGGCGTGGTCGAGGCACGGTCGCGCCGTCACCCTGTGTCACCTCGCCCGTGAGGACGGGTGACGAACGCGTCGAGCCCGGCGCGCAGGGCGCCGGGCTCGTGGTGACGTGCCGGTGACGTGACGTGACGTGCGGTGCGGGACCGGGCCCCGCTCCGGGGGGCTACACGGCGGACACCGCCGAGAGGCGGTGGACGTCGCGGGCCGTTCCCGTGACCCCCGAGAGGAAGCCCTGGGCGCGGGGCGAGGCGTTCTCCGTGAGCCAGCTCGGGTCGATGTCGCAGACCGCGACCCGCACGTCGGTGCCGACCAGGGCCAGCGGCAGCGTGTGCACGACCGTCGAGGGGAAGCTCAGGATGGTCCGCCCTATGGGACCGCGGCGGGCGATGAGTTCCAGCGGCAGGTCGGGACGGACGATCTCCAGGCCCGTCTCCACCGCCAGCCGGTGCAGTTTGTCGGCGCTCTCGCGGCGGTGCGCGAAGTAGCGGGTGGCGCCGTGCGCCTTGGCGAGCCCGCGGACCGCGTCCAGGTAGCGGTCCGGGTCGACGACACCCGTCTCGACGAGCGAGGTGCCCACGAGGTCCGCGCCCTTGGTGATGCGCGGCGGCCCGAACCGGGACCGGGTCCAGGAGAAGTCGTTGGCGGTGATCCGCACGCCGTCCGGTACGGAGGTGATCGGCATCGAGGAGAAGACCTCGACACTGCGCCGGCCGTTCGGCGTGAGCTTCCGGCGGGCCGCTCCGGACACGGGGGCGAAGAGCACGTCCCGCGGTCCGGGCCGGCCACCGCGCCGGTGCCAGCGCACCAGCCTTTCCCCGCCCGCGAGTTGGGCGACGAACTCCATCGTCGCCGTGCCGTCGTCGACCACGACCAGGTCCTGTGCCCTGGTGATGGTCAGCAGCAGCTGCACATACCGGGAGAACGGGTCTCCCATGACGATCCGCCGGGCCCGGCGCAGCATGGGCGCCAGTCCCCCGATGGTGTGGAAGGGCGCCGTGGTGCCGCCGCGCGCCTCCTCCCAGCGGACCGTGTGACCCTCGTCGCGGGCCAGCTCCGCCATCCGGCGGAGCTGACCGCGGGTCATCGGGTCGTTGGGAGAGAGGACGACGAGGGTGAACCCCGCGCCGGGCGCCGCGGCGTCGTGGGCCTGGGTGTGGGCCCACTCCAGCACGTTCAGGAGCTGTACCGGGCTCTCGACGAAGGCGAGAGTGTGGGAGCCGATGGATCCGGCGCGGGGGCTCATCGTCGTACGACCGTCCCGTCGTAAGGAGTTCAGGGCGTTCAGACCGAGACGGGCTCGCCCGCGGCCGCGGCGATCTCGGCCTCGGCGACGACGCCCGGGACACGGCGCAGCTTCTTCATCGGGCCGAGCTCCGACTCGTAGACCTTCTTGACTCCGTCACCGAGGGAGGCCTCGATGGTGCGGATGTCGCGGACGAGGCGGGTGAGGCCCTGCGGCTCGACGGAGGCGGCCTGGTCGGAGCCCCACATCGCGCGGTCGAGGGTGATGTGACGCTCGACGAAGGTGGCGCCGAGGGCGACCGCGGCGAGCGTGGTCTGCAGGCCCGTCTCGTGACCGGAGTAGCCGATCGGGACGTTCGGGAACTCGGCCTGGAGGGTGTTGATGACCCGGAGGTTGAGCTCCTCGGCCTGCGCCGGGTAGGTCGACGTGGCGTGGCACATCAGGATGTTGTCGCTGCCGAGGACCTCGACCGCGTGACGGATCTGCTTCGGCGTCGACATGCCGGTGGAGAGGATGACCGTGCGGCCGGTGCCGCGCAGGGCGCGGAGCAGCTCGTCGTCGGTCAGCGAGGCGGAGGCGACCTTGTGGGCCGGGACGTCGAACTTCTCCAGGAAGGCGACGGCCTCGGTGTCCCACGGGGAGGCGAACCAGTCGATGTTCTTGCTCTTGGCGTACTCGTCGATCTGGCGGTACTCGTCCTCACCGAACTCCACGCGGTGGCGGTAGTCGATGTAGGTCATGCGGCCCCAGGGGGTGTCGCGCTCGATGTCCCACTGGTCGCGCGGGGTGCAGATCTCCGGGGTGCGCTTCTGGAACTTGACGGCGTCGCAGCCGGCCTCGGCGGCCGCGTCGATGAGCTTGAAGGCGTTCTCCAGCTCACCGTTGTGGTTGATGCCGATCTCACCCACGACGTAGACGGGGTGGCCCGGGCCGGCGGTCTTCGAACCGAAGTTGCGCAGACGGGAGTTGCTCATGGTGAAACGTTCCTTACTTGTCGAGGGAGTCGAGAGAAGGGCCGAGGATCCAGCTGGCGATCTCTCGGATCGCGCCGTCGCCACCAGGGACGGTGGTGACCGCGCGTGCGGCGCCGCGCACGACGTCGTGGGCGCTCGCGACCGCCACCGGCCAGCCCACGAGGGCGAAGCAGGGGAGGTCGTTGACGTCGTTGCCGACATAGAGCACGCGCTCGGGCGCGATGCCCTGCTCCTCGCACCACTGCTTCAGTGCGAGGTCTTTCCGGTCGATGCCGTGCAGGACCGGGATCTTGAGCTTCCGGGCCCGGGCGGCGACGACCGGGTTCTGTTCCGTGGACAGGATCAGCATCGTCAGCCCGCTCTTGCGGAGGGCCGCGATACCGAGTCCGTCCCCGCGGTGCACGGAGACGAACTCCCGTCCGTCGGAGTCGATCAGCACCCTGTCGTCGGTCTGGGTGCCGTCGAAGTCGAGGACCACCGCGTCGATGTCGGCGGCGGTCGGGAGCGAACCGGGCCGGTTCGCGTCGAAGAGCGGCGCGAGGGCCCGGGCGCGGGCGAGGTCGTGCGGGTCGTCGATCTCCAGCACGCGGGCCGGGTCGGTGCGCACGAGTTCGGTGCGGCCGAAGAAGCGGTGCCTGGCCACGCGGAAGCCGGTGGCCTCCATGGCGTAGACGGCACCGGTCTCCAGCAGGTCCTGGGGACGGTCCTGGCGGCGCGGCCGGAAGGACTTGTCGTGGTTGATGCCGTAGCCGCCGCTGGTGACCGTGTCGGCGACGAGGGTGTCCGCGCCGCCCCCGACCGCCGTGCGGCCGCTGTCGGCGGTCACCGGGGCCGCGGGCTCGTCGTCGGCGTCCCGCCACACGAAGCCGTGGAAGGGCGCCACGGTCAGGGCGGTGTCGGCGCCGCCCGCGAGGATCGCGTCGACGACACCGTCCACGTCCTCGCGGATGATGAACGGGCTGGTGCACTGGACGAGCAGCACCACGTCGACCGGGGAGCCGTGCAGCGCCTCGTGGGCGTCCATGGCGTGCAGGACGGCGGCCTCGGAGGTGGCGGTGTCGCCGGCGATGGCGGCGGGCCGCAGCACGACCTCGGCGCCGGCCTGCCGGGCGGCGGCGGCGATGGCCTGGTCGTCGGTGGAGACCACGACGTCCGTCACGAGGCGGGCGGAGCGGCACTCGCGCACCGCGCGGGCCACCAGCGGGACACCGCCGACGGGGAGGAGGTTCTTCGCGGGCACGCCCTTGGAGCCGCCGCGCGCGGGGATCACCGCGAGCACGCGGCGCACCGGCGCGGGCCGGCCCGCTTCCGAGTTGGTCATGCGCTGTTCTCCTTGACGGGGGAGGCGAGAGAGGCGTGAGGGGCGGGGCGCCGGGCGCCGCCCGGTTCCGGGGCGGTCACAGGTCGCCCATCCGCCGGATCACCGGGGCGACGCGCTGGACGCCGTGGCGGTAGGCGCCGCGGGCGGCCCGGCGCACGATCTGCCGTACGGGGCTGGGCTCCCGGTCCGCCGCGGGGGCGCCGGGCAGCGGGCTGCCGTCCGGGCCGAGGTGGTGGCGGGCGAGGATGCCGGGCAGGTAGCCGGGCGCGGTGACGGGCGTGTAGTAGGGGGCGAGCGGCGGCAGCTTGTCCGCCTCCACCAGCTCGGTGATGCGCGTCCGGGCGGCGTCGAAGGCGGTCTCGTACGAGCCCTCGGCCGCGACGCCCTGCCGGGCGACCCAGGTGGCGTCGGGCACCGGGCGGTGCCCCTCGTCGAGCTGGTCCCAGGAGGCGAGGCAGCCGGATCCCACGAAGTGGTGGTTGCCGAGCGCCTCGCGCACCCCGAGGTCGCTGAGGACGACGGTGGGGATACGGCGGTGCAGGGACTCCAGGGCGGCCGTCGAGCTGATGGTGACCAGCAGGTCGGTGCGGTCGAGGACCTCGCCCATGTGCCCGTACACCAGGCGGAAGTTGGCCGGCGGGTCCGCCTTCTGCACCAGCTTCTGGTAGGGCAGTTCCTCGATGTGGGTGGTGTGTTCGCCCGGCTTGGAGCGCAGCTTGAGCAGGACCTCGCGGTCCGGGTGGAGCCGTGCGTGCCCGATCAGCCGGTCGAGCAGGTACGTACGGTCCCTGCGGTTCTCCGGTACGGAGGGCTGGGCGGCGAAGACGACCGTGTACGGGTCGTTCTCCGCGTAGTCGGCCCCGCCGAGGAAGGGCAGCGCGACCTCGGTCACCGACCCGGCGTCGGCGCCGACACCCTCGTACACGTCCCGGAAACGGTCCGCGTCCTGGCGGGAGTTGGCGAGGACCAGGTCGGCGCCGTGCCGCAGCAGCAGTCCGTCGGCGAGCTTCTCGTAGACGACGCCGACGTAGCCGGTGACGACCGCCGGCCGCTTCGTCCGTCCGTGCCACGCGCGGGCCAGGCCGTGCAGCACCGCCTGGACGGCACCGCCGACGAGGGCGAGGACGACCACGTCGTAGGTGTGGTCCTCCTTGCCCAGCTCCCGCAGGAACTCGACGGCGGTGACCTCGCGGAGGGAGTCCGCGCGGACGCCGACTTCTTCGAGCTGGCGGGCGGTCGGGGTGGCACGGCCGCGCAGGAGGAATCCGTCGAGGCGGACGTCCGACTCGGCCGGGGCGATGCGGGTCGCGGTGAGCGAACCCCATTTCCACCGGGTGTCGGAATCCGCGAGGACGGCCACCCGCAGGGACTTCGTGGTACTTGCTGGCACGTCCTAGACGTTAGGAAGCCATTTCGAGGAGCGGCCCAACCAGAATGCAACAAACGGTTAACAGCACACCGACGAATGGCGAATCAGCCCGCGAACGACCCGGAAAACGACGTGGTTCACGGTTCCGCCACGCGTCGTTCACCTCGTATCTCACCAACGGTCAAGACGAATGCCGGACCGCCCCCTAACGTCACAGGGGTGGTCAAGCTCTCCGTCATCGTGCCGTTCTACAACGTGCAGCAATACGCGCCAGACACTCTGAAGAGCCTGCGTGCGAACGCACGACAGGACTTCGAATTCATTCTCGTCGACGACTGCTCGCGCGACGAGACACCGGACATTCTCGCGCGCGCGGAGCGCGAGCTCCCGGGCGCGGTGTATGTCAGACACGAGAAGAACGGAGGACTGGCCACCGCGCGCAACACAGGGATCGACAGAGCGCGGGGCGAGTACCTCACGTTCCTCGACGGGGACGACTGGATCGCCCCCGGTTACTACGAACAACTCCTGTCCTCCATCGAGGACCTGGGCTGCGACTTCGTGCGGACGGACCATGTCCAGTGCACGGCGCGGGCCCGTACGGTCCACCGTGTCCCGCACGGCCGCCGCGGAGTCGTCCTGAACCCGCGCGACGCCATCCTCCCCGCCGACCGGTCCACCTCCGTCGACTACGCCTACGCCTGGGCGGGCATCTACCACCGCCGGCTCGTGGACCGCGGACTGCTCCACTTCACCGACGGGCTGCGCACGGCCGAGGACCGGCCGTGGATCTGGAAGCTGCACCGGGAGGCCGAATCCTTCGCCACCGTCGGGCTGTTGGGCGTGTTCTACCGGCGTGGTGTCGCCTCCTCCCTCACCCAGATCGGTGATGTCCGCCAACTCGATTTCATTCGCGCGTTCGACCAAGTGGTGGCCGAAACCGCCGAGGACCGCGACGCCGACAAACTCCTGCCGAAAGCCGTGCGCACCTATTGCGCGATCATTTCCCATCACCTGGGATCCATCGAAAGGTTCGAGCCAGCGGTGGCCCGGAAATTGAAGTCCATGAGTGCCGTCGCGCTGCGGCGTATGCCTCAGGACGTGCTCGACGAGGCTCTCGACTCCATGGACGTCCAGCGCGCCACGCGACTGCGCCGGCTGCGCCGGCGGCCCGCGCCCGCCGCGGGGGTGGCCGCGTGACCACCCAGATCTTCATGGCGTCCACGCTGTACGGAACGGCCACGCTCGCCGCGGCCCTCGACACCGACGGCTTCGGGCCCGCCGACCGGCGCATCCTGCTCGTCTCGAACAACGCGGCGACACCCGAGACGACACCCGGCGTGGACGAGATGCCCGGCTTCGAGCAGCTGCGCGGCCGCTTCGACGACGTCATCTCCTGGAACGAGACCATCTCCCCGTTCCACCCCGGCGGCTGGGCCCCGCGCCCGGACGACGTACCCCTGTGGGAACGGCACCTGCGGCTCGCCTGGAACCTCGGCGACGACGACGTCGAGCTGGCCGTGGAGTCGATCCAGGTCAACCCCGCGCTGGGCATCTCCCAGATCTTCATGGGGGCGCCCGTCACCGTCTACGCCGACGGTCTGATGAGCTACGGACCCACCCGCAACAAGATCGACCCGCTGGTCGGCACCCGGGTGACCCGGCTGCTCCACCTGGATCTGGTCCCGGGCCTCACACCGCTGCTGCTCACCGAGTTCGGCGTCGAGCCGGAGATCGTGCCCACGGACGCGTTCGTGAAGGTGCTCGCCCAGCTCGTGGACACCGGCGACGAGCTGCCCGCGCTGGACGAACCGGCGCTGCTGCTCGGCCAGTACCTCTCCGCGCTCGGCATCCTCACCGCCGAGGAGGAGGAGGACCTCCACGTACAGATGCTGAAGGGCGCGATCGCCCTCGGCCACACCCGCGTGGTGTTCAAGCCGCACCCGACGGCGCCGGCCCGCTGGTCGCGCCTCTTGGAGCGCGAGGCGGAGCGGCTCGGGGCGGACCTCACGGTGGTCGACACCCCGGTCCTCGCCGAGGTCCTCTACCAGCGCATGCGGCCCGCCCTCGTCGTCGGCTGCTTCTCGACGGCGCTGCTCACGGCGTCCGCGCTGTACGGCCTGCCGGTCGCCCGGGTGGGCACCGGCTCGCTGCTGGACCGGCTCACCCCGTACGAGAACAGCAACCGGGTTCCCGTGACGATCGTCGACGCGCTGCTGCCCGAACTGTCGGACCGGGAGGCCGTGACGGGGCAGCGCCCCGGCATGGACGTCGCGGACCTGACGAGGCTCCTGCGGGCCGTGGGCTTCGCCATGCAGCCCAAGATCTACCCCGATCTGCGTCCGGCGGCCGAGAGTTACCTGACACGGCATCTGGACCAGCACACCTGGCGCTACTTCAAGCGCAAGCGCCTCACGTCGCTGGCCCTGCCGGGCGCGGTCCCGGCGCAGCTCGCGTTCATCCCGCGCAACGCGACGGTCCGCCGGGTGGCACGGCGGGCGCGCTCGCTGAAGCGGGCCGTAGGACGCTGAGGCGGGCCGCTGGGCCTCGGGAGCACGCGCCCGGCACCAGGGAGCGCGACGCCGTCGCGGAGGCCCGTGGCGGGCCGGCAGTGCCCGGGAAGGCGTCGCGGGCCGGCGGAGCAGGAGCGGGGAGCGAGGGAGCGGTCGGACGCGACCGGGCCCCGCTCCCCTTTTCCGCGCTCCGGGTCACCACTCCGCCCCCCGACACGTGTTCGGCGTCACCCTTGCGCGAGGGGGATGATTTGTGACGATTCGGAAGAGTTGTCAACGCCGGGGTATCGCACAGATGAACGCCTGTGGGCGGGACGACGAACCGGCCTCGCCACGGCGCAAGCATCCCCGACTATCGGACTAACGTGCTGTGGGCCAGCTGAGTCCCATCGAGGGGAACCTTGTGATCGACACGCCCGAGGAGGCCCGCGGGACGTCAACCGGCACCGCGGTCCGCACGGTGCTGCCTCCTGCCGAGACGTCTCCCGCGCCCAAGCCCGCGGCCCGCCGGGAGAACCGGCTGCGCGCCCTGGACGGGCTGAGGCTGATCGCGGCCCTGATGGTGGCGTGCTATCACTACGGCGGCCGGGACGGCGAGGTCACGCAGGCCTGGGGCACCTCGCCGAAGCACCAGTTCCCCACCCTGCACCAGCTGTTCGCCTACGGCTGCCTCGGCGTGCAGGTCTTCTTCGTGATCAGCGGCTTCGTCATCTGCATGAGCGGCTGGGGGCGCCCCCTGCGGTCCTTCTTCGCCTCCCGCGCCTCCCGGCTGCTACCCGCCTACTGGGCGGCCATCATCATCGTGACCGCGGTGTTCGCCCTGCCCGCCGTCGCGTACAAGGCGGTCTCACCGAGCGACGCGCTGCTCAACCTGACGATGCTCCAGCAGCCGCTGGGCGTCGACCGGGTCCTCGGCGTCTGCTGGACGCTGTGGGCGGAGGTCCGCTTCTACGCCCTCTTCGCGCTGTGCATCGTCCTGCCCGGGGCGAACCGGCAGCGCGTGATCCTGTTCTGCGCGGGCTGGACCCTGGCGGCGGCCGTCGCGCAGGGCGTGAACGAACCGCTCCTCAACATGGTCCTGATGCCGGAGTACGCCCCGTACTTCATCGGCGGCGTCGGCCTCTACCTCGTCCACCGCGACCGCCGCGACGCGTACGCCTGGGGCATCGTCGGGGTGAGCTGGCTGATCGGCCAGCACTACGCCGTGCAGCGGCTCTGGCACGCCCCGAACCCGCAGTTCTTCTCGGACCGTTCGGCCCTCGGCATCATCTTCGTGGTCACCTTCGGCTATGTCGCCGTGGCCGCGATCGCGCTCGGCTGGCTGAACTGGGCCAACTGGCGCTGGCTGACGGTCGCGGGCGCGCTGACGTACCCGTTCTACCTCGTGCACGAGCACCTGGGCTGGGTCGCCATCGAGGCCTACCACCGCACCCTGCACCTGCCGTCCTACGCCACCTTCCTGGCCACGGTCACCACGATGCTGCTCCTGGCCTGGCTGCTGAACCGCTTCGTCGAGAACCGGCTCACCCCGAAGCTGCGCTCCGCCCTGGCGAAACCACGGATGTAGCGGGCGGGCCGGCGTCGGCCTGCCCGCCGGCGCCACCCCGGGCTCAGGCGATCCCGTAGAGCGCGTCGATGCCCGCCACGACGAGCCGCAGGCCCTCCTCGAAGTGCCGTTCGTAGTTCTCGAAGATCTCCGCGCCCGCCGCCGCCGACAGAGGGAACTCGGCCATGCGGCGGGCGCGTTCCTCCACGTCGTAGCCCTCGCGCCGCTCACCCGGTACGGGCTGGACGCCCTGCTCCTCGGTGACGTAGCCCAGCGTGTAGAGGTAGGCGGTGGTGGTCGCGCGGACCGCCTGGTCGAGGGTGAAGCCCGCGTCGGTGAACAGCCCCAGGGTGCGCTCCATCTCGACCGCGTGCACCGTGCCGTTGAACCGTGATCCGCTGAAGACCTTCGCGCCGTCGCGGTAGCTCAGCAGGGCCGCGCGCAGTCCGCGGTTGGCGGCGAGCAGCCGCTCCCGCCAGCCGCCCTCCGGGCCCTCCCCCACGTCCGCGACCATCCGGCGGTACATCTCCGTGGCCATCTCGTCGAGCAGTTCCTGCTTGTTCTTGAAGTGCCAGTAGAGCGCGGGCGCCTGCACGTCCAGCTCCTTGGCGATCGCCCGCAGGGTCAGGCCGTCGAGGCCCGTCGTGTTGAGCAGCCGCAGCGCTGTCTCCACGACCTGCCTCTGGTCCAGCTTGGGGGTGCGCTGGGTCTTCCCGGTTCTCTGAGTGGCCACGCTTGACAGTTTAACGCCGTTAAGGTCATGCTCCGGAGCATGGAACTTAACGGCGTTAAGGAGATGGTGGAGATGGACACCGTGGACGTACTCGTCATCGGCGCGGGCCCGACCGGTCTCGCGCTCGGCGCGGATCTTGCCCGGCGCGGGGTGGACGCCCTCGTCGTCGAGCGGGCCGGCTCGCTGTTCCCCGGTTCACGCGGCAAGGGCATCCAGCCGCGCACCATGGAGGTCTTCGACGACCTCGGCGTGCTCGACGCGATCCGCGCGGCGGGCGGCGAGTACCCGGTGGGGATGATCTGGCAGGACGGCCGGCGCACCGGCGAGCACCGGATGTTCGACCCCGCCGACACGACGGACGACTCGCCGTACTCGACACCGTGGATGGTGCCGCAGTGGCGTACGCAGGAGATCCTCTTCGCGCGCCTGGAGGAGCTCGGCGGGCGGGTCGCCTTCGGCCGCGAGGTCGTCGGGGTCGAGGAGGCCGGTCCGGGCGTGACCGTGGAGTTCACCTCCGGGGCGCCGGTCCGCGCCCGATACGTCGTGGCCGCGGACGGGGGCCGCTCCGTCGTACGGCGCGCGCTCGGGATCGCGATGACCGGGGAGACCGTCGACCCGCACCCCATGCTCGTCGCGGACGTCCGGATCAGCGGCCTCGACCGCGACAACTGGCACGTCTTCCCGCCGAGCGCGGACACCGGCGGCTTCCTGGCGATCTGCCCGCTCGCCGGTACGGAGGACTTCCAGGTCGTGGCGCAGTTCCCGGAGGGCACGGACGTCGACCTCTCCCTCGACGGAGTCCGATGGACCGTCGCCGCGCGCTCCCACCTCGCACCCGAGGACGTGACCGAGGTGCGCTGGGCCTCGGACTTCCGGCCGCGCGCCGCACTCGCCGACCGCTTCCGTGCGGGCCGGGTCTTCCTCGCCGGGGACGCGGCCCACGTCCACTCGCCGGCCGGCGGGCAGGGGCTCAACACCAGCGTCCAGGACGCCTACAACCTCGGCTGGAAGCTGGGCGCGGTACTGGGCGGCACGGCACCGGCCGCCCTCCTCGACACCTACGAGGCGGAACGGCGGCCCGTCGCCGCCGAGATGCTCGGCCTGTCGACCCGGGTGCACCGCGGCGAGACCCGGCGCGGGGCGGCGACCCGTCAGCTCGGCCTGGGCTACCGGGGCTCCTCCCTCGCAGTGGAGACCCGCGGGGAGCTGCCCGACGACGCGCTGCGCGCCGGTGACCGCGCCCCCGACGCGACGGTAGGCGGCGTCCGCCTCTTCGACGTGTTCAGGGGACCGCACTGGACACTGCTGGCGGTCGGCACCGACGAGGAACCGCAGGCGCCCGCGGGGGTCCGTACGGCACGCGTCGACGCGTACGAGAGGTACGGCACCGGTGTCTTCCTCGTCCGCCCCGACGGCTACGTCGGCTGGGCCGGCAGCACGACGAAGACCCTGCCGGAGTACGCGGCAGCGGTGGGCCTGACCTCCGGCTGAACGCCGGGCCTCAGGCGCTGGCGAGCGTGAGCTTGACGGCGAAGCCGAGGAAGAGGGCGCCGGCCGCGGTGGTGGCTCCGGCGGAGAGGCGCCTGCGGCGACGGAAGGCCGCCGCGAGCCGTGTACCGCTGAAGATCAGCGCGGTCAGGTAGAGGAAGCTCGCGAGCTGGGCGAAGGCGCCGAGCACGACGAAGGAGAGCGCCGGATAGGCGTAGCCGGGGTCGACGAACTGCACGAAGAAGGCGACGAAGAAGAGGATCGCCTTCGGGTTGAAGAGGCTGATCACGACCGCTCGCCGGAACGGCCGCTCCCCGGCCACCGGTTCGGTCTCCGCGCTCTGCACGGCGGGCTCCCGACGGGCCTGCCACATCGCCCACGCGGCCCGCAGCATCCCGAACGCCAGCCAGGTCAGATAGCCGGCGCCCGCGTACTTCACGATCCCGAACAGCAGCTCGTTCGCCTGCAGCAGCGACGCGACACCCGCCGCCGACAGCGTCATCAGCACGGTGTCCCCGCACCACACACCCGCTGCGGCCTTGTACCCGGTGCGGACACCCTTCCGGGCGGCGACCGACAGCACGTACAGCGAGTTCGGTCCCGGCAACAGGACAATCAGCACAAGCCCCGCCAGATAGGTGGGGAGATCGATGACACCAAGCATGACAGCGAGTGTCGCACGCGCCCACGACACCCCACCGCCCTGTCTCACGGTTGCGCCGCGGCCGGGAGTCGCGGAGTCCGCTCCTGCTCACCCATAGGGAGGAATCGCCCAGGTCGGAACGCCTTGGACCGCATGTGCGTCCGTGGGGGCGGGGGGTTCTCGTGTTCGCTGCCCCCATGCCGCCTGGTTCGTGGCCGGTCGCCCGCGGGGAGCATCTCAGGGGGCGCTGGGCGAGAGGGGGCCTGATGTGCAGGACAGGACGGGTGGAACAGGGGTCCGGATGCGTACCGCAGGGATGAAGAGATCGCTGGCCGCGCTCGTGGCGCTGGCCGCGCTGAGCGGCTGCACGGCGCAGGGCGTGGACGCGTCGGGGAAGACCACGGCGCCCGTACGGATCGACGGTTCGCTCGCCCCCGGGAAGGGTGACGACGACAAGCCGACGACCGGGGCCAAGGGCAGGGCCGGCACACCCGCCGCCCCGAAGGGAGTCCCCGCCAAGGTCCTCTGGTCGAGCGGCGACCGCGGTGACGACATCCGCTCGGCGCAGGCCCGGCTGCACCAGGTCGCCTGGCTGATCACCCCGCCGACGGGAACGTACGACGCCCGTACGGTCGCGGCGGTGAAGGGGTTCCAGACCAAGCGGGGGCTGCCGAGCACCGGGCAGCTGGACGCCGTCACCTGGCAGCGGCTGAAGGGGATGACGCACGATCCGGCCGACTGGGAGCTGTATCCGTACGGCGGGCAGCCGGCCGCGAAGCCCGATCCGCGCTGTCTGACGGGCCGGGTGCTGTGCGTCAGCAAGACCAGCCGCACCCTGCGCTGGATGGTCGACGGCAGGACCGTCTCGGAGATGGAGGTGCGGTTCGGCTCGCAGTACACGCCGACCCGCGAGGGCGTGTTCACCGTCTACTTCAAGTCACGCCACCACGTGTCGACGCTCTACCACACGTCCATGCCGTACGCGATGTTCTTCAGCGGCGGCCAGGCCGTGCACTACTCCTCGGACTTCGCAGCGCGCGGCTACTACGGCGCCTCGCACGGCTGCGTCAACGTCCGTGACGAGAGCAAGGTGTCGGCCCTGTTCGCGCAGGTCCGGACGGGCGACAAGGTCGTCGTCTACTGGTGACGGAGCGCTGCGGGGGTGGGGCGGGGAAACGTATGGGGCGCGGGCGGGACCGGGGGAACGTGTCCCGCCCGCGCCAGGTGCACGGAGCCGTGGGTACGGGGGGAACCCCGGCTCCGTGCGACGGCCGATGACCAGTCGGCTCACCCATTACTGCGTCACGGCGGCCGAAAACGTCACACCCGGCCGGAGAAAAAGTTCAAGGAAAAACGAAACTGCAGGTCAGCGACGTACCGCCCGGTCGGACGGACGCCGGACTCCGCGGAGGTGCTCCGGTCGGCACGCGGGACGGGCTCCGCGGCTCAGGGAGATGTGGCGGGCTGCGGCGTCGGCGCAGGCCGGGGGGCCGGTGACTTCGCCGGCCGGACCGGCAGCCGGGGCACCGGACCGGGGTGCGCGGGCAGCACGGGGGCCACGACACCGCCGTTTCCCCGGGGGTCGTTGCCGCGCCCTATGTGGTGGCCGTCGTCGTCACCGCCCTGGTCGCCCTGATCCCCGCGGTCGTCGCGGCCGCCCTGGCCGGAACCCTGCTTGCCGTCGTCCCCGGTGCTCTTGCCGTCACCGGAGCCGGCCCGGCGGCCGAGCAGCCCCGCGCAGTACAGCTTGATCCGCTGGCCGCCGCCCGCCGCGTGCTCCAGGAGCTGCCGGCGTCCCCCGTCGAGGTCCTTGCCGTCGAGGACGTCACGGCAGTACGTCCGCGCGCGGTTCAGCCACGCGGGGGTGGGGGCGGTGCTCTCGGTGGCGTCGTCGCCGGAACGACCGGACGCGTCGCCGGTGTCCGGCCGCGCGGTCGTCGGGGAGTCGCCGGACGGCCCGTCCGAGGGGCCGCCGGGTGTCGGCATCACGGAACCGACGCCTCCGGAGACGGTGGGCCCCGGTGATCCGAGCGGCCGGTCGGGAGTCCGGATCGCCGTGACCGAGGCGGCGGGGTCCGGGTGCCTGCGGGTGAACGGCGTCGGCAGCGCTCCGGTTGTGGCCGCGACGGCGACCCCTCCGACCATCGTGGCGGCCAGCACGGCGGCGAGCCCGATCCGGGTGGGCCGCCCCCATCGCGTACGCCGTCCGCGCGCGGCCGCGCGCCCGATCCGGACGAGGCCGGCGTCGGCCGCATGGGCTCCGGAGCACGTGAGATCGCGGCGGCCGAGCGGCGCGGCGGCCCCCTCACCACTCTCGCGCACCTTGCGGAAGGCGGCCAACGCGGCTGCCTCGCCGGGGAGTTCGTCGCAGTTCGGTGCGGGTTCGGCGATCAGCGCGTCGAGCACCCCGGCCAGCCGCTCAGCCTGCTCGCGCGCGCCCGCGTCGACGGCTTCCAGCGGCTCTGCGCGCAGCAGACGCTCCGCGGCGTCGGCGTCCAGCCACCTGTACTGCTCGTCGGCCATCACATGTCCTTCTGCGTCCGCGAACGCGTATGCGTCACACCGGCGGACGTCACCGCGCGGGTGCGCGATCCTCTTTGCTGGGGAACGGCGTCGAGCGCGCCGGACGATTCCGCATCCGCGCCGATCAGCTCCGCGAGCCGCTTCAGACCGCGGTGCGCCGCCGTGCGGACGGCGCCCGGGCGCTTGCCCAGCGTCTCGGCCGCGGTCTTGGCGTCGAGGCCCACCACGACCCGCAGGACGACGGCTTCCGCCTGGTCCTGGGGGAGCTGGGCGATGAGCGAGAGCGTGCTGTCGGTGGCCAGCGACTCGATGGCCTCGTTCGCCGTGTCGGACTCGGCGGGGCGGCCGGTCAGTTCGGTCTCGTCGCCGGCCGACGCGGGACGGCGTCCGCGCATGCGTATGTGGTCCAGGGCCCGGTTGCGGGCTATGCGCGCCGCCCAGCCGCGGAACCGGTCCGCGTCCCCGCTGAACCGCTCCAGGTCACGGGCTATCTGGAGCCAGGCCTCGGACGTGACGTCCTCCGCGTCCGGCTCCCCGACCAGCGTCCGTACGTAGCCGAGCAGCCGTGGGTGCACGGCGCGGTACACAGTCCGGAACGCGGTCTCGTCCCCGTCCTGCGCAGCACGCACCGCGGCGGTCAGCTCCGCGTCGTCCCCCAGCACCCCCGCGCCCCTCTTTGCGCCCCGTCCGGTGCCGCTCTCGCGGACCGGTTCCTCGCCGTCGTGGTTCCTCGATGAATGGTTGCGGTCCCGGGTTCCCCGTGGTTCTGGTCACAGGTCCCACGCGGCCCGTGGTCTCCGGTCCTCGTGGTCACGGTTCCGTCGGTCCTCCGCACCCGGCGCGAATGGAACGTTACGGCCTGAAACAGCTCCCCGTCCATGTTCGTACAACGTGCAACTACCTGGTGACAGAGCGAGGTGTGACACAAAACGCAGTCGCGGCGCTGTACTGAGTACGGGCCGCCGCGCGGCCCGTGCCGCGCGACGGTCGGGGCCTCTCCTGTGGGGGGTGGCGGCTCCGGCCGTTGCCATCGGCACCACCCCTCGGCACATGCACCGGCTCCGCCCGGCCCGCCCATGGCTCAATCCGTGCGCCCGGCCCGCCGCTGAACCCCGGCCGCCTCCGCCGCTCCGGTTCCCTCCGTCGTCGCCACCGCCGCCTGTGCCGCGACCGGTTCGGTGGCCGGCACCCCGAAGTCCGCCGCGTCCGCCGTCTCCGCCGCGGCCACCCCGTCCCTCGGCCGTCCGCCGTCTCCCCCGCTCCCGGCCGCGCCCGCACTCCCCCGGTGGCGCCAGTCGTCCCGCCGGCGGGTGGGTGCCGTGTGCGCGCCGCCGTCGCGGGCGGCACGGAAGGCCGCGACGGCATGCGCCTCGGCCTCGCCGTCGTCCGATCGACCGCGCATGACCGCGGCGAGCAGCGACCCGGCGGCGGCCCGTACGCCGAGGGCGGCACCACGGCCGCCTCCGCCGCCCGCCGCGCCGGCGCCCCGGTGGCCGGGGGATCCGCCGTCACCGTGCCGTTCACTCCTGCCGGGCCCCTCGGGGTCCACAGCTTCCCCGGGTTCCCCAGGCACTCCGTCCGGTCCCATGCCGGTTCCCTCTCAGCCCGCCGCTCCGAGGTTCATCCCGAATCCCCCGGTGCCGGGGGCGTCTCGTCCCTCACACCCTCTTCCGCGAGCAGGCGCGCGAGCCGCTTCAGACCGCGGTGGGCCGAGGTGCGCACCGCGCCCGGCCGTTTGCCGAGCACCCGCGCCGCGGCCGGTCCGTCGAGGCCGACGACGACCCGCAGCAGCACCGCCTCGGCCTGGTCGCGCGGCAGCCCCGCGACGAGTTCCAGCGCGTACTCCGTGGACAGCGTCTCCAATGCCTCGTCAGGAGTGCTGTTCGCGCCGGGCAGTTCCAGCACGTCCTGCTCGATGGGCGTGCCCCGGGGCCGCGCCTTCAGCCGCCGCAGATGGTCCAGCGCCCGGTGCCGGGCGATGGTCGCGGTCCAGCCGCGGAACCCTGCGCCGTCACCGCGGAACCGCCCCAGGTCCCGGGCGATCTCCAGCCAGGCCTCGGACGCCACGTCCTCCGCGTCGTCCCCGACGATCCCGCGCAGGTATCCGAGCAGTCCGGGCTGCACCATCCGGTACGCGACGGCGAAGGCGGCCTCGTCCCCCTCCTGCGCCCGCGCGACGGCCACGCCCAGTTCTCCGTCGTACGGCCGCGCGCGGCGGGGTTCCCCTCCCTGGCCCAACACTGTCCTCGTTCACGCCGAGTTCGCCCGAGTGTGCTCTGCCGACACGGCCGACCGCACCGGCACCCTCATGGTCATCAGCGCCGGTCCCCACGGAAATGTCACAGCACGTCAGCTGCCGGGCTCCTCCCCCGGCGGCGGGTGCGCCGGGCCGTCGGCTACCGCGTGGCCTCCCGGCACAGCAGGCGCAGCGAGCCGTCGCCCGCGTAGGCGCGGCGGGCCTCGTCGATCGGGTCCCAGAGGCGGCCGTCGGGGGTGCGCAGCCAGTGCTCGCCGCCGGTCTCCCACCACTCGGCGCCCGTGCGGCGGGCGACGACCTCACCGGCGTACGCGCCGAACCCGCGCAGCACGCTCTCGACGGCGGCGTACGGCGCCCCCTCCCGGTGTATCTCCTCGATCATGCGGTCGACCCGCCACAGACTCTGCGCGGAGTAGTCGAGGCGCAGTCGGGCGCCCTCCCGCATGGTCGCGACCGAGTCGGCCGCCCAGCGAACGGGCTTCGTCGCAGCTGAAGGCCTGGTTGTCCGAGTAGCGTTCACATTCGGTAGAGCGTGGCGGCGGCCGGATTCGTCACCCGGATCGGCGAGGGTTCGCGACACCGTCCCAGGACCGCCATCTCCACCCCAGGACAGTCACAGGAACCCCCCAGGCGCACAGGTTTGGCGCCCGCCCGCCGAGGCCGTGGCGAGGCGCGCGGGCCCGGCGGCCCCGGACCCGCGCCTGTCCGGGCGGCGCGATTCCGGGACCGCCGGCCCGGGCGCGGAACCGCGAATCGGGGGTTCTCCTCCCCGCCCGGCGGTGCGGGGCCCCCCGCCCGCCGCCGGGCGTCCTACGCGCGTCCCCGTGCCCTGCGCGAGACCACCGCCCGCAGGACGCGCCGGGCCTCGACCGACGTGTCCAGCACGAACCGCAGTCCGCCCGTGCCGTGTTCGGCGAGGAGTTCCAGGACCGCGGTCTGACGGCGCAGTTCGGCGGCGACGAGCGGGGACAGCCCCTCGGTGCGGCCCTCCTCGCGCACCGTCGGCCAGGATGTGGTGTCGTCCGCGTGGTCGAGACGGCGATGCGCCCGCAGCGCCGTCAGCGAGCAGGCGTCCGCCCAGGCGCGAAGCTCCTCCTCCGTGGGCTGTGCGGGAACGGCGTCGAGCATCAGGCGGGTGAGGACGGCCGCGTGGTCCTCGTCGGTGACGGGCGGCTCGGGCACCCCCGCGTCCAGCTTGGCGCGCGCCTGCTCCAGACGCGTGCCCCACTCCCCCCAGGCGTCCGCCTCCGCGAGGCACGCCCACAGGGGGCGCAGGACATCGTCGTCACCGCCGAGCAGCGGGACGCACCGATCCAAACAAGCCAGACCACTCGCTGCCAGACTTCTCTCGTCGGCCTGAGCGATCAGTTCCACCAGACTCATCACGACTCCCTCGAAATGCCTCAACAGGGCGCCCTCGCTTTACGGAGCCCGCACTTCCCCTTACTGCGTGCAACGGTCCAGGAGTGTCACAGTGGCACCACACCGAGCCGGTCGAGGAGCTGGAAGAACAGATTTTCGGCCATCTCCGCCGGCTCCGTCACCCGCCCGTCCGGCCCGGTCCCCGGCTCCGCCTCCAGGACGGCGAGCAGGGCTCCGGCGGTCACCGCGTGCCCCGCCTCGGCGGCCCAGGCGACCGCCCGTCCGGCCGCGTCGGCGGGCTCCAGGAAGTAGTCGTCGACACCCAGTCCGCCGTCGCCGCCGGCGAGATGGCCGGCCATGACGTTCCGGACCAGGCAGGTGCTCCACGCGTCGCCGGACGGCGCCGCCGCCTCGACCGCCACGCAGGCGCCGTCCATCACGTACCCGAAGAGCGCGGGCGCGCCGGTCTCGCGGGCGAGCACCCGCATGCTCCCGATCCCCGGTCTCGCGCCCGGGTACTCCCAGACCTGCCAGCCGCCGGGCGCCGCCGTCCGGGACAGCAGGCCCGGCACCCCGGCCAGCGCCTCGGTCCGGGCGAGCGGCCGCTCGCTTCTGCCCACGACGAAATAGCCCCAATACCCCATACCGGTTCCCCCCGGGTGTCTCGGTTCGGCGGCTGGGGCCGAATACACCACAGGGGTGCCGGGGTTGACCAGAGAAAGGGACGAACCGGTGCCCGTCGGACGCGCGTCAGCCGGCGTACGCGGCGGGACCCTGGAGCGCCTTGAGGTGCTGCATGCGGGTCAGTCTCAGCACGACGAGGATCGCGAGGGCGGCGGCCACGATGTCGACGACGTCGCTGAACATGACCTGCGCGGCGGCGTCGTGGATCTCGTCGGCGGTGCCGGCCTTGCTGTACGCGCTGCCGGACAACCGGTCCGTCAGCAGGAGGAGGACCCAGAAGGTCCACCAGAGGTTGACGAGGGCGTGGCCGCGGCGGGACCCGGCAGGGACGCTCGCGTCCCAGATGTCCAGCGTCACCCGGCGGGGGAACCACAGGTTCGCCACGGGGACGAACCATCCCCAGCCGGCCCACGTCCGGGACTTGCCGTGCCCGAACGGGTTGAACACCTCGGCGTTGACCCGGACCCGCAGGAACCAGATCAGGAAGACGATGACGGAGCCCACCATCGCGGCCGACTGGGCGTACCCGGACCTGTTGACCAGCGTGTCCGCGTCCGTGGCCCGCTGCTGGACGTTGTCGCCGAAGTCGCCGCCCGCCAGGGCCCCGGACACGTCGTACATCGTCCAGTCCGCCCAGACCGCGAAGAGGTCGGCGGCGATCACCAGAGCGAGCAGCGCGACGGCCGCTCTGCCGAGGCCGACCGGTGAGCGCAGCACCGCCGGGCCGTTCGGGGGCGGGAGAGGCGGCAGCGGCGGGAGCGGCCGCGGCGCGGGCATCGGTGAGACGGGCCCCTGTGGCACGGCGTGCGACGGCGGCATGGTCATGAGAACCCCCCAGGTGCACGGCACAGCGCGGTGCCGACACGACAAGCCGGGCGCGCCCCTCCCCAGGGTCACGCCCGGCACACGAATACGTATCCGGAAGATACGGTTCTGCAGACCTGGGCGTCCAGCCCGTTGCGATCCGCCGGCGAAGTGCCGCCGGCCCGCCCGATCAGCGCTTTCGGCGGGCCGCACCCCCGTCACCGGCCGTCGCGCGCGTCCCTGCCGGGCCGGGGGGCCGGCCGCTCAGCCCAGCCGCTTCGCGAGCGCCGAGAACTCCGTCCACGACAGCTCGGGCCTGCCCGGGTCCCACAGCTTCTGGACCGTGGCGCGCAGCGGCATGCGGATGCCGGCCGCGATCCGGTCCTGGGTCTGCGAGTTCGCGAGGTCGCACCAGACGGCGAAGGATCCGCCGAGGATCTGCGAGTCGTACTTCGCGGGGACCGCCGCCGTGCCGCGCAGGACGAGCGGCGTCCACTGCTCGTAAATGCGCTGTCCGGTCGGGTAGACGAAGGTCTGGGGCTCGCCGAGGACGTAGTAGAGGAACTCGTCGTTGTAGTTGACGGCCTTGCGGCCGGCGGCCAGGTACTCGACGGGGGGCCGGGCCCCGATCTCCTTGCCGGTCCAGTACGCCACCTGGAGGTCGCCGTCCGCCTGGACAGTGCCGCCGCGGAAGAAGCCGTCGTTCCAGGCGCGCGCCGTCCGGTCGTGCCCCTGGACCACGGCGGCGCGGTCGTTCAGCCAGCCCGTCGCGAGGTCGGCGACGCTCGCGCCCGCGCCGTACTTGTTCCGCGCGGCGGTGGCGAGCTGCGGGAAGGAGGCGGCCGGGTTCGACACCGTCAGGGCCTGGTACTCGTCGCCGCCGAGGTGCCAGTAGGCGCCGGGAAAGAGGTCCGCGTACTCGTTGAGCAGGTCGTCGACGATGTCCGCCGCGGCCGGCTTGGAGATGTCGACGGCGCCGCGCGTGGCGGCCCCGGACACGTTGCGCAGTTGGAGGTCGGGGTGCGCGGCGATGACCGCGCCGAGGTGTCCGGGCGAGTCGATCTCGGGGACGACGGTGATGTGCCGGCTCGCGGCCAGGGCGATGATCCGGCGGACCTCGGCCTTGCTCAGGTGTTCCTTCGACACGATCTCGGGGTGCGTGTCGGACTGGATACGGAAGCCCTGGTCGTCGGAGAAGTGCAGGCCGAGCTGGTTGAACTTCAGGTCGCCGAGCTCGCGCACCCGGTCCTCGATCCAGCCCGCCGTGAAGTGCTTGCGGGCGATGTCGAGCATGAACCCGCGCTGCGGCTTCGCCGGCCGGTCGTTCACCACGCCCTCCGGAGCGGTGCCGCCGCCGTGCACCTCCTGCTTGAGGGTGCGCGTGCCGTAGAAGACGCCTGCCTCGGCGGGGCCCTTGATCGTGACCCGGTGGTTCCTGACGGTCAGGGTGTAGGACTCGGGGCCCGCGGCGCCGTCGTTCAGGCCCAGCTCGACGTCGCCGTCCCGGGGGTCGTCCCGCCCCGCGTACGTCAGCTTGAGCTCCCCCGCGAGCAGCTTGCCCTCGTCGGCGAGACCGGCGTCGTCCACGACGACCCGGCCACCGGAGGCAGGACGCCAGCCCGGGCCGTGGGCCGCCGTGTGCTCCCGTACCGCGGGAATGGTGCGAGGAGCCTTCGAGAGGGGGTAGCTCCTGCTCGGCGAAGGGCTGGCGCTGGGCGACACGCCGGCCGTCGCGGCCTTGGAGGCGTCCCCCGACCCGGCCGGCTCCCCACTGCCGCCGCCCGGCCAGACCAGCACGGCCACCGCGACGACACCGGCGACCGCGAGACCGCCCGCAACGATCGGGGCACGGCCCTGCCACCATGCCTGCCGCCGCGGCGCACGCCGCCTGCCACCCGTCACGCCGCCATCCTCGTTTCGTCAGCCGGGCCCCTCCCCCGAGAGATCCACTCCTCCGCCCAGGTGTACTCCTCCATCGGGGCGTCCACCTCTCCACTCCACCGCGAACTGTGCCCCGGCCACCACCGGTACCGTCCACCGGCCGCTCCGAAACTCTCCCGTCCGGGTGAAATTCGGGCATCCGTCGGACAGCTCTTGCCACACCTCGATAGCGTGAGCACTACAGGTTTCACTCCTCCCCCTGCCGAAACACACGTATCGCGCGCACGTCACGCTCACGGGACGTCGCCTCTCTCCATCCACCGCCGAGGATCCACGCTGACGTCGCACCGTCTCCCACACCTCCCCGGCCAGGTCGCCCTGCCCGAACAGAAGAGCGCGGCGCCGTCCCCGGCCCGCCTCGACGGGTTCAACTCCGCGCCGGCCGAAGCGGTCACCCGGGCCCTGCTCACCTGCTGCCGCAGCCTGCGCTGGGCACACCGGCTCGCCGCCCACCGGCCGTACCCGGATCTCGCCGCGCTGCTCGCCGCGTCCGACGAGGCGGCGTACGACCTGACCCCGGCCGACCTGGCGGAAGCCCTGGCCGGCGAGTCGCTGACGCTGCTCCCGGACGGCGCGTACTCCGCGGCCCACACGGCGCTGAGCGCCGCGCACGCCGCCTACGAGAGCCGATTCGGACATGTGTTCGTCATCTGCCTGGACGGCTGCGCCCCGGGCGAGGCGCTCGACCAGGTGCTCGCGGGCATCCGGTCACGGCTGACGAACGACCCCGAGGAGGAGCGGGTCACCACCGCCGAGGAGCTGCGGCGACTGGCCCGCGGCCGGCTCTCCCGCCTCACCCTCCAGTTCGCCGCCCCAGACGGCGCACGGCCGGGCCACGCCGACCCCGGGCGCCCGCAATAGCCCGAACGTGGCTGATTGATTGCCAGTTTGATCACATTGATAGGGCCGCTGTAAGCGTTCCGACAACACGTCGCTACGATGGCCGGGGCCGGTGGACCGTACCCGGCCGGGCCCGTCCGACAGAGAAGCCGGCGCGGCCCCAATCCCCGCTCCCGGAGGGTTCTTCCGTGCCGGCTGGAACGCTGTACCGCGGCCGGGAAGGAATGTGGTCCTGGGTGGCTCATCGAGTCACCGGCGTCCTCATCTTCTTCTTCCTGTTCGTACACGTCCTGGACACTGCTCTCGTCCGTGTCTCCCCCGAGGACTACGACAAGGTCGTGTCCACGTACAAGACCCCGATCGTCGCGCTGCTGGAGTACGGCCTCGTGGCCGCCATCCTCTTCCACGCGCTGAACGGCCTGCGCGTCATCGCCGTCGACTTCTGGTCGAAGGGACCGCGCTACCAGAAGCAGATGCTCTGGTCCGTCGTCGGTATCTGGGTCGTGCTGATGGCCGGGGCGCTCTACCCCGTGCTCGGGCACGCATTCCGCGAAGTCTTCGGGAGCTGACGCAGATGTCCACTACTGACACCGCCGCTTCCGGCATCGGCCCCGTCGAGGGTGCCGGAGAGTTCTCGGCGTACAGCGTCGACAACCCGGCCCCGTTCATCGAGGCCCCCCGCAAGCGCACCAAGAAGACCCCGAAGTCCACCCGTGGCAACTTCGAGATGTACGGCTGGCTCTTCATGCGCCTGTCCGGCATCGTCCTGGTCGTCCTGGTCATCGGCCACCTGCTCATCCAGCTCGTCCTGGACGGCGGCGTCTCCAAGATCGGCTTCGCCTTCGTGGCCGGCCGGTGGGCGAACCCCTGGTGGCAGGTCTGGGACCTGGCCATGCTGTGGCTCGCCATGCTGCACGGCGCCAACGGCCTGCGTACCGTCATCAACGACTACGCGGAGCGCGCCAACACGCGCCTGTGGCTGAAGGGCCTGCTCTACACCGCCACGGTGTTCACGATCCTGCTGGGCACGCTGGTGATCTTCACCTTCGACCCGAACATCCGCTAGGCACGGGGCTGAGGCAACCACTCATGAAGATCCACAAGTACGACACCGTCATCGTCGGCGCCGGCGGCGCCGGCATGCGCGCCGCCATCGAGTCGACGAAGCGCAGCCGCACCGCCGTGCTGACGAAGCTCTACCCCACCCGCTCCCACACAGGCGCCGCGCAGGGCGGCATGGCCGCCGCGCTCGCCAACGTGGAAGAGGACAACTGGGAGTGGCACACCTTCGACACGGTCAAGGGCGGTGACTACCTGGTCGACCAGGACGCCGCCGAGATCCTGGCGAAGGAGGCCATCGACTCGGTCCTCGACCTGGAGAAGATGGGCCTGCCGTTCAACCGGACGCCCGACGGGACGATCGACCAGCGCCGCTTCGGCGGTCACTCCCGCAACCACGGCGAGGCCCCGGTCCGCCGGTCCTGCTACGCCGCGGACCGCACCGGGCACATGATCCTCCAGACGCTGTACCAGAACTGCGTCAAGGAGGGCGTGGAGTTCTTCAACGAGTTCTACGTCCTCGACCAGCTGATCGTCGAGATCGACGGCGTCAAGCACTCGGCGGGCGTCGTCGCCTACGAGCTCGCGACCGGCGAGATCCACGTCTTCCAGGCGAAGGCCGTGATCTACGCCTCCGGCGGCACCGGCAAGTTCTTCAAGGTGACCTCCAACGCGCACACGCTGACCGGTGACGGCCAGGCCGCCGTCTACCGTCGCGGGCTGCCGCTGGAGGACATGGAGTTCTTCCAGTTCCACCCGACCGGCATCTGGCGCATGGGCATCCTGCTGACGGAGGGCGCCCGCGGTGAGGGCGGCATCCTCCGCAACAAGGACGGCGAGCGCTTCATGGAGAAGTACGCGCCGGTCATGAAGGACCTCGCGTCCCGTGACGTCGTGTCCCGCTCCATCTACACGGAGATCCGTGAGGGCCGCGGCTGCGGTCCCGAGGGCGACCACGTCTACCTCGACCTCACGCACCTCCCGCCGGAGCAGCTCGACGCCAAGCTGCCCGACATCACCGAGTTCGCGCGCACCTACCTCGGCATCGAGCCCTACACGGACCCGATCCCGATCCAGCCCACCGCGCACTACGCCATGGGCGGCATCCCGACGAACGTCCAGGGTGAGGTCCTCTCGGACAACACCACGGTCGTCCCGGGTCTGTACGCGGCCGGCGAGGTCGCCTGCGTCTCCGTGCACGGCGCCAACCGCCTCGGCACGAACTCGCTGCTGGACATCAACGTGTTCGGCAAGCGGGCCGGTATCGCCGCCGCGGAGTACTCGGCGAAGGTCGACGCCCACATCGAGCTGCCGGAGGCCCCGGCCTCGAAGGTCGTGGCCCAGGTCGAGCGCCTGCGCAACTCCACGGGCACCGAGCGGGTCGCCGCGATCCGCCTGGAGCTCCAGGAGTGCATGGACGCCAACGTGATGGTGTTCCGCACCGAGCAGACGATCAAGACGGCGGTCGAGAAGATCGCGGAGCTGCGCGAGCGCTACCTGAACGTCTCGATCCAGGACAAGGGCCGGCGCTTCAACACCGACCTCCTCGAAGCCATCGAGCTGGGCAACCTGCTCGACCTGGCCGAGGTCATGGCCGTGTCCGCGCTCGCCCGCAAGGAGTCCCGCGGCGGTCACTACCGCGAGGACTACCCGAGCCGCGACGACGTCAACTTCATGCGCCACACCATGGCGTACCGCGAGGTCGGCGCCGACGGCACCGAGTCCATCCGACTCGACTACAAGCCGGTCGTCCAGACCCGCTACCAGCCGATGGAGCGTAAGTACTGATGGCTACTCCCACCCTGGACAAGGCGGACGCCGCCGGTGCGCCCGAGGCCGGTTTCGGCGACTCGCCGTACATCACCGCCACGTTCCGCATCCGCCGCTACAACCCGGAGATCTCGGCGGAGGCGGTCTGGGAAGACTTCCAGCTGGAGATCGACCCCAAGGAGCGTGTCCTCGACGCGCTGCACAAGATCAAGTGGGACCAGGACGGCACGCTCACGTTCCGCCGGTCCTGCGCGCACGGCATCTGCGGCTCGGACGCCATGCGGATCAACGGCAAGAACCGCCTGGCCTGCAAGACGCTGATCAAGGACCTGAACCCCGAGAAGCCGATCACGGTCGAGGCCATCAAGGGCCTGACGGTGCTGAAGGACCTCGTGGTCGACATGGACCCGTTCTTCCAGGCGTACCGCGACGTCATGCCGTTCCTCATCACGAAGGACACCAACGAGCCGACGCGTGAGCGTCTGCAGTCGGCCGAGGACCGCGAGCGGTTCGACGACACCACCAAGTGCATCCTGTGCGCGGCGTGCACGTCGTCCTGCCCGGTGTTCTGGAACGACGGCCAGTACTTCGGTCCGGCCGCCATCGTGAACGCCCACCGCTTCATCTTCGACTCGCGTGACGAGGCCGGCGAGCAGCGGCTGGAGATCCTCAACGACAAGGACGGCGTGTGGCGTTGCCGCACGACGTTCAACTGCACGGACGCCTGCCCCCGAGGCATCGAGGTCACGAAGGCGATCCAGGAGGTCAAGCGCGCGCTGATCACGCGTCGCTTCTGACCGCTCCACGCATGGCGGAAGGGCCCCGCTCCCCTCTCGGGAGCGGGGCCCTTCCGCATGCCGTCAGCCGCGCAGGACGCGGCCCTGCTTGTCGGTGCGGTCGTTGCTCGTGAAGAACAGGATCGCGTCGATCAGGGCCCAGATGCCGAGGCCGCCGCAGGTGAAGAGCTGGGCGATGGCGACACCGGTGGAGCCGACGTAGAAGCGGCCCGCGCCCAATCCGCCCAGGAACAGCTGGAGAACTCCGGCGATCACCTTGGACTTGTCGGAGTAGGGACGGCCCTGCGGGTCGTAGCCGTAGGGCGCGTCGGGGGTGGGGACGGTCATGAGTACTGCTCCTGGATGACGTAAGGCGGCCGGAGCGGCTCGCTCCGGTGAGCGCGCAGGAGGGTTCCCATGGCGGAGACCGCCCATGGACGGCGTGCACGTCGTCCCCCCTGTGCCGTCGGAGCGTACGGAGATTCATGCGTTTAATGGGAGAGAAAATGATCAATCTTGCCCATTCCGTGATCATGTTCCGCTCGCTCGTGACACCCGCCCCAGGGATGGTCCCCAGCGCGGCGTCACCGCCCGCCGGGGCGAGGGGACCGCGCCCCGGCTAGAAGACGTTGCGGAGCACCGCCCAGGCCACCGCCGTCAGGAGCACCAACGCCTGGGTGCGCGGCTTCAGTTCGGGACGCCAGCGGCGTCCGCGCAGGCCGTGCACCATCCAGCGCGCCAGCAGGGCGAGGGCGAACGGCGCGGCGAGGAGCAGCATCCTGTTGTCGTCCCAGGCGGCGGCGAAGTGACCGTGCATCAGGTCGTAGACCATGCGGGTGCCGCCGCAGGCGGGGCAGAGCAGGCCGGTGAGATACCGGAACGGGCACGTGGGCAGCAGATGGCCCGGCTCGTGCGGATCGGTGACGTACAGATAGCCGGCCCCGGCCGTCCCGGCGGCGAGCACCGTGAGAGGTGCCGCCGCCGGGTGCCGCGGCGCGACCCTGCGCGCCGCGACGGGGTCAGCCACGCAGGACCCGGCCGTCGGAGTCGGTGGCGCTGTTGCCGACGAGCAGCATGATGCCGTCGATCAGGGCCCAGATTCCCAGGCCGCCGCAGGTGAAGAGCTGGGCTATGCCGATGCCGACGTTGCCCATGTAGAAGCGTCCGATGCCGAGGCTGCCCAGGGTGAGCTGGAGGACGCCGGCGACGATCTTCGACTTCTCGGAGTACGGGCGCCCGTAGGGGTCGTAGCCGTACGGGGCGTTCGGGTCGCCGGTGTAGGTGCCGGGCGGGACCGGACCGCCCGGGTAGCCGCCCGGCCCCGGGTAACCACCCGGTCCCGCGTAGCCGCCGGGCCCGGGGTATCCGTACTGGCCCGCGTTGTCGTACGGGCCCTGCTGGGCGTACGGGCCGGGCTGCCCGGCGCCGTAGGGGCCGGTGCCGCCGGGCGGGGTCGCTCCGGCGTTCGGGTAGCCGTAGCCGGGCGGCTGGTTCGGGGGCTGCGGCGGCTGCTGCGGCTGGTCGGTCAAGGCGCTGACTCCTGGTGTGCCCGCACGGGACGGCGCGGGACTGGGGTGCGAGGGGCGAAGATCGGTCAGGCCATCTTGCAGGAGGAGGCCCGGGGCGGAGAAGTGGGTTCGCCCCACGGGCTCCGGCCCCTCGTCAGGATGCCGCCCGGGCCCGGATGGTTCCCGTACGGCCGGTGCTCGTCCCTCACGTGCGGGAAGCGGCCCGGCATCGGACCGGGCGTCACCCCTCGGCCGCCGTCCCGCCTCGCCCGGCGGCGCGTATCGCCTCAACGGGTGATCACATGTTCGGCCCGCGGTCCGGCCCGCGGCGACCGCCCCCGCCCCTGCCTAATCTGATGGCATGTCAGATGACGTGTCATACGAGCTGCTCGGGCTCGACAACGTGCTGCTGGTCGTCGGGAACCTCGGCGAGGCGGTCGGCTTCTACGAGCGGGCCGGCTTCCCGGTGGCCTTCCGGCTCGACGAGGCCGGGATCGCCCTGCTGAAGGTCGGCAAGGAGACACCGGGGGTGCTGCTGCGCCTGGACGACGAGCTGAGTCACCGGCCGCCCGCGTGGGCGTCGCCGCGGGTGTGGCTGGAGGTGCGGGACGCCCGGTCCTCGGCCCGCGCCCTGGCGGCCGCGGGCATCACGCCGCTCGACGAGCCCTTCTCCGTCGCCACCGGCTGGACCGTCGAGTTCGCCGACCCCTGGGGCAACGTCATCGGCCTGACGGACTACGCCAAGCGCCCGGAACTGGCGCGCAGGTCCTGAGAGTCGGGCCGGTGGTCCGCGTCCCGGCTCCGGCGCGGAAGTCCGCCCGGATCCGACTTGAACATGTTCAAAAGCAGGTCTACATTCATCCCTGACAGCGTTTTGAACGCGTTCAAGAAGGGGTGGGGATATGGATCTCACAGTCGTCGCGTACGTCATCTATCTGCTCGTCAGCATCGCGCTCACGGTCTGGGTGGCCCGCACGCTGAGCACGAACGGGCGGATCTTCCTGTCGGACGTCCTGCACGGGAACGAGAAGCTCGCCGACGCCGTCAACCACCTGCTGGTGGTGGGCTTCTACCTGGTCAACCTGGGCTTCGTCGCGCTCTATCTGCACCAGAGCGACGAGATCTCCAACGCCCGCGAGATCTTCGAGGCCCTCTCGACCAAGCTGGGCGTCGTCCTGCTGGTGCTCGGCGTCATGCACCTGGGCAACGTGTACGTGCTCAACAGGATCCGCCGCCGGGGTGTCATGGAGCGGGAGCAGGTCCCGCCGGTGCGGCCGACGGACTGGGCCGCGCCCGCGGCCGGGGTGTGACAGCGGTGACCGGCACCCAGGCCGGCCCGGACCGGGACGCCGCGCGCGTCCCGGTCCGCGGGCTCACCGTCCTCTACGACCCGCGCTGCTCGCTGTGCGCCTTCCTGAAGGACTGGCTCGCCCGGCAGGCGCAGCTGGTCCCCCTCCGGCTCGTGCCGGTCGCCTCGGAGGAGGCCCGGCGGCGCTTCCCCCGGCTCGACCACCGCTCCACCCTGAGCGAGATCACCGTCGTGGGGGACGCCGGCCAGGTCTACCAGGGAGCGCCCGCCTGGATCGTCACCCTGTGGGCGCTGCGGGAGTACCGGCCGCTGGCCCACCGGCTGAGCACTCCCACCGGCGCGAAGTTCGCCCGGGGCGCCGTCCTCGCCGCCGCCAAGTGGCGCGAGGCCCAGCGGTCCGAGCGGTGGGGCGGCGGGGCCTATCACTGGGGCGACGGATGGAGCTACGACCCCTCGGCGGGCTGGACGTACGCGCCGCCCTGCGACAGCGGCGGATGTTCCCCCGCTCCCACTCGTTAGGCTCGTCCCGTGCCAGCACCGACAGACAGTCCCATTCCCGGCGAGTCCCCCTCCGCCTCTCCTGCCCCGGCGGGCAAGGACGCGGGCAGGAGCCCCGGCAAGAGCGAGCAGACCCGCGCCCTGATCCTGGAGACGGCGATGCGGCTGTTCCAGGAGCGGGGCTACGACAAGACGACCATGCGGGCCATCGCCCAGGAGGCCGGGGTCTCGGTCGGGAACGCGTACTACTACTTCGCCGGCAAGGAACACCTGATCCAGGGCTTCTACGACCGGATCGCGGGCGAGCACCAGGCGGCCGTCCGCGAGGTGCTGGACCGCGAGACCGACCTGGAGGCCCGGCTGGGCGGCGTGCTGAAGGTGTGGCTGGACATCGCCACGCCGTTCCACGAGTTCGCGGTGCAGTTCTTCAAGAACGCAGCGGACCCGGACAGCCCGCTCAGCCCCTTCTCGCCCGAGTCGGAGCACGCGCGGGCGGAGGCCATCAGCGTCCACAAGGAGGTGCTGGCCGGGGCGAAGACGAAGGTGCCCGAGGAACTGCGCGAGATCCTCCCCGAGCTGATGTGGCTCTCCCAGATGGGGCTCGTCCTGTACTGGGTCTTCGACCGTACGGAGGGCCGCGAGCGCAGTTACCGGCTCGCCGAGCGCGGTGCGCGGCTGACCGCACGCGGTGTCTCACTGGCCCGGTTCCGGCTGCTGCGTCCCCTCGTCCACGAGGTGCACGAGCTGTTCACGGACTTCCTGCCGGGGATGACGAAGGCGCTGCCCGACCCGGCGAAGAAGCAGGGCCAGAAGGAGACCTGAGGGGCCGTCGGAGGGTGCGCCGCGAAGGCTGCCGGGGAACGGCGTAAGGGGCGCCCGTCCATGACGGGAACCCCTTACCCACGCGGTTCGCGGGTGACCGCGGCCTCAGTTGACCGCGTCGGCGTCCACCTCCCCCGCCGTCAGCTCGATGTCGTGCACCAGCGGCTCGTCGGCCACCACGACGTGCCGGGCCCGCGCCCCGTACGAACGGGCGGTCGCCGAGAGCAGATACGTGCCGGGCGAGGGGACCGAGACGATGTACGAGCCGTCGGCCAGCGAGGTCACGCGGTCGAGCTGACGGCCGCCCTTGGACAGCAGGGTGAGGACCGCGCCGTCGACCGGCACTCCCCCCGCGTCGCGGACCAGACCGTGGACGACGTTCGCGCCGCCCCCGGCGGGGGCCGGCTCCTCGGCGGGCGGCGCCTCGGCCGGTTCGACCGCCAGGTGCGGCAGCCGCTTCTCCAGCCCCGCGGGGAGCCACCAGTTGGAGTCGCCGAGCAGGTGCATCGCGGCCGGCACCAGCGCCGTACGCAGGATGAAGGCGTCCAGCGCGACGGCGGCGGCGAGCCCGACACCCGCCATCGCGGCTCCCGAGTCGCCGCTCAGGACAAAGGCCAGGAAGACACAGACCATGATCAGCGCGGCCGAGTTGATGACCCGGCTGGTCTCCGCCAGGCCGACCCGCACCGCCCGCGCGTTGTCCTTGGTGTGCACCCACTCCTCGTGCATGCGGCTCACCAGGAACACCTGGTAGTCCATGGAGAGTCCGAAGAGGAGCGAGAGCATGATGACGGGCAGGAAGGCGTTGATCGGGCCCTCCTTGCCGAGGCCGAGGAGCTCCAGGCCCCAGCCCCACTGGAAGACCGCGGTGAGGACGCCGAAGGACGCGGCGGCCGCGATCAGGTTCATCAGCGCGGCCGTCAGCGGGACCACCAGTGAGCGGAAGGCGACCAGCAGGAGCAGGAAGCCGAGGCCGATGATCGTGGCGACGAAGTACGGCAGCCGGTCACCGGTGATCGTGGCGAAGTCCTTCGACACGGCGGTCACACCGCCGACGTGCGCCGTCGCGCCCGCGTCCGGGATCACCCGGTCCCGCAGGGTGTCGATGAGCTCGTCGGTCCGCTGCGACTGCGGTGACGTCGTCGGCACGACCTGGATGACGGTCACACCGTGCGCGGGCGGCAGCGCGGCGACCCGGGCCACGCCGGACGTACCGTCGATGCCCTTCACCAGGGCGTCCGTGTCACCCGCGGTCACCACCACCTGAAGCGGCCCGTTGAAGCCGGGACCGAAGCCCTCGGCGAGCAGGTCGTAGGCCTTCCTGGTGGTGGTCGTGGCGTCGTCGTTGCCCTGGTCGGTGGCGCCGAGCCGCAGCGACAGGACGGGGATCGCGAGGATCGCCATGACGGCCACGGCGACGGCGGCGATCGTCCTGGGGCGGCGCTGCACGGTCGAGGACCAGCGGGCCGCGGCGCCGCTCGTCCGCTCCGGCTCGGGGCCCCGCTCGGCGAGCCGGCGCCGCTGGCGGCGGCTGAGCACCCGTACGCCGAGCAGGCCCAGCAGCGCCGGCAGCAGCGTGGTGGCCGCGAGGACGCTGAACACGACGGTGAGGGACGTCCCGATGACCACGCCGTCCAGGAAGCGCAGGTTCGTCACGAGCATGCCGGCGAGCGCGATGCACACCGTGCCGCCCGCGAACAGCACCGCCCGGCCGGAGGTGTTGAGGGCGACGACCGCCGACTCCTCCGGCTCCATGCCGCGCAGGATGCCCCGCCGGTGCCGGGTGACGATGAACAGCGCGTAGTCGATGCCCACGCCGAGGCCGATCAGGGTGGCCAACAGCGGTGCCAGGTCCGGGATGTCGGTGCTGTGGCTGAGCAACTGCGTGGAGAACAGGCCCGTACCGACACCGAAGACGGCGATGCCGATGGGCAGCAGCATCGCGAAGAGCGAGCCGAACGCGAGGAAGAGGACCAGCGCCGCGGCCAGGATGCCGACCATCTCGGCGAGCCCGGTGGGCGGTTCCTGCACCCGCTGGATCGCCTGACCGCCCAACTCGACCCGCAGACCGTCCCGTCCCGCGTCCCGGGCGGTGTCGAGGACGTCCTGGACGAGTTCCTTGGGTACGGCGTTCGCCTGCTCGGTGAAGGTGACCTGGGCGTACGCGATGTGGCCGTCCCTGCTGATCTGCGCCGCGCCCCGCTCCCCCTCGTACGGTCCCGCGACCGCGCCGACGCCCTTCATGCCGGCGATCTCGTCCAGCGCGGGCTGGATCCGGGAACGGACGGACGCGTCCCTGACCGTCCCCTCGTCGACCTTCCACACCACCGTGTCGGTGTCCCCCGCGCTCTCCGGGAAGGCCTTCTCCATCTGGTCGTACGCGCGCTTGGAGTCCGTGTTCGGGAGGGAGAACACGTTCGCGTAGTCCGTGCCCGCGGTGGTCGCCGCGAAGCCCAGACCGAACAGTGCGCCCACCCACAGCAACAGGACCACCAGCCGATGCCGATAGCACCAACGTGCCAATGCCGCCACGCTCAACGCTCCTTATCCGGTCGGTCGATCGATCGGTCCCCCAGGTCCTGCGCACCAGGATCGACGGCGCCGCGCGCCCGGGGACACGACGCGCCCATGACTCTCAAGGAACTCCAAAGGGGGAACCGCCCCCGCTGTCGGCGGCCCCGCCGATACTGGGGGCATGAGCGCACACGAGGGATCCACGGTCCTCGTCGTCGAGGACGAGCCGAGCATCGCCGACGTCCTCACGATCGCGCTGCGCTACCACCGGTTCGAGGTGATGGCCGCCGGGACCGTCCGCGAGGCCCTCGAACTCGCCGAGCGCACCCGCCCCGACGCGGCCCTGCTCGACATCATGCTGCCGGACGGCGACGGCCGGGCCCTCGGCCGTGAACTGCGGTCGCGCCGCCCCGGACTGGCCATCGTGTTCCTCACCGCGCGGGACGCGCCCGCCGAGATCGTCGGCGCGCTCGGGTTCGGCGACGACTACATCACCAAGCCGTTCAACATCGACGAGGTCGTCGCCCGCATCACCGCCGTCCTGCGCCGGACGCGGCCCGACGACGTCCTGCCGCAGCGCCCGCCCCTGCGGTACGGCGATCTGGAGCTGGACGAGACGACGTACCGCGTGCACCGCGCGGGCACCACCGTCGAACTCACCCCAACGGAGTACGCCCTGCTGCGCTTCCTCGTCCGCAACGGGGGGCGGATCGTGCCCAAGGAGCAACTCCTGCGCCACGTCTGGCAGTACGAGCACCCGGCCGAGTCCACCGTCGTGGAGACGTACATCAGCTATCTGCGGCGCAAGCTCGAACCGCTGGGGCCGCCGGTGATCCAGACCCGGCGGGGCGTCGGATACGGACTCGCATGAGGCCGCCCGCCCTGCCCTCGCTCCCCCGCCCGCGCTGCCGGCACGGCGTCCACTCGCTCCGCGGCCAGCTCACCCTCGCGAACGTCGCGCTCCTCGCCCTCGGCATCGTGACGGCGACCGCCGTGAGCCTGATGGGCATGCGGCACTACCTGCTCGACCAGGTGGACGCCCAGCTCGCCAAGACCCGCGACTCGCTGGGCGTTTCCCGACTCACCATGAGCCAGATCGACTCGCTGACCGCCCTGGCCTTCGTCCGGGACCGGATCGGGCCCGCCGTGGACGACTCGCCCACACCGGACTCGCTCTTCGCCGCCGTCGACCGGCGGGGCCGGGCCGTCGAGGTGGCCGGCTTCGAACCCACCGGCACGCAGCGCGCGTTCGCCGCCGCCGTGGACGAACCCGGAGCGCTCGCCCGCGACGGCGACCCGCACGACATCTCCGTCCACGGCGCCGACTACCGGGCGACCGGGGCCCGTCTCGCCGACGGCACGTACGTCCTGTTCGCCACCTCGACCGACGGGCTGCACAAGGGCATCGCGAAGGCACTCAAGCTCGATCTGACCGTCGGCACCCTGCTGTTGGCCCTCCTCGCCTGCCTCACCATGTTCAGTGTGCGCCGCAGGATGCTGCCGCTGGAGGCCATGGTGGAGACCTCGTCGGCCATCGCGGACGGCGACCTCACCCGGCGGGTGCCCTCCAGCCACCGTCCGACCCAGGAGGTCGAGCAGCTACGGCTCGCCCTCAACTCCATGCTCCAGCAGGTCGAGTCGGCGCACCGGACCCGCGAACGCAGCACCGCCCAGCTGCGCCGCTTCGTCGGCGACGCCTCGCACGAACTGCGCACCCCGCTGGCGGCGATACGCGGATACCTCCAGCTGTACGACAAGGGGATGCTCACCGACCCCGTCGAGCGCAGACGCGCCTGGGACCGGATGAACGGCGAGGCCGACCGGATGAGCCGCCTCGTCGACGAACTCCTCACGCTGGCCCGGCTCGACCAGCGGCCGGAACTGCGCTTCCGGAGCGTCGACCTGAGCCGGCTGGTGCGGGACGCCGCCGAGGACCTGCGCGCCCAGCAGCCCGGCCGTCCGGTGACCGTGGACGCCGACGGCACCCTGCTCGTCCAGGCCGACGAGTCCGGGCTGCGCCAGGTGCTGGGCAACCTCGTGGGCAACGTCCGCACCCACACACCCGCCGACGTGCCGGTGCGGATCGCGCTGGATCGCTCGGACGGTGTCGTACGGCTGTGTGTCGCGGACAAGGGTCCGGGGCTCGCCGAGGCGGACGCGACACGGGTCTTCGACCGCTTCTTCCGGGCGGGCGGCGGCGCGGGCAGCGGGCTCGGCATGGCCATCGTGCAGGGCGTGGTGACGGCCCACGGGGGCAGCGTCGCCGTGCGCACGGCGCCCGGCGAGGGTCTCGACGTGACGGTGACCCTGCCGGTGCGGTGAGGCGGCGGTGTCCGCGGATGCCCCGGCCGCGGTTCGCAGGACGCGCCCGCCGGGGCTGAGGCGCCCCTCCGGTACTGCTGTGACCTGCGGGAACGGACTTGGGCAGATGCTGACCCGGGCGATTGAACACCGGCCCGCACGGTCCCGTACACCACGACGAGGACGGCACCGGTCTCCACGCCCGGGTCCGTCACGCCACCACCGCGCCGCGCACGGAAGGACCGCCGGGTTGTCGTTCACATCGAGCTCTCGACAGCTGCCGAACACGGACGAGACGCCGGAACGGGAGACGCCCGAACCGGGCGCACCCTCCCCGGGGCCCGAGCAGACCGCGTCTGCCCCCGACGGCGGGCAGACGCCCGCCACCGAGGAGCCGGCGGACGGCGCGACCCTCACGGAGCCGGAGCCGGAGCCGGACGCCGCCGTACCGGAGGGCGGGCAGGACGCGTCCTCGCCGGTGCCCGAGGAGCACGCCGAAGCGTCCGGCGGCGCAGAAGCCGCAGACGAGGGGGACGGCGACGACGGTCGCCAGGATGCTCACCCCGCGAGCCCCTCCGACGGAGGCGGGACCGGGGGCGCGGACGTGGAGACGGGTGCGGGCGCCGCGACGGACGCCGCCGGGGGTGACGCCGGGAGCGAGGACGGTGGCGACGACGGGAGCGCCGGAGAGGCGGCCGCCGCGGGCGGATGGCTGCGGAGGCGGTATCCGGTCGCCGCTCGCGTCCTCGGGTGGACGGTGACCGGACTGGCCGCCGTGCTCGTGCTGTTCGCACTGCTCATGCCGAGCCGGGCGGACCAGTTCCACCCGGCACAGTTCCTGCGCGTTCCGGTGGAGGCCGTGTTCGGCGCGGCCCTGGTGCTCGTTCTGCCGCGCAGGCCGCGGATCGCCGTAGCGGTGGTCGCCGGGCTCGCCCTCGGCGTCCTGACCGTCCTGAACCTCCTCGACGTCGGCTTCAACGAATACCTGGGCCGGGGCTTCAACGTCGTCCTCGACTGGGCGCTCTTCAGCGACGCGCAGGCCTACCTCCAGGACACCTTCGGCAGCGGCGGAGCGCTCGGCATCGCGGTGCTGGCCGTGGTGCTCGTGATCGCCGTCCTGGCCCTCATCACGCTGTCGGTGGTCCGGCTGGGCAACCTGGTGGCCCGGAACCACGAGGTGGCGACGCGCACCACGCTGGTGGCGGCCATCGTCTGGGTGACGTGCGCGGCGCTCGGCGCGCAGTTCACCGGCGTGCCCATCGCCTCCGAGCATGTCGCGCTGGCCGTCCAGGACCGGGCGCACCGGGTCCGCGACACGATCCGGGACGAGGCCGAGTTCGCGAAGATCGCCAAGAAGGACACCTTCGCGAACACGCCGCCGGACCAGCTCCTCACGGATCTGCGCGGCAAGGACATGATGATCACCTTCATCGAGAGCTACGGCCGCAGCGCCATCGAGGACCCGGTGATGGCGCCGGGTGTCGACGCGACCCTGACCGCGGAGAACAAGAAGCTCACCGGGGCCGGGTTCGCGGCGAAGAGCGGCTGGCTCACGTCGGCGACGTACGGCGGCAGCAGCTGGCTCGGCCACTCGACGTTCCTGTCGGGCCTGTGGATCAACAACCAGCAGCGCTACCGCACCGTCACCGCGGGCGATCACCTGACGCTCCCCGGCGCCTTCAAGAAGACCGGCGCCTGGGACACCGTCGGCGTGATGCCGGGCGTCCAGAAGGCCTGGCCCGAGCAGAAGTTCTACGGCATCGACAAGCTCTACGACTCCCGCGACCTCGGCTACCGGGGCCCGAAGTTCAGCTGGTCCACGATGCCCGACCAGTACGCGCTGACCGCGTTCGAGCGCCTGGTGCACGGCAAGAAGCACGACAAGCCGCTGATGTCGACGGTCATCCTGACGTCGAGCCACCAGCCGTGGGCCCCGATCCCCAAGACGGTCCCCCAGGACCAGGTCGGCGACGGATCGGTCTACGACGCCATCGAGAAGGCCGGCAAGAGGCCCGGGGACATCATCACCAGCTCGCAGAAGTCCAAGGAGGAGTACGGCAAGTCCATCCAGTACTCGGTGACGAGCCTCATCGACTACCTGGTGAAGTACGGCAACAAGAACACGGTCCTGATCTTCCTCGGCGACCACCAGCCGATCGCCCGGGTCAGCGGCAACCACGCCAGCCGTGACGTACCCGTCTCCATCGTCGCCAAGGACCCGAAGGTGCTCGACAGGATCGCCGACTGGGGCTGGACGGACGGCCTCCAGCCCGAACACGGCGCGCCGGTCTGGAAGATGAGCGCGTTCCGCGACCGCTTCCTGACGGCGTACGGATCGACTCCGCACTCCTGACGGCCCTCCCGCGGCGGCACCCGTGGCGCTCCCCGCGACGCCACGGGTACCGGCGGGACCGTCAGATCCAGACCAGCCTCCACAGCCGGAAGACGCCGGTGCCGTCGGACAGGTACTGGCCGCCGCCGACGTCCTCGCTGCTGAGGACGTAGTCCTTGCGCTGCCACAGAGGGATCAGCGGAACGTCCTGCGCGACGGACTCCTGGAGGCGGCGGAAGGCGTCGGTCGTCCTGCTGCGGTCCTTCTCCTGCTGGGTCTCCCGGATCAGCCGGTCGACGTTTTTGCTGCTGTAGCCGTTCTTCATGGAGTTGCCGGTGCCGACGAGGGGCGCGCCGAAGGTGTCGGGGTCGGGGTAGTCGGCGACCCAGCCGACCGCCCAGGCGTCCAGGGAGCCCTCGGCGTAGCGCTTCTGGAATTCCGTCCACTCGTAGCCCTTGGTCGTCACCTTGAACAGGCCGCCCGCCTCCAGCTGCTGCTTGAGCTCCGTGGCCTCCTCGCCCGCCGCGCCCCGGCCCTCGGCGAATCCGTAGGTGAACCGCACGGGCAGCGTGACTCCGGCCTCGGTCAGCAGGGCGCGTGCCTTCTTGGCGTCCGGTTTCGGGTAGGCGTCGAAGAAGGACGTCGAGTGACCCGTGATCCCCGCCGGTATCAGCCCGTACAGCGCCTCGGCGGTCCCCTTGTACGTCCGCCCGACGAGCTGCTCGCGGTCGATCAGCGAGGCGACGGCCTGCCGGACCAGCGGATCGTGCAGCGGCGAGGACGCGCGGACGTTCAGGACGAGGTTGCGGGTCTCGGCGCTCTCGGCCTCCGTGACCCGGCGCTTCGGGTCGCTCGGCGAGAGACCGGCGAGCATGGCGGGTGGCAGCTGGCGGGCGGCGACGTCGAACTTCTTCGCCTTCCAGGCGGCCTCCAGGGCCTGCGAGTCGGGGTAGTAGCGCAGGACGACGGGCTTGCCGCCCTCCTTGACGGCGCCTTCGTAGCGGGAGTTGGGCGTGAGCACGGCCTGCTGGTTCTTCGCGTACTTCTTCAGCGTGTACGGGCCGGTGCCGTCCGCGTCGGTGCCGGTGCGCAGAGCGCGCTTGGGGTAGCGGGTGTGGTCGACGATCGACCCCGCGCCGGTCGCCACCTTGAACGGGAAGGTGGCGTCGGGTGTGGACAGATGGAAGGTGACGGTCTGCCCGCTCGCGTCCACGCTGCCCAGCGTCGACAGCAGCGAGGCGGGCCCCACCTCGGAGTCGATGCGCTTGACCCGTTCGAAGGAGAACTTCACGTCCTCTGCGGTCATCCGGCGTCCGCTCGGGAACGTCACGTCGTCGCGGAGCGCGCAGCGATAGGTCCGCAGCCCGGAATCCGCGAACGCGCACCTCTTCGCGGCGTCCGGTACGGGTTCGGCGCCGCCGGGCTCGAACGTCAGCAGCGACTGGAACAGGTTGCTGAACAGGGCCCAGGACCCGGCGTCGTAGGCACCGGCCGGGTCGAGCGAGGTGACGGCGTCCGTCGTGCCGACCGTGATGGTGCGGTCGGTGTTCTCCTTCTTCGGCAGCAGCTGCCAGCCCGCCACACCCACGCCCGCCAGGACGAGTAGTACGGCCATGACTCTTAAGCGAACCGATCTCATCGGTGCCCTCCCCAAGGCCCACCGCAGGCCACTCCCCTGGTGACGCGGATCACCTAATCACAGGAGTTTCAGGAGGGGAGGCGGTTTCGGGAGAGTGTTCGACAACGATCTGGGCGGTCCTCGCCGGACGCCTCACAGCAGGCTCTCAGGCTTCTCGCGAGGCCAGCTCCACGACCGTGATGTCCGAGGGCGCGCCCACCCTGGTCGGCGGCCCCCAGGCGCCCGCGCCCCGGGAGACGTAGAGCTGGGTGTCGCCGTAGCGCTCCAGCCCCGCGACGGTCGGGTTGGCGGCGGCCGCGATGAAGTTCCCGGGCCACAGCTGTCCGCCGTGGGTGTGTCCGGACAGCTGGAGGTCGACGCCGTGTCGTACCGCGTCGTGGATCTGGACAGGCTGGTGGGCGAGCAGGACGCAGGCCCGCGCGGTGTCCCGGTCGCCGAGCGCCCTGCCGAAGTCGGGACCGTGCCCCTCGCTCTCGCCCTGGACGTCGTTGACGCCGGCGAGGTCGAATCCGGCCAGCTCGGTGCGGGCGTTCTCCAGGGGGTGGATGCCCAGCTCCCGTACCTCCCGGAGCCACTGCTCGGCCCCGGAGAAGTACTCGTGGTTCCCGGTGACGAAGTAGGCGCCGTGCCGGGCCCGCAGCCCGGCGAGCGGGGCGGCCGCGGGGCCGAGGTTCTTGACGCTGCCGTCGACCAGGTCACCGACGACGGCGATGAGGTCCGGCTGCGTGGAGTTGATGGTGTCGACGACCTTCTGCGCGAAGCCGCGCCCGAGCACCGGCCCGAGGTGGATGTCGCTCACGACGGCGATACGGAACCCGTGGGCGGACCGCGGCAGTTTGGCGAGCGGCACGGTGACCCGCTTCACCGCGGGCCCGCGCAGCACCCCGTACGTGCCGTATCCGACGGTGCCCACGGCGGCAGCGGCGACGGCACCGCCGACGACGCGCGAGACGAACAGGCGGCGCGACGGGGCCGTGAGGGGGCCGCCGACGGGGGCCGCCGTGTCCCCCGCTGCCACCGGCCCGCCGGCGGCGGGCTCAGCGGGCTCGGCGGCCTTCGTGGAGGCCGGTTCGGCCGGGGCCGGTTCCGTCGGGGCCGGTTCCGTCGGGGCCGACGCGCCCGGGGTACGTGACGATCCGGGAGTCGCGGCGTGCGCCACGGCTTCGGAGTCGGTACCGGTACCGGCTTCCGTTCCGGTGGCCCGGCGTGTCGCGGTGCGGCGGTCGAGGGCCCGTCGCAGGAGAGGCCGTACGAGCTCGCCGACCAGCAGCGCGAGCAGAAGGTAGAGCGCCAGGGCCATCCACAGGAACCCGGGCCAGCCCAGGGTCCGCTGCAACCAGAAGGGGGCTCCCGCCCGCTCGCTCACCACGGCGCCGAGCATCAGCAGCGGCCCGGCGACGAAGACGGCGGAACCCACACGGCGGGCCGTTCCGGGGCCGGCCGTGGTGTCCCGCACCAGGCGGCGCCAGGCATACCAGTGGAACCCACCGAGTACGGCCAGCGCGGCCACACCCACCAGCACGAACACGACGACCATGGCGCCCGCCCCCGCTAAGAGATCCGGCGCGAAGCGCGCACGCCGCGCAACCCGATGACCCCGACGACCGTCCCCAAGGCAAAGGAGACGACGGCCAACGTCAGATGCACCCAGAAGTAGGCCGTCGGATCACCCGCGTCGTCGAACGCGAGCCCGCTGCCGTCCTTGTACAGGTTCTTGATGAAAGTGACCCAAATGACCCAACTCCACACCCCGAAGGCGAGCAGGAACCAAGAGATGGGGCGGCTGAGCTTCATGGGTTCAGTATCGCCGTCGTCGGCCGTGACCCGGCGCCGGGGTGCGGAGGGCATGGACACCTCTCCGTACGGCGGCGGGACTTCCCACCCTCGGCCATGTAATTTCTCGACCGTGCCCGCCTCGAAAAAGACCATCAAGCGATCCCTGTTGGTCACTTCAGCCACCTTGTTGACCCTGTCCCTCACCGCGCCCGCGTTCGCGGACGCCGACACGAGCCCCAAGGCGTCCCCGTCGGCCTCGCCGTCCGCCACTCCCCCGGCGAACATGTCGACCGTCGGCGGCGAGCAGCTCGGCCTCCCCGGAAGCCAGGCGAACCTCGGCAGCGGTGTGCCGGTGCTGCCCAAGGACGTCACCGCCCGCTCCTGGATCGTCGCCGACGCGGAGTCCGGTGACGTCCTCGCCTCGCACAACGCGCATTGGCGGCTGCCCCCGGCGAGCACGCTGAAGATGCTGTTCGCCGACACGCTGCTGCCCAAGTTCCCGAAGAGCACCTCGCACAAGGTGGTCTCCTCCGACCTGGCGGGCATCGGCTCGGGCTCCAGCATGGTGGGGATAAAGGAGAACGAGACCTACTCGGTCCACGACCTGTGGCTCGGTGTCTTCCTGCGGTCCGGCAACGACGCCGTGCACGTGCTCTCCGCGATGAACGGGGGCGTCGACCAGACGGTCCGGGACATGCAGGAGCACGCCGAGGACCTCCAGGCGCTCGACACGAACGTGGTGAGCCCGGACGGCTACGACGCGAGCCGCCAGGTGTCGTCGGCCTACGACCTGACGCTGTTCGCCCGTTCGGGTCTGCAGAAGAAGGACTTCCGGGAGTACTGCTCGACGGTGCGCGCGAAGTTCCCCGGCGGGACGGCCAAGAACGCGAAGGGCCGGACGACCCGCGAGTCCTTCGAGATCCAGAACACCAACCGGCTGCTGACGGGTGACAGCGATGTCACCACGTACCAGGGCATCGCCGGGGTGAAGAACGGCAACACCACCAACGCGGGCGCCACGTTCACCGGTGTCGCGGAGCGGGACGGCAAGGTGCTGCTCGTCACGGTCATGAACCCGGAGAAGAGCGAGCACAACGAGGTCTACAAGGAGGCGGCGCGGCTCCTGGACTGGGGCTTCGAGGCCTCGGGCAAGGCCCAGCCGGTGGGTGAACTCGTGCCGCCCAAGGGCGTCGACACCTCCGCACAGCCGGGCGCGACGGCCTCGGGCGGAGCCACCCCCGACGCCTCGAAGAAGCCCGTGACGGCCTCCTCCGCCTCGGCGAAGGGCGGTTCGAGCGGTGTCGGCATCGCGCTCGCCATCACGGGCGGTGTCCTCGTCCTGATCGCCGCGGGCGTCTACCTCGTTAACCGTCGCTGGCCCGGCCGCTCCAAGAGCTGACGGGCCGCCGACGCCGCCCCGTCGGGTACGAGGAAGTCCCGGCGCCTGACAGGCGCCGGGACTTCCTCGTACCCGGGGCGTCACGCGTCCGCTTCCCCGCGGATCACGCCGTACGGCGTCCGGCCGCCGGTTCGTCCGGGCCCACCGGTGCGTCCGGTGCGTCCGGTGAATCCGCGGTGCGGGCTCCCCTCGCGGCTTCGGCGTCGGCGTCGCTTCCGGCGGTCTCCGCGTCGGCCCGTGTCTCCCGCGCGTCCTGTCCCGACGTCGTCGGCGTGTCGGAATCCGCGGGCTCCCCGTCCTGCCCCAGCTCCTCCTCCTTGCTCCGCGTCGCCGTCCACGCGGCGCAGAAGAGGAGGAGTTTCGAGGTGAAGTTGATCCACAGGAGCAGTGCGATCGGCACCCCGAAGGCGCCGTACATGCTCTTCGAGGCCACGCCCCGCATATAGCCGCTGAGCAGCAGCTTGAGCAGTTCGAAGCCGATCGAGCCGATCAGCGAGGCGACGATCAGCCGGCGCCGGGGCGGCTGCACACCGGGCAGCAGCGTGAGGACGTACAGCAGGACGAGGAAGTCGGCGAGGACGGCCACCGCGAAGGCGATGGCCTGGAGCAGCACGCTCCCCCAGCCGTTCTCGTCGATGCCGATCTGCCGCGAGGACCAGCCCACCGCCGTGGACGCGAGCGTGGAGACGGCGACGGTGAGGAGCACGGCGCCGCCCAGGCCGACGAGCACACCGCCGTCCTTGCCCTTGCGCAGCAAGGGGTTCTCCTCGGGGTCCGGCAGTTCCCAGACCGCGCGCAGGCACTCCCGCATCGAGCCGACCCAGCCGATACCGGTGACGAGCAGCAGCGCACCCGCGATGAGTCCGATGGTGCCCGCGTTCTGGACGAGGCTGTTGATGTCGAGTTGGTCGGAGATGCCCGGCACCTGCTCGGCGAGCTTGTCCTGAAGGTCCTTCTGCTGCTGGGTGCTCAGCGTCGCGGCACCGATCGCGGCGGCGACGGTCAGCAGCGGGAAGAGCGCCACGAAGCTGATGAAGGTCATCGCCGCGGCGAGCCGCGTCCACTTCACCCGGTCCAGCCGTTCGTACGAGCGCCACGCGTGCGTGGTCATCAGACGCACGACCACAGGCCCCACGCCGGGAAGTTTTTTCAGCCAGTCCATGATCCGACTCTGCCCTCGCCTCGGAAAACCAATGTGCGGGTACCCCAAAAACGCAGGACCGTGGCGATCGCCATGCCGATTCCCGCTCCGGAGACGGTGTCGGCGCGCCGCGAGGTGAACCCGAGCCCGTAATGACCGACCGCGATGCACAGCAGCTGCACCAGCGCGCCCGCGATGTTCACGGCGAGGAAGACCGCGAACCGGCGCGGGCCCCGGGCCGCGTGCCGGTAGGCCCCGAACGCGTTCCCGGCGTACGCGACCGAGCAGCCCGCCAGGAACGAGAGCGCCTTGGCCGTCAGCGGATCCAGACCCACGGGACCGCGCAGCCAGAGGAAGAGGCCGAGGTCGGCCGCGTACGCGAGGAGGCCGGCGGTGGCGAACCCGGCGACCTCGCGGAGGAAGCGCGCGCGGGGACCCGGTCCGGCCGGGGCGACCGTTCGGACGTCCGGTTGTGCGGCGGCCTCCCCGAGTGCGGCGGGCCCGGAGCCGGCGGGGTGCTCGGCGACGCTCACCAGTTCGCCACCGCGAGCCCGTACATCGCGAGCCACACGAGGCCGATGACGGCGAGCGTGCGGTCGTGCAGGACCACCTCCTCCGGCTCACCCGCCGTTCCCCGGTCGGCGAAAACGGCGTAGCGCAGGACGGCGAAGATGAACGCGACCATGGACAGCTGGCGCCAGGGCAGCGCACCGGTGCTGGGCACGCTTCCCTGCTCCAGGGCCCACAGGCAGTAGCCGAGGACGGACACCCCCGCGGCCAGCTGCCACACGAAGCGCAGGTAGCCGGTCGTGTACTCGGTGAGCAACGCGCGCGTGGCGCCCGCGTTCCCGGTCATCTGCACGGCCTCGGAGTATCGCTTCGCCGACACCATGAACAGCGCCCCGAAGCCCGTGGTGATCAGGAACCAGCGCGAGAGGGGGATGCCGAGGGCCAGGCCGCCGACCATCGCCCGCATCAGGAACCCGGTGGTGACGACGACGAGGTCCACGACGAGCACGTGCTTGAGGCTGACGCAGTACGCCAGCTGCATGCCGATGTACGCGGTCAGCAGCGCGCAGACGGCCGGCGGGCAGAGCAGGGCGGCCAAAGCGGGGGCGAGGGCCGCGAGGGTGCCCCCGACGGCGTAGGCGACGGGGACGGGGACCTGGCCCGCGGCGACCGGGCGGTGGCGCTTCACGGGGTGGGCACGGTCGGCGGCCGCGTCCCGGGCGTCGTTGATCAGGTACACGGCGGCGGCGCAGGCCGTGAACAAGGCGAAGACGATCGCGAGTCGGCCGAGCGCGTGGAGGGAGAACAGCCGGCCCGCGGCGGCCGGGGCGGCGACGACGAGCACGTTCTTCACCCACTGGCGGGGGCGCGCGGTTCGGACGAGGCCACGGACGAGTCCGGTCAGGCTTCTCGGGGGCGGTGTGAGGCCAGGGACGCGCTCCAGGAGCGCCGTGCGCTCAGCCATGGCGCACCCCGATCCACCGGGCGCCCAGTCCGGCCGCCGCGGCTCCCAGGGCGGCGCCCGCGGCGACATCCGTCGGGTAGTGGACACCGACGACGAGACGCGAGAGGCACATCGCGGCGGCGAGCGGCGCGGCGACGGGCGCGAAGGGCGCTCCGAAGGCGACGGCGGCGGCCACCGCGGAAGCCGCGTGCGAACTGGGGAAGGAGTGCCGTCCCGCCGTGCGGACCAGGGGTGTCACATGGGTGGGGCGCGGGCGGCGCACGATCCGCTTCACCGCCATGCTCGCGAGGTGCGCGGTGGCGGTGAGGGCGCTCGCGCGCAGCCAGGCGCCCCGGCGTTCCCGGTCGACGGCCGCCCCCGCCAGTCCGGCGGCGAGCCAGAGCGCGCCGTGTTCGCCGCTCCAGGACAGGGCGCGCGCGGCGGCCGCGACGCGCGGGTCGTCGCCGTAGGCGTGGACCATGGACAGCAGCCGCCGGTCCATGCCGTCGAGCCCCAGGGCCGTGCTGTCATCGCACCGGTCCACGCTGTCGATGCCGTGGTCCATGCCGTCATGGCACGGGTCAACGTCTCGGCGACGACGATCAAGGTGGTCAATGTCGTCAAGTCGTCGATCGACGGCGTCACGCTGTCGGTCCATGCGGTCGGGCTCGTCATGGTCGTCGCGTGGTCGGTCTCTCTCGCCACCACGGTGGCCATGGCCGTCAAGCCGCCGATCCATCTCGTCACGGTCGTCAAGTTCGTCCATGTGATCTCACTCTTCTAGTGAGGAGCCGCGGAATTACGGCAATCTAGGACGACATCCCATTAATCACCCATTTCGGTGAGGAGCCGTGAGGGGCTGGGGAGATTGCCCCGGTGTGCACCGTTGGCGGCGCTACGGTCACGGGCATGCCTGCCGACACCGTCTCCGTCACGGGTTGGGGCCGCACCGCCCCGACCGCCGCCCGTCTGGTCCGCCCGCGCAGCTACGAGGAGGCGGCGACCGCCGTCCGGGAGTGCGGGACCAGGGGAGGGATCCCCCGGGGGCTCGGGCGGGCGTACGGCGACGCCGCGCAGAACGCGGGCGGGGCCGTGCTCGACATGACGGGCCTCGACCGGATCCACGCCATCGACGTGGGCGGCGGCACGGTCCTGTGCGACGCCGGGGTGTCCCTGCACCGGCTGATGGAGGTGCTGCTCCCCCTCGGGTGGTTCGTGCCGGTCACCCCCGGGACCCGCTACGTGACGGTGGGCGGGGCGATCGGCGCGGACATCCACGGCAAGAACCACCACGGGTCCGGCTCGTTCTCCCGGCACGTGCTCTCCTTCGAGCTGCTGACCGCGGACGGGGAGATCCGGACGGTCGTCCAGGGCGAGCCCCTCTTCGACGCCACGGCGGGCGGCATGGGCCTGACCGGCGTGATCCTCACGGCGACCGTCCGCCTCCAGCCGGTGGAGACCGCGCTGATGTCCGTCGACACCGAGCGCGCGGTCGACCTGGACGACCTCATGGCCCGGCTGACCGCCACCGACCACCTCCACCGCTACTCGGTCGCCTGGATCGACCTCCTCGCGCGCGGGGCGACGATGGGCCGCTCGGTCCTGACCCGCGGCGACCACGCCCCGCTGAACGCGCTGCCCCCGCGGGCGCGCCGGCACCCGCTGGCGTTCCGCACCTCGCGGCTGCCCGCCCCGCCCGCCTTCGTACCGGAGGGGCTCCTCGGCCGGACGACGGTGGGCCTCTTCAACGAGCTCTGGTACCGCAAGGCGCCCCGCGCGCGTACCGGCGAACTCCAGCGCATCCCGACCTTCTTCCACCCCCTCGACGGGGTGCCGCACTGGAACCGCGTCTACGGGCGCGGCGGGTTCGTGCAGTACCAGTTCGTCGTCGGGCACGGCCAGGAGGAGACCCTGCGGCGCATCGTGGGACGGATCTCCCACCACCGCTGCCCGTCCTTCCTCGCCGTCCTGAAGCGCTTCGGGGAGGGCGATCCGGGCTGGCTGTCCTTTCCGATGCCCGGCTGGACCCTCGCCCTCGACATCCCGGCGAACCTGCCGGGCCTCGGCGCCTTCCTGGACGGACTCGACGAGGAGGTGGCGGGCGCCGGCGGGCGCGTCTACCTCGCCAAGGACGCGCGGCTGCGGCCCGAACTGCTGGCCACGATGTACCCGCGGCTGGACGCGTTCCGCTCGCTGCGGCGCGAACTGGACCCGCGGGGCGTCTTCACCTCGGACCTGTCCCGCCGCCTGGGCCTGTAGGGCGCGTTCCCGGCCGCCCCGCCCCCGCCCCCTCGTCGATTCGTTCCCCCGTCTCAAGGAGCTGTCATGAAGGACGCATTCGGTATCCCCCAGTCCCTGCTGATCCTCGGTGGCACGTCCGAGATCGCCCTCGCCACCGCGCGCCGGATGATCGTCCGGCGCACCCGCACCGTGTGGCTTGCCGGACGGCCGACGCCTGCCCTGGAGGAGGCGGCCGAGCAGCTGCGCGCGCTCGGCGCGGACGCCCGTACGGTCGCCTTCGACGCCATGGATCCCGAGTCCCACGAGGGGGCGCTCGGCAAGGTCTTCGCCGAGGGCGACATCGACATGGTCCTGATGGCGGTCGGGGTGCTCGGCGACCAGGCGCTGGACGAGCGGGAGCCGGTCGCCGCGGCGCGGGTCGCGATGACCAACTACACGGGGGCCGTCTCCTCGGGCCTGGTGTGCGCGCGGGCCCTCCAGACGCAGGGGCACGGCTCCCTGGTGGTGCTGTCCTCGGTCGCGGGCGAGCGCGCCCGCCGCTCGAACTTCATCTACGGCTCCAGCAAGGCCGGCCTGGACGCCTTCGCGCAGGGCCTCGGCGACGCCCTCCACGGCACGGGCGTGCACGTGATGGTCGTCCGCCCGGGGTTCGTCCGCACCCGGATGACGGCAGGTCTGCCGGAGGCGCCGCTGGCGACCACTCCGGAGGCGGTGGCCGCCGCGATCGAACTGGGGCTGCGGCGCCGGTCCGAGACGGTGTGGGTGCCGGGGGCGCTGCGGATGGTGATGTCCGCGCTGCGGCACGCGCCGCGCGGGCTGTTCCGCCGGCTGCCGCTCTGAGGAACTCCGGGCCCGCCACGCCCCCGGAGCCCTGAGCCCGGGGGCACGCGCGCGTGCGGAAGGCGCTAGAGCGCCGGCAGGGTCGTATTGGTGCCGCGCTCCGAGGGGCATGCCTGCGGGGGCACCACGGCGCCGCCGAAGACGTACTCGCGGAGCTTGCGCCACACGGCGTCGGGGCCCTGCTCGTAGAGCGCGAACCCGGTACAGGGCCACTGGGCCTCATAGCCGGAGAGGGCCTCGAAGGCGTGGTCCATGGCCTCTTCGTCGATGCCGTGGGCCACGGTGACGTGCGGGTGGTACGGGAACTGGAGCTCGCGGGCGCAGGGGCCGGAGGCGTCCCGGACCTGCTTCTGGAGCCAGGTGCAGGCCTCGGTGCCTTCGGCCACCCGGACGTAGACGACCGGCGACAGGGGGCGGAAGGTGCCCGTGCCGGACAGCCGCATGGGGAACGGGCGCCCGGCCGCCGCGACGTCGAGGAGGTGCGCCTCGATCGCGGGCAGCGCCGACTCCTCGACCTCGGTCGGCGGCAGCAGGGTGACGTGCGTGGGGATGCCGCAAGCCGCGGGGTCGCCGAAGCCCGCGCGCCGCTCCTGGAGCAGGCTGCCGTGAGGCTCCGGGACCGCGATCGACACGCCGATCGTTACGGTCCCCACGTCGTCTCCTGTCGTCGTTCCATGGTCCGGTCGGTGGTGGTGCGGGGCGGACAGGGACGGTTGTACGGCCTGTCCGGCTATCGACTGTACGGCGGGGAGGCCCCCGATCGGCGGCCGTACGAGTGTCGCGCTCGTCTCGTACTGACTGCCGAAGACGCTGTGGTAGGGGCCGCCGTACGGGCGGGGGCGTCCGCCGCCGCGGCGGCCCCCGTCCGTCAGTGCTTGGCGGGCAGGAAGCCGACCTTGTCGTACGCCTGGGAGAGTGTCTCCGCGGCGACGGCGCGCGCCTTCTCCGCGCCCTTGGCGAGGATCGAGTCGAGGGTCTCCGGGTCGTCCAGGTACTGCTGGGTGCGCTCACGGAACGGCGTCACGAAGTCGACCATGACCTCGGCGAGGTCCGTTTTCAGCGCACCGTAGCCCTTGCCCGTGTACTTCTGCTCCAGTTCGGCGATACCGGTCCCGGTGAGGGTCGAGTAGATGGTCAGCAGGTTGCTGATACCCGGTTTCTCCGCCGCGTCATACCTGACGACCGTGTCGGTGTCGGTGACCGCGCTCTTGACCTTCTTGGCGGTCGCCTTCGGGTCGTCGAGGAGGTTGATGAGGCCCTTGGGCGTCGACGCCGACTTGCTCATCTTGATCGCCGGGTCCTGGAGATCGAAGATCTTCGCCGTCTCCTTGAGGATGTACGGCTTCGGGATCGTGAACGTCTCGCCGAAGCGGCCGTTGAAGCGCTCGGCGAGGTCGCGGGTCAGCTCGATGTGCTGCCGCTGGTCCTCACCGACCGGTACCTCGTTGGCCTGGTACAGCAGGATGTCCGCGACCTGGAGGATCGGGTACGTGAACAGGCCGACGCTCGCCCGGTCCGCGCCCTGCTTGGCGGACTTGTCCTTGAACTGCGTCATGCGGGAGGCCTCACCGAAGCCGGTCAGGCAGTTCATGATCCACGCGAGCTGCGCGTGCTCGGGCACGTGGCTCTGCACGAAGAGCGTGCAGCGCTCCGGGTCGAGGCCGGCGGCGAGGAGCTGGGCCGCGGCGAGCCTGGTGTTGGCCCGCAGGTCCGCGGGGTCCTGCGGAATCGTGATCGCGTGCAGGTCGACGACCATGTAGAACGCGTCGTGGGACTCCTGCAGGGCCACCCACTGGCGGACCGCGCCGAGGTAGTTGCCGAGGTGGAACGAGCCTGCCGTGGGCTGGATTCCGGAGAGCACGCGAGGACTGTCAGAGGCCATGCTCACCATTCTCTCAGGTACCGGGACCCGCTCCGGAACTGGCTGGAAACAGCGGGGACACGAGAGGGAACCGATGGGCCCCGAGCGGTGTACCAAGAGTGTGAGGACGCGGGAGGGGGGCCGCATCGTCGTCGACGAGGCCGAGGTCATCGCCCGCGTACGCACCGGAGAGCCGGAGGCGTACGCGGAGCTGGTCCGCGCCCACACGGCCATCGCGATCAGGGCGGCCAGGGCACTCGGCGCGGGTGCGGACGCGGAGGACGTGGTGCAGCAGGCCTTCATCAAGGCGTACTGCTCGCTGGAGCGCTTTCGGGACGGCTCGGCGTTCAAGCCCTGGCTGCTGTCGATCGTCGCCAACGAAGCGAGGAACACCGTGCGCACGGCGGTGCGTCAACGCACCCTGGCCGGCCGGGAGGCCGCGCTGACCGAGGCGGAACCACTGATACCGGAAGCGACGGACCCGGCGCTCGCGGCTCTGGAGGCGGAGCGCCGGGCGGCGCTGCTGGCGGGTCTGGAGCAGCTGAGCGAGGAGCACCGCCTCGTCGTCACCTACCGCTATCTGCTGGAGATGGACGAGCCGGAGACGGCCCAGGCGCTGGGCTGGCCCCGCGGCACGGTGAAGTCCCGCCTCAACCGCGCCCTGCGCAAGCTGGGCCGGCTCCTGCCCGCCCTCGAACCCCGCGAGCCCCGACAGGGGGGTGACGATCATGCGTGAGCCGTACGAGGACGACGTGCGCACCGGTGCGGGACCGGGCCCCGGCCGCGGGAGGCGAGATGCCGACGCCGCCCGGCTGCGGGACGAGCTGCTGGCGCTCGGAAGAACTCTGGACGGACCGGGCACGGACGGCGCCGATCCGGGCGAGTCGATGGCCGAGCGGGTGCTGGCGCAGCTGCTCGCGATGGAGGCGTCCCCCTCCTCCGCGCGGCTGCGCGAGGAGACCCCGGCCACGGTGGCCGACCGGCCGGAGCCCGGCGGGCCGCTGCGGTCGGTGCGGCGCTGGGTGCGGGCGCGCCGGCGCGTCCTGACGGCGGGCCTGTGCGGTGCGGTGACGGTGCTCGTGCTCACCCCTCCGGTGCGCGCGGCGGTCCTCGACTGGTTCGACTTCGGCGGCGTCGAGGTGCGGTACGACCCGTCGGCCGCGCCGTCGGCCGGTGCCCGGGTGCCGGGCTGCCCCGGTCCCTCCCTGACGTCGACTCAGGCCGCGCGCCGGGCCGGGTTCACCCCTCCCGTACCCGGCGCGCTCGGCGCGCCGGACACGATCACGGTGACGCCGGAGCCGAAGGGACGCCTGCTGATGAGCCTGTGCTGGCGCGAGCACGGACGCACGGTCCGGATCGACGCGTTTCCGGCGTCGCTGGACATCGGCTTCACCAAGACGGTGCGGGAGCCCCCCGAGTGGCTGAGCCTCGACGACGGGGAGACGCCCGGCAGTCCCGCGCTGTGGTTCGCCCGCCCGCACCTTCTGAGCTTCCGGCTCCTCGACGCGGACGGCGACAGCTTCAACCACGCCGAGCGGACCGCCGGCCCGACGCTGCTGTGGACGCACCACGGCGAGGTGACGCTCCGGCTGGAGGGCGTGTCGTCGAAGGCACGGGCGCTGGACATCGCGCGTTCGCTGAAGTAGCGCGGCCCGCCGCCCGCGGCAGCGCTCGCAGGTCGAGGGCTCCGGGTGGGAACCCCGAAGGGGCGAGCGGTGTACCAGAAGTGAGACGTCCCGTGCGCACCCCGGCGGCGAGGGGGTGAGCGCGGCGGCGGCCCGGCGGGTGTGGTGGCAGGCGGACGAGGGGCGGGACGGGCGACATGGGGGAACGGATGACGTACAGGAATAAGGGGGACCGGGGTGAGGGGAGCAGGGGCGAGGGTTGCAGGGCGAGGACGTGGGGGCTCGTCCTCGCGTCCGTGGCGGTGGCCTTGTCGGCGTCGCTCACGGTCGGTGCCGCCGCGGCCCGGGCCGCGGAAGATGCCGGGGGCTCCCGCAGAGGTGACACCCCGGACCTGGCGCTGGTGATCGCCGGCGACACCGGGCGGACGACGACGCTGCGCTCCGGGGAGCGGGACTTCGGACGGCTGTGGCGGCTGTTGGCGCCGCGGTTCACGGGGACGGAGCGGGTGCCCGACGCGTGGGCGAGGGGGGACTATCCGCAGGTGCGGGCCACCGTCGTCTGGGGGCTGACCGGTGTCGGGGGCTGGCCGCAGACCGGTCGGGCGCCCGGCGGGGACGTCGCCGTCGAGCGGCAGGACCAGGTGTTCCTCGCGCAGGACGGCACACCGTGGGTCCGCACGGACGTCTCACCCGACGTGGTGGACGACGACATCCGCTGGCACCGGGCGCCCCGCTCGGTGTTCGGGCAGCTGGCCCGGGAGGGGAAGTTGTTCGGCCCGGAGCGGGCTGCGCCGGTGGCTGCGGAAGGACCGGCGCCGGCGCGGGCGGAGTGGGCGTCGGCAGGACTCGCGGCGGGTCTGCTGCTGGGCGCCGGGATCCCGTGGTGCATACGCCGCGCGGCGACCCGGCGAGTGAACGCCGGATCGCCGCGGGAGCCACGCCAGGAGCTGATCGACCTGTAGGAACCGGCCGGTCGGCGGCTGTCAGCCGAGGTCGATCTCCGGGTAGAGCGGGAACGGCGCCAGCAGGTCGGTGGCGCGGTGGGCGATCTCGTCGGAGATCTTCGCGTCGAGGACGTGCTGAGCCTTGGACGGGGCGCCCTTGGCGGTGGTGCCGGCCTCGGCGGCGGTGAGGACGCGGTCGATCAGACCGGCGATCTCGTCCATCTCGGCCGCACCGAGACCACGGGTGGTCAGGGCGGGCGTGCCGATGCGGATACCGGAGGTGTACCAGGCGCCGTTCGGGTCGGCGGGAATGGAGTTGCGGTTGGTGACGATGCCCGAGTCGAGCAGGGCCGACTCGGCCTGACGGCCGGTGAGGCCGTAGGAGGAGGCGACGTCGATGAGGTTGAGGTGGTTGTCGGTGCCGCCGGTGACCAGCGTGGCGCCGCGGCGCATCAGACCCTCGGCGAGGGCGCGGGCGTTGTCGACGACGGCCTGCGCGTAGTCGCGGAACTCGGGGCGGCGGGCCTCCGCGAGCGCGACGGCCTTGGCGGCCATGACGTGCGGGAGCGGGCCGCCGAGCACCATCGGGCAGCCGCGGTCGACCTGCTCGGCGAGCGTCTCGTCGCACAGGACCATGCCGCCGCGCGGGCCGCGCAGCGACTTGTGCGTGGTCGTCGTGACGATCTGGGCGTGCGGCACCGGGTCGAAGTCGCCGGTGAGGACCTTGCCCGCGACGAGGCCGGCGAAGTGGGCCATGTCGACCATGAGGGTGGCACCGACCTCGTCGGCGATCTCCCGCATGATGCGGAAGTTCACCAGGCGGGGGTAGGCGGAGTAACCGGCGACGATGATCAGCGGCTTGAACTCGCGGGCGGAGGTGCGCAGGGCCTCGTAGTCGATGAGGCCGGTGGCGGGGTCGGTGCCGTACGAGCGCTGGTCGAACATCTTGCCGGAGATGTTCGGGCGGAAGCCGTGGGTGAGGTGGCCGCCCGCGTCGAGGGACATGCCGAGCATGCGCTGGTTGCCGAAGGCCTGGCGGAGTTCGGCCCAGTCGGCCTCGGTGAGGTCGTTGACGTTGCGGACGCCTGCCTTGGCGAGGGCGGGGGCCTCGACGCGGGCGGCGAGGACGGCCCAGAAGGCGACGAGGTTGGCGTCGATGCCGGAGTGCGGCTGGGCGTAGGCGTGCTCGGCGCCGAAGAGTTCACGGGCGTGCTCGGCGGCGAGGGCCTCGACGGTGTCGACGTTGCGGCAGCCGGCGTAGAAGCGGCGGCCGACGGTGCCCTCGGCGTACTTGTCGCTGAACCAGTTGCCCATGGCCAGCAGGGTGGCCGGGGAGGCGTAGTTCTCGGACGCGATGAGCTTGAGCATGTCGCGCTGGTCGGCGACTTCCTGGCCGATGGCGTCGGCGACGCGGGGCTCGACGGCCCTGATCACGTCGAGGGCGCTGCGGAAGGCGGTGGACTCGGTGGAAAGGGGCTCTGGCATGACGGCCTCCGGACGTGGCGTTCAGCGTTCACGGGTCGGCCCAGGCGCACGGCACTCGGTTGCCGCGGCTTCCCGCCCGGACACCACCGCCGGGCCCCCTCGTACGGCCGGATGCAGCGGCCGGGGGTCCGGGACGGTTCCCGGAGAAGTCACAGCGCGGGTGCCGCTCCCCGATGGTCGGTCCCATCCCAGCGCGCCAGTCACGGCCCCGCCGGTCAGCCTACCGGGCGCGCCGGATCACCGGGTTCCCCCGTCCACCATGCGAGCGACGATAGGAAGGGGGCCACAAGCCCACCCTTCGCGGGTCGGAGAACGGAGTTCCGGTGACCGCCATGGATGCCCTGGAGACGACGGAGGCGTTCATCGCCTCGGCCGACGCGCACAGCGCGCACAACTACCACCCGCTGCCCGTCGTCGTGACGACGGCGGACGGAGCGTGGATGACGGATGTCGAGGGGCGTCGCTTCCTCGATCTGCTGGCCGGCTACTCCGCGCTCAACTTCGGCCACGGCAACCGGCGGCTGATCGAGGCGGCGAAGGCGCAGCTGGACCGGGTGACGCTGACGTCGCGGGCGTTCCACCACGACCGGTTCGCGGACTTCTGCCGGGAGCTGGCGTCGTTGTGCGGCATGGAGATGGTGCTGCCGATGAACACGGGCGCTGAGGCGGTGGAGACCGCGGTGAAGACGGCCCGGAAGTGGGGGTACCGGGTCAAGGGCGTGCCCGAGGGGCGAGCGAAGATCGTCGTCGCGGGCAACAACTTCCACGGGCGTACGACGACGGTCATCAGCTTCTCGACGGACCAGGAGGCGCGGGCGGACTTCGGCCCGTACACGCCGGGATTCGAGATCGTGCCGTACGGGGATCTGACGGCGATGCGGGCGGCGGTGTCGGAGAACACCGTGGCGGTCCTGCTCGAACCGATCCAGGGAGAGGCCGGGGTGCTGGTGCCGCCGCCCGGCTATCTGCCGGCGGTGCGGGAGCTGAGGCGGGAGCGGGGGGTGCTGTTCGTCGCGGACGAGATCCAGTCGGGGCTCGGGCGCACGGGACGGACGTTCGCGTGCGAGCACGAGGGTGTCGTGCCGGACATGTACGTCCTCGGGAAGGCGCTCGGCGGCGGGGTGGTACCCGTGTCGGCCGTGGTGTCGAGCGCGGAGGTGCTGGGGGTGTTCCGGCCCGGGGAGCACGGGTCGACGTTCGGGGGGAACCCGCTGGCGTGCGCGGTGGCGCTGGAGGTGATCGCGATGCTGCGGACGGGCGAGTACCAGCAGCGGGCCGCCGAGCTCGGCGCGCATCTGCACCGCGAGCTGGCGCTGCTCACCGGTTCCGGTCATGTGACCGCGGTGCGCGGGCGGGGGCTGTGGGCGGGCGTCGATGTCGCCCCGCAGTTCGGCTCGGGGCGGGAGATCTCCGAGAAGCTGATGGACCGGGGTGTGCTGGTCAAGGACACCCACGGTGTCACCGTCCGGGTCGCCCCGCCCCTGGTCATCAGCAAGGAGGACCTGGACTGGGGCCTGGGGCAACTGCGGGATGTGCTGGGGGCGTAGCAAGAGTCCCCGGGTTCCCGGCCTGTCGGGTCCGGCTCGGTCCGATCCTGTCGGCCGGGTCCGATCCTGTCGGGATCTAGAGGATCACGTGAGGCAGGAAGCGGGCGTACTCGTCGGTGATCGGGCCGGAGGACTCGCGGATGCCGAGGCCCGCCGACGCGTCCTCGACGACCCAGGCGCCGAGGACGACCCGGTTGCCGTCGAAGGACGGGAGCGGCGCCAGTTCCTGGTAGCAGCAGGCCTCTTCGCGGATGACGGGTGCTTCGCCGGGTTCGTGGATCGTCACGCCGTCACCCTCGCGGCCGAGGAGGGGCTTGGCGACGTACCCGTTCGTGCGGGCGAGTTCGCGGGGGCCGTCGAGGTAGGCGGGAAGAAGGTTCGGGTGGCCGGGGTACAGCTCCCAGAGGATCGCGAGGAGCGCCTTGTTGGAGAGGAGCATCTTCCAGGCGGGCTCGATCCAGAGCGTGCTCCCGGTGCCTCCACCGTTGTCGAGGGTGTCCAGGACGTGGTCGGCGAACCGGTCGGCGGTGAGCCATTCCCAGGGGTAGAGCTTGAAGCAGCTGCGGATGAAGCGGAGTTGGTTGTCGACGAAGCGCCCGGAGAGGGGGTCCCAGCCGATCTCCTCCATGGAGATCCAGTCGGTGGCGAGGCCGGCCTGTTCGGCGGTCTCCTTCAGGTAGGCGACCGTCATCAGGTCCTCGCCGAGTTCGTCGGCGGCGGAGTGCGCGAAGTGGAGCGGGCTGCCCGGCGGCAGGAGGGCTCCCTGCTTCCTCCAGGCGGCGACGAGGCGTTCGTGCAGCGAGTTCCACTGGTCGGCGCCGGGAAAGCGGTCCTCCATCCAGAACCACTGGGGGCTCGCGGCCTCCACGAGTGAGGTCGGGGTGTCGGCGTTGTACTCCAGGAGCTTCGCCGGGCCGGTGCCGTCGTACCGGAGGTCGAACCGGCCGTAGACGGAGGGGAGTTCGCCGCGCCGGTGCCAGGCCTCGGCGACGGCCGCCGCGACCCGCGGGTCGTCGATGCCGAGGTCGGCGAAGCGGTCGTGCTCGACGATGTGGGCGGCGGCCGCCAGGCACATGCCGTGCAGTTCCTCGACGACCCCCTCCAGCGCCTCGACCTCGGGCAGCGAGAAGACGTAGTGAGCGCTCTCGTCCCAATAGGGGCGCAGCGAGTCGTCGGGGTGGCGGGTGAGCGGGTAGATGAGCCCCTGTTCCTCGACGGTCTGCTGCCAGCCGGGGCGGGGGGCGATGGTGCGGCGTTCCATGGGTGCGGGGTCTCTGTTCGGCGGGAGGGGACGCGGGCGGTTCTCCCGGGTCAGCCGCCCGAGCCGCCCTTGCCGCCGCCGAAGCCGCCGCGGTCCACGCCGCCGCCGTGGCTGCCGCCGCTCGAACTCCCCGATCCCTTGCTGGGCTTGGTGAAGGAGCCGCCGTCGGTCCGGCCGCTCTTGTTCGTGCCGCCGTAGTACCAGGTGCCGTGGGCCGAGGACTTGGCGGAGGTGCAGTTCTTGTCGGCGACGACCTCGTAGCCCTTGCCGAGCCGGTAGCTGTCGCGGTCGACGCACCGCTTGTCGGGGGCGTCCGAGGAGCAGGCGGTGAGGGCCGCCGCGAGGAGGCCCATTCCGCCGAGGACGACCGTGCCCGATCGCAGCCGGCGCTGTACGTCTGCCATTCCGTTCCCCCGTTTGTTCTGTGCAGATCATGTTGTGGCCGGAGTCCAGATTAGAGATCGCGCACGCCGAGCCCGCGTCGGCCCCCCGCGCCGCACTGTCCCCTACAGTCGCTTCGTGCTCTTTGGAATGTTGTGCGCCCTTGGTGCCTCGGTCTGTTTCGGTACGGCGACGGTCCTCCAGGCGATGGCCGCCCGCGCCGCCGGTGAGAGTGGGACCGACAGCGGGGCCGCGGGTGCGGCGACGCTGCTGCTGCGGGCGTTGCGGCAGTGGCGCTATCTCGCCGGACTCGCCCTGGACGGTGTCGGGTTCCTGCTGCAGATCGCCGCGCTGCGGTCCCTTCCGATCTACGCGGTGGGGGCGGCCCTCGCCGCGAGCCTCGCCGTGACCGCGGTGGTGGCTTCGTGGCTGATCCATGTGCGGCTGAGCCGTGTCGAGTGGGGCGCGGTGGCGGTGGTGTGCGTGGGGCTCGCGATGCTGGGCCTGGCGTCCGGGACGGAGGGCGACCGGACGGGTTCTCTCGGGCTGAAGTACGCGATGCTGGGGATCTCCGTGGTCGTCCTGCTGCTGGGGCTCGTCGGCGGCCGGCTGCCCGACCGGGGACGGGCTCTCGCGCTGGGTCTGGGAGCGGGGTTCGGGTTCGGTGTCGTCGAGGTGGCGGTGCGGCTGATCGAGGACCTCGACCCGGGGAGCCTGCTGAGCAACCCGGCGACGTACGCGCTGCTCGTCGGGGGCGGAGCCGCCTTCCTGCTGCTGACCACGGCTCTGCAGCGGGGTTCGGTGACGACGGCCACCGCCGGGCTCGTCATCGGGGAGACGATCGGGCCCGCGCTGGTGGGGGTGATCTGGCTGGGCGACCGTACGCGGGAGGGGCTGACCTGGCTGGCGGTCCTCGGGTTCGCGGTGGCCGTGGCGGGCGCGCTGGCGCTGGCCCGGTTCGGTGAGGCGCCGGGCACGGAGACGGAGTCCGACTCCGGCTCCGCATCCGCCGGGCCGCCTCAGGGGTGAGGAACCTTGTGGCGCCGGGGGCGAGGACGACACCGGTCACCGCGCACCGGGTGCCCCCGTGCTCCCCGTGCCCGTCTCCCGCGGCTCGGTGAGGACCCGCGCGGCCGGGTGGCCCGGACAGCGCCCTCCGCGTCACGTCCACGGAGGTGACGCGGAGAGTCGCACGGCCTGCCGAACGGGGGCCGGCCATCTCCGGCGCCCCCATCCCTGGCCCGGCCTGCTGAAGGGGTGCCGACCATCCCGGCACCCACATCCCTGGCGCCCCCTCCCTGGCCGGCCTGCCGAACGGGGGCCGGCGATCCCTGGCACCGCCACCCCCCGCAGCGCCAATCCCGGCGCCTCCACCCCCGGCGCCTTCACCCCTGGCGCCTCCACCCCTGGCGCCTCCACCCCTGGCGCCTCCACCCCTGACGCCTTCACCCCCGACGCCTCCGGCCGTCCTCGCCGGCACGCCGTCCGCGCCGACCCGCGGTCCGCGCCGGAGGAGGCCGGGGCCGCGGGTGGCGAAGAAGGGTCTACGTGCTGCCGCACGCGGGGTGTCCGGGCGCCGGTCTCACGGCAGTGCCCGGCACAACGCGTCCAGCGCGCCGGACCACGCGTGGTCCGGCGGGGTGCCGTAGCCGACGACCAGGGCGTCCAGCGGGGGGACGGAGGCGTCGGGGTGCCGGTGGCGGGCGAGGCCGCGCACGGCGAGCCCCTGCCAGGCGGTGGCCTGGACGACCGACCGCTCGGTGCCCGGCGGGAGTTGGAGCACGGCGTGCAGTCCTGCCGCGATGCCGGTGGCCCGGACGGCGGGCGCGCGGGCGGCGAGCGCGGCGACGAGGGCGTCACGCCGGCGCCGGTACCGCAGCCGGACGGCGCGCACATGACGGTCGTACGCGCCGGAGGTGATGAACTCCGCCAGGGTCAGCTGGTCCAGCACACCGGTGGACCACCCGCCCTCCGCCTTCAGGGAGACGACCTCGTCCACCAGCGACGGCGGCAGGACCAGCCAGCCGAGGCGGAGCCCGGGCGCCAGGGACTTGCTCGCGGTGCCCATGTGGATCACGTGGTCGGGGTCCAGACCCTGAAGCGCGCCCACGGGCTGCCGGTCGTAGCGGAACTCGCCGTCGTAGTCGTCCTCCAGGACCAGTCCCCCGGTGCCGCGGGCCCAGTCGACGACGGCGGCCCGGCGGTCCGGGTGCAGGGGCACGCCCATCGGGAACTGGTGGGCGGGGGTGAGCAGGACGGCTCGCGCACCCGCCATGTCCCGTGTGTCCGTGCCGAGTTCGTCGAAGGGGAGCGGGGTCGTGCGCAGACCCGAGCGGTGCAGGAGGTTCCAGTGCGCGTCGAGGCCGTACGACTCGACCGCGACCGACCGCAGTCCGCGCCGGCGCAGGACGCTTCCGAGCAGGGTCAGCGCGTCCGCGAAGCCCGAGCAGACGACGATCCGCTCCGGGTCGGCGCGGACGCCCCTGGCGCGGGACAGGTAGCCCGCGAGGGCGGCGCGCAGTTCGGGCCGGCCGCGCGGGTCGCCGTAGCCGAGTGCCTCGTGGGGTGCGTCGGTCAGGGCGCGGCGGGCGGCCTTGAGCCAGGCGGTGCGCGGGAAGGAGGCGAGGTCGGGGCTGCCGGGGACGAGGTCGTAGACGGGTTGGCCCTGCTCCCGGCGGCGCTGCGCGGGTTCGGGCGTCTGCGGTACGACGGCCCGCTCGGCCACCCGGGTGCCGGATCCCTGGCGGGCGGTGAGCCAGCCCTCGGCGACGAGGTCGGCGTAGGCGTCGGCGACCGTGTTGCGGGCGATGCCGAGGTCGGTGGCGAGCGAGCGGGAGGACGGGAGGCGGGTTCCGGGGGCGAGCCTGCCGCCCCGCACCGCCTCGCGCAGCGCGTCGGTCAGCCCCTTGCGGACACCGGATCCGGTCGGTTCCACATGGAGGTCGACTCCCAGAGTGGCCCATGTTTTCGCCATGGAAATGGACCATACCCCTGGGCTACTCCCCTCGTAGTGTCGGTGACACGACGACGCGGGACACGACCGCGGACCACCAGGAGGAACGCCATGACCAGCGGGACGACGACGGAGACCACCACCACGGCCGGCGAGAGCGCGCCGTACGCGCCCGAGCACACGCCGCGGCTGAACTGGGCCCAGCTCGCGCCCGACGTCTACAAGGCGATGGTCCGGCTCGACGCGGCGGCCCGGCGCGGGGTGGACCCCGTGCTCCTGGAACTGGTGAAGATCCGCGCCTCGCAGCTGAACCACTGCGCGTTCTGCCTCGACATGCACACCAAGGACGCCCTCGCGGCCGGCGAGAGCGTGGAGCGGATCGTGCAGCTCGGCGCGTGGGAGGAGTCGCGGCACTTCTACACGGAGCGGGAGCTGGCGGCCGTCGAGCTGACCGAGGCCGTCACGGTGCTGACGGACGGTTTCGTGCCGGACGAGGTCTACGAGCGGGCGGCCGAGCACTTCGACGAGGCCGAGCTGGCCCAGCTGATCGCCTGCGTCACGGTCATCAACGCCTGGAACCGGTTCGGCGTGACCTGCCGCATGGTGCCCGGTCACTACCAGGCCGGTCAGCACAAGTGACCGCGGCCGGAGCCCGGGCCACCGCGCTCGCGGCCGGGACCGCCGCGTGGTGAGCGGGGTGGAGCGGTTCCGGGCGCTGCACCACGGTCGCCTGCCGGACGATCCGCTGGTGCTGCCCGGGCCGTGGGACGCGGCGAGCGCGCGGGTGTTCGCCGACGCCGGGTTCTCGGCACTGGCGACACCGAGCGCGGGCGTCGCCGCCTCCCTCGGGTACGCGGACGGCCGGACGCCGGCCGCCGAGATGTTCGCGGCGGTCGCGCGGATCGTCCGGGCCGTCGACGTGCCGGTGTCGGCGGACGTGGAGGGCGGCTACGGGCTCGCGCCGAAGGAACTGGTGGAGCGGCTCCTGGAGGCGGGCGCCGTCGGCTGCAATCTGGAGGACTCCGAGGGCGGTGTCCTCCAGGACGCGGACCGGCACGCCGAGTGGCTGGCGGAGGTACGGAGCGCGGCGGCGGACCTGCTGTTCGTGAACGCCCGCGTCGATGTGTTCGTGTACGGCGACGGGGACCCGGAGCGGGTCATCGAGCGGGCCGCGCTGTACGTGTCCGCGGGGGCGGACTGCGTGTACCCGATCGGGGCGCCGACCGGCGTGCTGCCGTTGCTGCGGTCCGGCATCCGCGGGCCGCTGAACGTGTTCGCCCAGCTCGACGGCGTACCGACGGCCGAACTGGGTGAACTCGGCGCCACCCGGGTCACGTTCGGGCCTGGCCTGCAGCGCAGGGCGGCCGAGTTGCTGGGGGACGTCGCGGCGGGGCTGAGGTAGCCCGCGGCGGGCCGGCGTGAAAGGTGGGGCGGGGCCGCGTCGGTCGGCCCCGCCCCACCCCAGGTGTGCTCCGGCTACGAGGACAGCCAGGCCCGCCACGTCGACCGGTGCTGGTCGACCCACTTCTTCGCGGCCTCCTGCGGCGTCAACTTGTCGTTGGCGATCATCAGGGAGACCTCGTTCTGGTCCTCGGTGGTCCACTTGAACTTCTTCAGGAAGGCCGCCGCCTTCCCGCCGGTCTTCGCGAAGTCGGCGTTGAGGTACTTCTGCAGCGGGGTGTGCGGGTAGGCGCAGGCGACCTTCGCCGCGTCCGCGTCACAGCCCTCCTTGTAGGCGGGCAGCTTCACCTCGGTCATCGGGACCTTTTCGAAGAGCCACTGCGGGGAGTACCAGTACGTGAGGAAGGGCTTCTTCTCCTTCGCGAACTGCTTCATCTGCGTGATCTGCGCGGCTTCCGAACCGGAGAACACCACCTGGTAGTTGAGCTTCAGGTTGTTCACGAGCGCCTTGTCGTTGGTGACATAGGACGGGGAGCCGTCGAGGAGCTGTCCCTTGCCGCCGCTCTCGGGGGTGCGCAGCTGGTCGGCGTACTTGTTCAGGTTCTTCCAGTTCGTGACGTCGGGGTGCTGCTTGGCGAAGTACGTCGGGACGTACCAGCCGATGTGCCCGGTCACGCCGAGTTCGCCGCCGGGGGCGATCGTCTTCTTGTCGTCGACGTAGCGCTTCTCCTGGTCGGGGTGGCCCCAGTCCTCCAGGATCGCGTCGACACGGCCCTGGCTGAGCGCGTCCCAGGCGGGCACCTCGTCGACCTGGACGGTGTCGACGCGGTAGCCCAGCTCGTGTTCGAGCAGGTACTGCGCCACGCCCACGTTGGCCTGGGCACCGACCCAGGACTGCACGGACAGGGTCACCGTCTTCGCGCCCTGGGCGTTCGCGAAGGGCGAGGCCTGCTTGGTCATGTCGGCGGCGCCACAGCCGGTGAGCAGCAGCAGGGCCGATGCGCCGGCCACGGCGGCGGATGTCGTACGGAGTCGCATGTCAGGCTCCCTTCCTCACGCGGCGTTCGGTGGGCTGGGTCACCCGGTCGAGCATCAGGCCGAGGCAGACGATCGCGGCGCCGGCCACCAGGCCGGTGGCCAGGTCGCCCTGCGCGAGGCCGAACACGACGTCGTAGCCGAGCGCGCCACCGCCGACGAGGCCGCCGATGATGACGACGGCGAGGACCAGGACGACGCCCTGGTTGACCGCGAGTTGCAGCGCCGGACGGGCCAGCGGGAGCTGGACCTGGCGCAGTTGCTGCGTGGGGGTCGCGCCGAGGGAGCGGGCGGCCTCCATGGCGGCCGGGTCGACGGCGCGCAGTCCCTGGGTGGTGATGCGGACGACGGCGGGCAGCGCGTAGACCACGGCGGCGGCGACGGCGGGTGCGCGGCCGACGCCGAACAGGGCGACCACGGGGATGAGGTACACGAACTGCGGCATGGTCTGGAAGACGTCGAGGACCGGCCGGAGCAGTCGCTCGAAGCGTTCGCTGCGCGCGGCGGCGATGCCGACGGCGAAGCCGATCACGAGGGTCACGGCGACGGCGGCGAGTACCTGGGACAGCGTGTCGAGGGACGGCTTCCACACGCCGAGCACACCGATCGCGGCCATGGCGAGGACGGCGGTGAGGGCGGTGCGCCAGGTGCCGATGAGCCAGGCCAGGGCGGCGACGATGAGCAGCACGGACCACCAGGGCAGCCATTGCAGGCCGTCCCGGACGGGGTCGAGGACCCACGTGGTGAAGTGGCCCGCCCAGTCGGCGGTGCCGCCGATGTAGGGGACGCCCGAGTACAGGTGGTCGGTCATCCAGTCGACGGCGTTGTTCACCGGCTCGGCGATGTCGACGACCCACGCGTCGGGCCAGTCCAACCGGCCGGCGAGTCGTCCGGCGACCGCGACGACCACCGCGGCGGCCGCCCCGTACAGCCAGGGGGTGCTCGCGCGGGCCTCGCCGAGGCGTTCGCCGGCCGCGCCCGTGACGCGGTCGAGGACGACGGCGAGGAGCACGATCGGGATGCCCGCGGAGAGGGCGGCGCCCACGTCGACGGAGGCGAGTGCCTGGTAGACGCGGTCACCGAGACCGCCGGCGCCGATGACGGAGGCGATGACGGCCATGGACAGCGCCATCATGATCGTCTGGTTGAGGCCGAGGAGGAGTTCCTTGCGGGCCAGCGGGAGGCGTGCGGTGAGCAGCCGCTGGCGGGCCGTGGCGCCGAGCGAGGCGACGGCCTCCATCACGCCCTCGTCCGCGTCGCGCAGACCGAGCGCGGTGAGGCGGGCCATGGGCGGGGCGGCGTAGACGACGGTGGCGAGGACGGCCGCGGGGACGCCGATGCCGAAGACCAGCACGACCGGCAGCAGGTACGCGAAGGCCGGGAGCACCTGCATGGTGTCCAGGACGGGGCGCAGCGCGCGGTGGGTGCGGTCGGAGAGCCCGGCGGCGAGGCCGAGCAGAGCGCCGAGGACGACGGAGGCGAGAACGGCGACCACCATGACCGCGAGGGTCTGCATGGTGGGCACCCACATGCCGAGCAGTCCGCAGGCGAGGAACGCGGCACCGGTGCCGAGCGCCAGCCGGACGCCGGCCGCGCGCCAGGCCACGACGGCGGCGACGGCGGTCACTCCGGCCCAGCCGGCGGCGAGGAGCAGCAGGTAGACGCCGTGCACGGAGAGGACGACGGCGTTGCTGACGTAGCCGAAGAAGTAGAGGAACAGCGGGTGGCTGTCGCGGTTGTCGATGATCCAGTCGCTGGCCCTGCCGAGCGGTTCGGTCAGGTCGACGGTGAGGGCGTGCGGCCAGCTGCCGCTGGCCCAGTGGGCGTCGGCGAGCGGCACGAGGACCGCGGCGACGAGGGCGAGCAGCAGGAGCTTGCCGACGGCGGGGTGCCGGAGGCGGGCGGGCAGGACGGTGCGGGGAGCGGACGCGGTGACTGTGGCCATCACACCGCCTCCTTCCGCAGGTCCGCGCCGCCGCGTGGGTCCGCGCCGGTCCGGGCGTCCTCGCCGGCGTTCAGGTCCGCTCCGGCGACGACGGCGAGCAGCCGTTCGTGGTCGACGACGCCGAGACAGCGGCCGTCCTGGACGACGCAGGCGGCGCGTCCGCTGCCGGAGACGGTCCGGATGGCGTCGTGTACGACGGTGCCGGGGGCGAGCGCGTCGGGGTGCTCGGTCGCGCCGCAGGCGCCGGGCCGCATGGCCGTGCGCACGGTCATGACCTGTTCGCGGGGTACGTCCCGGACGAACTCGCGGACGTAGTCGTCGGCCGGGGAGCCGACGATCTCCTCGGGGGTGCCGAGCTGGACGATCCGTCCGTCGCGCATCAGGGCGATGCGGTCGCCGAGGCGCAGGGCCTCGGAGAGGTCGTGGGTGATGAAGACCATGGTGCGGCCCTCCTCGTGGTGCAGCCGGACGACCTCCTCCTGCATGTCCCGCCGGATCATCGGGTCGAGCGCGCTGAACGGCTCGTCGAAGAGCAGGACCTCGGGGTCGACGGCGAGCGCGCGGGCCAGCCCGACGCGCTGCTGCTGACCGCCGGAGAGCTGTCCGGGCCTGCGCTGTTCCATGCCCTCCAGGCCGACCTTGGCGACGACCTCGGCGGCCTTCGCGCGGCGTTCCTCACGCGGGACGCCCTGGATCTCCAGGCCGTAGGCGACGTTGTCGAGGACGGAGCGGTGCGGCAGCAGGCCGAAGTGCTGGAAGACCATGGCGGCGCGGTGCCGGCGCAGTTCGCGCAGCCGGCCCTTGTCCATGGCGAGGACGTCCTCGCCGTCGATGGCGAGCCGGCCCGAGGTCGGCTCGATCAGCCGGGTGAGGCAGCGGACGAGGGTGGACTTGCCCGAGCCGGACAGGCCCATGACGACGAAGACCTCGCCCTTGCGGACGTCGAAGCTGACGTCGCGGACGGCGGCGGTGCAGCCGGTGGCGGCGCGCAGTTCGGCGGCGTCGAGCGAGGCGAGTTCGGGGTCGCCGGGGACGCGGTCGGCCTTCGGTCCGAAGACCTTCCACAGGTTCTGTACGGAGAAGACGGGCTCGGTCTCGTTGCCGCTCATCTCGACTCCTTCGCCGGGCAGGGTGGTGGTGGTTCCGGCTGCCGTGCTGTCGTCCGCGGCGGACGGGTTCACGTCGGTGGTCGTACTCATCACGCACCGCCCCCGATCAGCTCGGCGGCCTTCTCGCCGACCATGAGCACCCCGATCATCGGGTTCACGGCGGGCATGGTCGGGAAGACGGACGCGTCGGCGATGCGGATGCCTTCGAGGCCGCGGACCCTCAACTCCGGGTCGACGACCGCGTGTTCGTCGGACGTCTCACCCATCCGGCAGGTGCCGGCCGGGTGGTAGACGGTGTGCGCGACCTGGCGTGCGTACGCGCTGAGTTCCTCGTCGTCCGTGACGGCGGGGCCGGGGCAGACCTCGCGCTTGAGCCAGCCGGCGAGCGGCTCGGCCTTGGCTATCTCCCGGGCGATCTTGATGCCGTCGACGAGGGTGCGGCCGTCGTAGTCGTCCTCGTCCGTGAAGTAGCGGAAGTCGAGGGCGGGCTTGACGGCCGGGTCGGCGCTCGTCAGGTAGAGGCGGCCGCGGCTGCGCGGCTTGGGGATGTTGGGGGTCAACGAGACGCCGTGCTCGGGGCGTTCGTAGCCGAGGCGCTCCGGGTTGTCCGTGAACGGGATCTGGTAGAAGTGGAACATCAGGTCGGGGCCCTGCTGTTCGGGGTCGCGGCGGACGAACAGGCCCGCGTCGGAGTCCATCGCGGAGTTCTCCGGGATCGGTCCGTTCGTCTCCCAGACGATCACCGACTCGGGGTGGTCGAGGAGGTTCTCGCCGACGCCGGGCAGGTCGTGCACGACGGGGATGTCCAGCTCCTCCAGGTCTCCGGCGGGGCCGATGCCGGAGTGCAGCAGCAGGCGCGGGGAGTCGACGGCGCCCGCGCAGAGCAGGACCTCGTTCTTCGCGCTCACGAGGACCTCTTCGCCGTCCTTCGTGCGGACGTGCACGCCGGTGACCCGGGTCCCGTCGAGTTCCAGCTTGTACGCCCAGGTCTCCAGCAGGACGGTCAGGTTGGGGCGTTCGTCCATCACGGGATGCAGGTACGCGACGGAGGCGCTGGAGCGCTTGTTGTTCTCCGGGTGGTACGCGAGGTCGAAGAAGCCGACGCCCTCGGTGAACGGCTTCTGGTTGAAGCCCTCGACGCGGGGCACGTCGAGCGCGGTCTGCGCTGCGTCCACGAAGTCGCGGGCGATGGCGTTCCGGTCCTTCTCGTCGACCGGCACGATGTTGTTGAGGAGCCGCGCGTAGTACGCCTCCATCGGCACCGCGCCCCAGCCCTTGGCACCGGCCGCCTCCCACTCGTCCCAGTCGGACGGCAGCGGCTTGAACGCGATCAGCGTGTTGTGCGACGAGCAGCCGCCGAGCACCCGGGCGCGGCTGTGCCGGATGTGGGAGTTGCCGCGTGGCTGCTCGGTCGTCGGGTAGTCGTAGTCGAGTTCCCCGCCGAGCAGGCCCATCCAGCGGCGCAGGGTCAGGACGTCGTCGCGGCCCACGTCGCTGGGCCCGCCCTCGATGACGGCGACGGTGACGTCGGGGTTCTCGGTGAGGCGGGACGCGATCACGGAGCCCGCCGTGCCGCCGCCGATGACGACGTAGTCGTACCTGTTCTCGTGCTGGGACATGGAATGTGCTCCAAGGTGCCTTGTGCGGTGGGGGGTCGGGGAGGGGGACGAAGGTGGGGACGGGGGACGGCGGGGTACGGGTGCGCACCGGGCGGCGGATCGGGTCGTCGCCCCTGGGGGCGGTGAACCGGCGCCCGGCACCGTGCGTCGGTCTCCGGGCCGGCGAGCGGTGCCGGCCCGGCGGGGTTCAGCCGGCGAACCAGCGCACGGGCCGCGGCGCGAGGTTCTGGTAGACGTGCTTGGTCTCGCGGTACTCGGCGAGTCCGGCCGGGCCGAGTTCGCGTCCGACGCCGCTCTTGCCGAAGCCGCCCCACTCGGCCTGCGGGAGGTAGGGGTGGAAGTCGTTGATCCAGACCGTGCCGTGCCGCAGCCGGCCGGCGACGCGCCGGGCGCGGCCGGCGTCGGCGGTCCAGACGGCGCCGGCGAGGCCGTACTCGGTGTCGTTGGCGAGGGCGACGGCCTCGTCCTCGGTGGAGAAGGTCTCCACGGTCAGGACGGGTCCGAAGACCTCCTCGCGGACGACGCGCATCTCGCGGTGGCACTGGTCGAGGACGGTCGGCTCGTAGAAGTAGCCGGTGGCGGGCCGGACGCCGGACGGCTCGGGCCGCTTGCCGCCGGACCGCAGCACCGCTCCCTCGTCCAGCGCGGAGGCGACGTACGCCTCGGTCTTCTCGCGCTGGCCCTCGGAGACGAGCGGGCCGCACTCCACGCCGTCCTCGGTGCCGCGGCCGAGCCGGATGGCACCTGCCCTGCGGGCGAGTTCGGCGACGAAGCGCTCGCGCACGGACTCCTCGACGATGAGCCGCGAGCCGGCCGAGCAGACCTGGCCGCTGTGGATGAAGGCGGCGTTGAGCGCCTGGTCGACGGCGGTGTCGAAGCCCTCTTCGGTGGCGCAGGCGTCGGCGAAGACGACGTTGGGGTTCTTGCCGCCGAGTTCGAGCGCGACCTTCTTGACCGTGTCGGCGGCGGCGTGCGCCACCTTCGTACCGCTGACCAGGCCGCCGGTGAAGGAGACGAGGTCGACGTCGGGGTGCTCCGCGAGGCGGGCGCCGACCGTGTGGCCGGGGCCGGTGACGATTCCCGCGACCCCGTCGGGCAGGCCCGCCTCGGCGAGCAGTCCGAGCAGGGCGACGGTGGTCAGCGGGGTGATCTCGCTGGGCTTGACCACGAAGGTGTTGCCCGCGGCGAGTGCCGGAGCGATCTTCCAACTGGCCTGGAGGAGGGGGTAGTTCCAGGGGGTGATCAGCGCGCAGACCCCGACGGGTTCGTGCACGACGACGCTGTGGATGTCGGCCGAGCCCGCGTCGACCACGCGTCCGCCGCCCTCACCCACGACGAGGTCGGCGAAGTAGCGGAAGGCGTCGGCGACACAGTCGATGTCGACGCGCCCCTCCTCCACGGTCTTGCCCGCGTCCCGGCTCTCCAGCAGGCCGAGTTCCTCGCGGTCGCGGACGAGGAGGTCGGCGACACGGCGCAGCAGAGCGGCGCGCTCGGCGACGGGGGTGTGCGGCCAGGGGCCCTCGTCGAAGGCGCGGCGGGCGGCGGCGACCGCGAGGTCGGTGTCCTTCTCGTCGCCCTCCGCGACCACGGCGAACGGCTTGGCATCGGCGGGGTCGAGGATCTCGCGCGTCGCGCCGGAGAGCGCCGCGCGCCACTCGCCGCCCACGTGGATGGTCTGTTCTGCCTGCTGCTGTCCGGCCATGATCGGTGTTGCCTTCCGTTCCTGTTCGACGCCCCTGAGTCACACAGGTGTGACCCCCGGGGGCCGTGAGCACATGCCCCTCGGCCCGGGATGCATGCACAACCGGACACCGAAAGTGCGCCAGGTCACGGAAAAACCCACCAAAACAGGATGAGAAGGGACGAATAAACAGGCCGGTGGGTGGCGATCAGCCGCTGCGAGCGGACCGGCCGGACGTCATCAGCCGCCGCAGGCGGACCCGGCCGGGCAGAAGGAGTCCAGGGCCGTCGTGAGCTGATCGCTCATGTCCGTGCCCGCGGGGCCGCTGGCGACGATGGCGTACGGCGTGCCGTCCGCGGCCTGGAAGCGGTGGTCGATGGTCCCGGTGGGCCCGAACTGTCTGCTGTCGTAGCGGTAGCTGAACTCCGTCCAGTCGGCGCCGCTCCGCCGGTTCAGGTACCGGTAGCCCTTGAACCCCTCCGCGATGTCCTGGGCCTGCGCCGAGGAGTCCGTCACGGAGACCTCCTTGACCTCGAACACCATGAGCTTGCGGTCGCCGCCGGGGGCCGTGTACGTGACGACGGGCGCCAGCTTCCCCTGCGTCTGGTCGCGCGCCCAGCCGGCGGGCACGTCCACGCTGTAGCCGAGCGGATCGACCGCCCTGCTGTACCCGGGGGACGGCGCCGGGGCGGTGGGCGACGCCGGGTCGGCGTAGGCGCCCTCGTCGCCGGTGTTGTACGGGCCGTCCGAGGGGACCCCGGTGGTCGCGGTGACGGTCACCGCCGGTCCGCCCTCCGTCCGGCCGCCCGAGGCGTCGTCCCTGGTGATGGCCCAGAGTCCGCCCCCGACACCGCCCGCCAGAACGGCCACGGCGACGATCACCAGCAACAGCTTGCGCGAGTCCCCCGGCCCCTGCCCCTGACCCCCGCCGGGCACGGGCGCACCACCCCCGGGCCACGGCTGGACGGGCGGCGACCATGCGGGGGACTGCTGCTGGGGCGGCCAGGACTGCTGCTGCGACGGCGGCGGCCCGCCCGGCGCCCCGGGCGTCCCGGGCGTCCCGGGCGTCCCGGGCGTCCCGGTCGGCTGCGGCGGGTACAGGTCGGGCCGCACCGCACCGGCCTGCGTGGCGGCGGCCCACCACTGATCGCCGTTCCGCTGCTCCCCGTCCCCCTGGCCACCGTCGGACGGGTCCGGACGGCCGCCACCCTCACGGCCGTCACCCTCGTCACCGTCGTCGACCCACTGCCGACGGTCCGCGTCCCATCGCTGCGCCATCCCGTCACCCCCGCTCCGTCACGGCCACGCGCGTCGGCGGCCGGACCCCGGCGCCTGATCGCCGGCGCCTGCCGCACCCCTGTCCCCTGCCGGACCGTACGGACGACGATAGTGACGTTCGCGCCCAACGCACCCCTCTTTATGGCGACAAAGCACGTCTGTTCGATGCGTACTTTCCGTACGCCCCACCAGCCCCGCCCGCCCGCACAGCACTTCCCGTGCCCGGCACGGCAGCCGAGCCCTTCGCCCTCCCCCACGCCTGCTGAGCCGCACGCACGCGTCCCGTACCGAACCCGCACGGGAACACGCCCGCCGACGCCCGTACGGTGACAGCGCGCTCTCCACGCGCCCCAACACCCCCTCCCCCGAGGAGTATTCGATGCCCGCGCTGCTCACACGTGTCCTGGACCGGCTGATGCTCCAGGGCACGGCCACCGAGGCCGAACCGGTGGCCGCGCGCGTGCGGCGCCTGCGCGTCGAGGGCCCCGCCCTGGCCGGCCTCGATCCGCGTCCGGGACAGCAGGTGCGGGTCCTGGTGGAGGGCACGTTGACCCGGCGTACGTACTCGGTCTGGCGCTACGACCCGGTGGGCGCCGTCGAGTTGTGCGTGCTGGACCACGAGGGCGCGGGGCCCGGGGCGCGCTGGGGACGGAGCGTGCGCACCGGCGACACGGTCCGGTTCGGCAGGCCGGAGGGGTCGTTCGTGCTGCGTCCCGACGCCACGCACCACGTGTTCGTCGGGGACGAGACGGCGTCGGTCGCGTTCGGGGCGATGCTGGCGGCGCTGCCCGGCTCGGCGACCGTCTCGGGCTGCCTGGAGACGCGGACCCCCGAGGACAGGCTTCCGCTCCAGCACGCGGAACGCCTCGACTGGACGGTGCGCGGCACCGGTTCCCTCGCCGACGCGATACGCGGGCTGAACCCTCCGCCGGGCGGCGCCGCGTATGTGGCGGGTGAGGCCCGGACCGTGCAGCGCGTGAAGCAGATCCTCGTCCAGGAGGCCGGCTGGGACCGCCGCGCGGTGGTGACGAAGCCGTTCTGGGCGCCGGGGAAGCGGGGGTTGGAGTAGGCCGCCCGACAAAGGGCGCCTGTACCCCGGCACAGCGACGCCCGGACGGCTTTCGCCGTCCGGGCGTCGTGGTCACCGCTGGGGACCGGCCTCGGTGGAGGCGGTCCGGGCGGGTCAGATCAGGCCGAGGCCGCGGACCGCCTCGCGCTCCTCCTCGAGCTCCTTGACGGAGGCGTCGATGCGGGCGCGGGAGAACTCGTTGATGTCCAGGCCCTGGACGATCTCGTAGCGGCCGTCCTTCGTGGTGACGGGGAAGGACGAGATGAGACCCTCCGGGACACCGTACGAACCGTCCGACGGGATACCCATGGAGGTCCAGTCGCCGTCCGCCGTGCCGTTGACCCAGGTGTACACGTGGTCGATGGCGGCGTTGGCCGCGGAGGCGGCCGAGGACGCGCCACGGGCCTCGATGATCGCGGCGCCCCGCTTGGCGACGGTCGGGATGAAGTCCTCGGCGAGCCACTTCTCGTCGTTGACGACCTCGGCCGCGTTCTTGCCGCCGACCGTGGCGTGGAAGATGTCGGGGTACTGGGTGGCCGAGTGGTTGCCCCAGATCGTCAGACGCTGGATGTCGGCGACCGTGCTGCCGGTCTTCTTCGCGAGCTGGGTCAGCGCGCGGTTGTGGTCCAGACGCGTCATCGCCGTGAAGCGCTCGGCGGGTACGTCCGGGGCGGCGGCCTGCGCGATGAGCGCGTTCGTGTTCGCCGGGTTGCCGACGACCAGGATCTTGACGTCGTCCGCGGCGTTGTCGTTGATCGCCTTGCCCTGCGGCTTGAAGATGCCGCCGTTGGCGGAGAGCAGGTCGCCGCGCTCCATGCCCTTGGTGCGGGGGCGGGCGCCGACGAGCAGGCCGACGTTCGTGCCGTCGAAGGCGACGTTCGGGTCGTCCGTGATGTCGATGCCCTGGAGGAGCGGGAAGGCGCAGTCGTCGAGCTCCATGGCGGTGCCCTCGGCGGCCTTCAGCGCCGGCGTGATCTCCAGGAGGCGCAGCTTGACCGGCACGTCCGCGCCGAGCAGCTGGCCGGAGGCGATGCGGAAGAGCAGGGCGTAACCGATCTGGCCGGCCGCGCCGGTGACGGTGACGTTCACGGGAGTGCGGGTCATGGCGTTCTCCGTATGACAGCAGGCGGTGGGGCGTCCCTGCCCCGGGTGCAGGATCGTCCCGGCAACCGCCGCAATGATCGATCAAGGAGTTCGATGATCGATCTCTCGGCGTCAAGAGAGATCCGCCGTCAGGCTATCGCGCATCCGGGACCCCGTACGTCCGGGTCCGTGTGGCCCAGCCCACAGATCCCGGGGGGAGGCGGTCGCCGGGCCCGGGAGAGGGGGTGAGCTCGGCGACCGCCATGTGGGTGCCGGGGGTCGGGGGAGGCTGTTCTCCCTCTCCCGACAGCACCGGATCCCGTGGGGGTACGGCTTCGCCTGCCCCCTTCCCGCGAACTCATTCACCTTCACGCGGGATTTCTCCGACGCCCCCTGACAGACCGTCTTCCGCCCCCTCCGCCGCTGCCCTTCCCACCCCTCGGGCGCCGCCCCGGCCGCGCTCCGAACACGCCGGAGGGGCCGGTCATTCCGGTACGGAAGGGGCTACTTCGTGCAGCCCTTCTGTCCGGTCTTCAGCGTCGCGCAGGCCCGCGCGTCCCCGGCGTCCTTCACCGCGACCATCGGCGTGTACGCGTCCGGGTCCGCGTCGACCGCCCCCGTCTGCTTCGCCGCGGTCCCGGACGACACGTCGACCCGGTCGCCTCGCGCCGCCTGCGTGATCCGCGCCCAGGCCGCCCCGCAGGTCTTGCTGTAGCGCACCTCCACCAGCGCCGTGCCCACCGTCACGCTGGTGGTGGTCGTGGCCAGTTCACCGCCGCAGCCCATGTTCTCCGGGTCCTTGCCGGTGCACGAGGCCCCGGCGCACTTCACGCCGGGCGGCAGATCGGGCCGGGTGCTCGCGGACACCGCCGGGGCCTTGCGCGTACCGCCGGCCTCCTCCTTGTCCCCGCCCTGGGTGAGGTACACGGCCACCGCGACGACCACCAGGGCCCCCACGACCCCCGCGAGGAACATCGTCAGCCGCCGCCTGCGCCGTGCGCGGTCCTCCCCCGCACCGGCGGGCCGCGCGTCCTGCGGCGACGGCCCCCCGGCCGCACCACCCGCACCGCGCGCATCACTCGCACCGGGCGCACCGGACGTACCTGTCGCGGCGCCGCCACGCGGCGGCCCGACGACCCCCCAGCCACCACCGCCGCCGGAGCCCGCTCCCGAGCCCGCCCGGGACGACGACGTCCCCCCGTACGACGGTTCGCCCCCGTCCCGCCCGGTCGGCTGGAGCGGCACGGACGGCGACACCGAGGGCGTCGTCGCCGGTGTCGCCCTCGGCGGAATCGTGGGCGAGACCCCCGCCGGCCCGGCGATCCCCGGCGTCGCGGTCGCGCTGCCGGCCCGGCCGGACGCGGCCCGCTGGCCGCCACCGCCGCTCGCGGCGCCCCCCTTGGCACCGGCCGCCGGTCCGAACTCCCCGAGCGCGGCACGCGCCTGGGATATCCGGATCGCCTCCATCGTCATGTCGTGCCGCATCTCCGAACGGCTCCAGGCGCGCTCGGCCAGCTCCCACATGGTCGTGAGGTGCACGGGACTCGCCCCGGTCACCTCGGACAGCGCGACGATCGCCCCCTTCGGCGCGAGCAGCCGCCCGTTGAGATAACGCTCCCAGGACGTCTTGCTGTAGCCCGTGCGGTCGGCGACGGCGGCGATACTCAGCCCGCTCCGGTCGACGAGCCGTCGCAGTTGGCCGGCGAACTCCTTGACCTGCGGATCGAGTTCATCCGGCAAGCCTTTCCAACGAGGCATTCCTTCCCCCCTCTTCCCCCGTTTCGTGCACGACGTTTCCCCCGCGTGCGACTCCCCCGGCTCCCGGTCGCCGTGTCCGGCGGAGACGACACCGTCTCCGCCGGGTCCCCGTTCTGGCTACCCACAGGGATGCGCCCGGTCCGGTTTCCAGTTCCCGGAAAAGGGGCGCACGGGTGCATTCAGGCCGGGGCGGGCACCGTCGTGCGCCACCCGGACCACGATCCAGTGTTCCATCGACAGCCCGTACGAACAGGCCGTTCGGCGCACATCACCAAACTTGTCAACACATCGACACAACGAGGACACATGGGGGACCTCAGAGGCCACAGAAGCGGTCAGGAGCCGCAGGGTGGGCGACCGCTCCGGGACGCGGTCGGCGTCCGCGGGGTGCCCGCTCGCCCGCGCGGCGGACGATCCGGCGGGACACTCCCCCACCCGTCCCAACTGCCTTTCACACGGCTGAAGTCGGGCGGTTCCCGTAGCGGGGCGCGGACACCGTACCGGAACGGTCACTTCCGTGCCACAGGCAGAGGCCGACTGTTGAACGGGCCGCGCCCGGTGCACAAAGGTTGACCCCAGGCGGTCCACCCGCCCGATCGTGGCCCGTCCTTACTCGGGGGAGAGGACGGGCCGCTGTCGTACCCGGACCCGCCGTCCGCACCCCGCACTCCGTCTCCCGTCGCCCCTACCTGCCGGGCCCTCACTCATCGCCCCGGCGTGACGAGTCCCGTCTCGTAGGCGACGACGACGGCCTGCGCCCGGCTGTCCAGGGCGAGTTTGGTCATCGTCCGGTTGAGATGGGTCTTGACCGTGGCCTCGCTGATGTACAGGCGGTCGGCGATCTCCAGGTTGGACAGGCCGCCGGCGATGAGCTTGAGGACCTCGACCTCTCGGGAGGTCAGCGCGGCGAGGTCGGGCGGCGCCCCGGCGCCCGGGGCGGGGCCGGCCTGCCGGGCGAAGGCCTCGACGAGGCGGCGGGTGACGCTGGGGGCGAAGAGCGCGTCGCCACCGCCGACCGCGGCCACCGCGGCCAGCAGCCGCTCGGGCCCCGAGTCCTTCAGCAGGAACCCGGACGCGCCGGCCCGCAGGGCCCCGTACACGTACTCGTCCAGGTCGAAGGTGGTCAGGACGAGGATGCGGGGAGCGGGGTCGGCGGCCTCGGCGAGGATGCGTTCGGTGGCCAGGACGCCGTTCGTGCCGGGCATCCGGATGTCCATGAGGATCACGTCGGGCCGGGTCGCGGCGGCGAGCCGTACGGCCTCGTCGCCGTCCTCGGCCTCCCCGACGACCTCCACACCGGGCGCGGCGTTCAGCAGCCCGACGAGACCGGCCCGGATCAGGTACTGGTCGTCGACGACGAGCACTGTCGTCATGCCGTGGTCTCGTCCCCCCGCCGTGCGGCCCGCGCGGTGGCGGGCAGGGTCAGCCGCACGGCGAATCCCCCCTCGCTCCGCGGGCCGATGCTGATCGTCCCGCCGTAGAGCTTGGCCCGCTCGCGCATACCAATCAAGCCGTGTCCACCGCCGACCGGGAGTCTGTCCGGAATCACCCCCTCTCCGTCATCCGTGACCACGACCGTCATCTCGTGTTCCCCATAGCGAAGTTCGACGACGGCGGCCGCCCGGTCGGCGTGCTTGAGGATGTTGGTGAGCGCCTCCTGCACGACGCGGAACGCGCAGAGTTCGACGCCCGGGGCGAGCGGACGCGGGGTGCCCTCGACACGCAGTTCGACGGGGACTCCCCCGGCGCGCACCCGCTCGACGAGGTCGCCGAGCCGGGCGAGTCCCGGCATGGGCGCCTCGGGACCGCCGTCCGGGTCGCGCGGGTCCTCCTCGCGCAACACCTGGAGCATGCGGCGCAGTTCCTCCAGGGCGTCACCGCTGGCGTCCCCGATCGTGCGGAGGGCGGCGCGGGCGGTGGCCGGGTCGGAGTCGAAGACGAAGCGGGCGAGTCCCGCCTGCACGGAGACCACCGACATGTGGTGGGCGACGACGTCGTGCAACTCCCGTGCCATGCGCCCGCGTTCCTCGGCGACCTCGCGGCGGGACCGTTCGGCCTGTTCGGCGCGGAGTTCGCGGGCGAGTTCGGCGGAGCGCCGGGCCAGGTAGCCGAAGCGCCACAGGACGGCGGAGAAGACCAGCGCCTGTGCCACGACGGACGCCATGGCGTCGCTGTCGCTGACCACTCCGGCGTAGAGCCAGACGGCCACGAAGACGCCCGCGCACACGGCCGTGGTGCGGGCCTGCCGCACCGAGGCGACCGTGTAGAGGGCGAGCATCGGGCCGAACGTGCTCACCACCGGCCAGTAGCCCGCCGAGATGTACACGACGCCCGCGGCCTCCACGACGGCGAGCACGACGAGCGGCGCCCTGCCGCGCAGCGCGACCGGGAGATGCGCGAGGACGACCAGGACGTAGGCGGTGCGGTCGAGTGCGGGCCAGCCCTGGGCCACCGACTCCTGGCCGAGGAGTACGGCCACACACACCATCGCGAGAGCGGTCAGCGTGTCGACGGCGAGCGGGCGGGGCGGCCGGAAGCGCATCGGCGCAGCGTAACGCCGCGACACGGGATGGGCGTCAACCCAGCGCGGTACCACGGTGGTTGCAGGCATGCGGCCCGCTACCGCCCCTGGTGGGCGGGGAGTTCCAACCGGCGCGGGACGCGGGCCGTGGGCGGCGGCCCGTAGGTTCTGGGACACGACGGACCGGCCGACCACCGGACCGCATCCGAAGAGGGGAATCGGATCCATGAACACAAGGACCACGACCAGCACGACCAGCACGACCACCGCCGCGAACACGGGCCTCCGGGGCCGCGTGGCGGTCGCCCTGGCCACCGCCGCGCTTCTCGGCGGCGGCCTCGCCCTGGCCCCCGCGGCCACCGCCGCGGTGCAGGCGCCTGCGGCGGACTCCTGCACCCAGAGCTGGTCCATGTCCAGCGGCCAGGGCTACGCCAACGGCTGGTGGTGCAACTACGACACGAAGGTCACGGGAACGGTCCACGACACCAAGTCGGACGGCCGCTGCCCGTTCGTCCGCGGAAAGCTCACCAACGGCGGCCACGTCGACAGCAACTGGGCCGGCCCGAAGGGCGACTCCTCGCCCGTCACGCTGAAGGCGCCGAGCGGCACGTCGTTCTCGTCGCTGACGATGTCGTACATCGTCTGCTGACCGACCGCACCGCACCGACCACCCGAAAAGACCGGTGGCCCGTCCTCCCCGGGGAGAGGACGGGCCACCGGCACGTGCGCCCGCGTGAGGCCGCGGTTCAGCGGACCGTGAAGTGCAGGGTGTCGTCGAGGAACGGGATCACGAGCACCGGGTTCGGCTGGGCCATCAGCGCCAGCAGCACGATGGCGATGCCGAGGACGCCGTACGTGACCATGTCCGTGAAACGGGAGCGGACCGCGAGCATGCCCACGCTCGGCAGGATCCAGCGCATGACGGCACCCGCGATGAGCGCGGCGCCGATCAGGATCGTGCCGGCCCGGAACACGTCGAGCGCGGTGAGGAACAGGCCGAGTCCGACCGTCGACAGGACGGTGAGGATCGGCCACTGACGCGCGGGAGCCGGGGCGTCTCCGGACGCTGCCCGGCCACCGCCCTCGGGACGCGCGGTGTCCCGGGTGAACAGCGGGAAGCGCCGCGTGGTCCGCCGCGGCCTGCCCTCGGCGTCGGGAGCGCTGACCGCGTCCCGCACCATGGGCTCGGCGTCGGCGTCGGACCCGTCCACGGCCGCGTCGGACCCGTCCACGGCCGCGTCGGACCCGTCCACGGCCGCGTCGGACCCGTCCACGGCCGCGTCGGACCCGTCGACGGCCGCGCTCTCCGCCTCGTCCGGGCCGGACGCCCCTGCCTCAGCCGGGGCCGGAGCAACGGCCTTCGCCCCGGCGTCGGCGGCCCGCTCGGCGCGAGCCCCGTTCTCCGCTCCCGCAGCGGCCTCGGCGCGCGCGTCGGTCCGCACCGCGGACCGTTCGCCGGTACGGGTCTCGTCGTCGTCCGCCGTGCGCGCGCCGTTGGCGGCCGCGCCCTCGCCGGACCGGTGGGTTCCGCCGTCAGCCGACACTGCGCTCCGCCGCTTCCACCACGTTGACGAGCAGCTGGGCGCGGGTCATCGGGCCGACGCCGCCCGGGTTCGGGGAGATCCACGCGGCGACCTCGGCGACGTCCGGGTGGACGTCCCCGACGATCTTGCCCTCGGCGCTGCGCGAGACGCCGACGTCGAGGACGGCGGCGCCCGGCTTCACGTCCTCGGCCCGGACGAGGTGCGCGGAACCGGCCGCGGCGACGATGATGTCGGCGCGCTTGAGGTGCGCGGAGAGGTCACGGGTGCCGGTGTGGCACTGGGTGACCGTGGCGTTCTCGCTGCGCCGCGTCAGCAGCAGCGGCATCGGACGCCCGATGGTCACGCCACGGCCGACGACCACGACCTCGGCGCCCTTGATCTCCACGCCGTAGCGGCGCAGGAGCGTGAGGACGCCGTTCGGGGTGCAGGGCAGCGGGGCCGGCTCGTTGAGGACGAGGCGCCCGAGGTTCATCGGGTGCAGGCCGTCCGCGTCCTTGTCCGGATCCATCAGTTCCAGAATGCGGTTCTCGTCGATGCCCTTGGGGAGCGGCAGCTGGACGATGTAGCCGGTGCAGGCGGGGTCCTCGTTCAGCTCGCGGACCACCGCCTCGATCTCCTCCTGGGTGGCGGTCGCGGGCAGTTCGCGCTGGATGGAGGCGATGCCGACCTGGGCGCAGTCGCGGTGCTTGCCCGCGACGTACTTCTGGCTTCCGGGGTCGTCCCCGACCAGGACCGTCCCGAGGCCGGGCGTGACGCCCTTCTCCTTCAGGGCCGCCACGCGGACGGTCAGGTCGGACTTGATCGCGGCTGCGGTGGCCTTGCCATCGAGAATCTGGGCGGTCATGGCCCCATCTTCCCGGATGACGGGGCCATGGTTCCAATCCGGGGCACCCCCTGGACGCGGCGGGGCGGAACGGGCGGCCCGAGAGCGTGATCAACCAGATTGCGAGTGCACAACAGCTCATCTCACGAGCTGGACAAAATGCGCCCTTCCGATCACGATGAACGACGCAGTATCGCGGTCAGTGTTGGGGGGCAAACCGCTTGTAACGTCACGTTCCTCCGCGCAATCCGCTTCGTCCCCGCCTTTGCAACGGAGGAAATTCGCCATGTCTTTCGGCGCGCCGGACAACCCGTACGGACAGCCGCAGAACCCACCGCCGGGCTACGGCCATCCGCAGCAGGGACAGCCGCCCTACCCGCAGCAGGGCCAGCCCCCCTACCCGCAGGCACCGGGCGGCGTTCCGCAGCAGGGTTACGGCTACCCGCAGCAGGGCCAGCCCGGTTACGGCTACCCCGACCCGAACCAGGCCGGTTACGGCTACCCGCAGGGCCAGCCCGGCTACGGCTACCCGGCAGGACCCGGCCCGCGGGTCGCGTCGATGGGACGCCGGTTCGGCGCCCGCGCGATCGACGGAGCAGCCTTCTTCGTCATCTACGTGGTCCTCGCCTTCGCCGGCGTGGCCGGATCCGTCGGTGCCGCGAGGGACTGCGACCCGAACGCCGTGGACTACCAGACCTGCATGGACAACGCGGGTTCCGACATCGCCGCCAAGTTCGGCGCCGTGATCGGCATCCTCGCCGTCGTGGGGCTGCTCTACGAGTGGCTGATGACCGGTCTGGTCGGCGGCACCCTCGGCAAACTCGCCGTCGGCATACGCGTGGTGAAGGCCGACACCGGCCAGAAGCCCGGCCTCGGCGCCTCGTTCATCCGCTGGATCATCCCGCTCGTCGGCGGCATCGTCTGCGGCATCGGCCAGCTCGTCGTCTACCTGTCGCCGTTCTGGGACAAGTCGGGCCGCCAGCAGGGCTGGCACGACAAGGCCGCGAGCACGATGGTCATCCAGCACTGACGCTCACGACGGCCGTCGAGAACGGACCGGATGGTACGACCGAGGCCCCCGGCCCTCCCTGAGGAGGGCCGGGGGCCTCGGTCGTCGGCTGAGCACACAACGCCCAGCGCACATTGCTCAGCGCACGGTGCTCAGTGGAAGAAGTGCCGCGTCCCGGTGAAGTACATCGTCACGCCGGCCTTCTTCGCCGCCTCCACGACCAGCTCGTCGCGGACCGAACCGCCGGGCTGGACCACGGCCTTGACGCCCGCGTCGGCGAGGATCTCGAAGCCGTCGGGGAACGGGAAGAACGCGTCCGAGGCGGCGTAGGCGCCACGGGCGCGCTCGGCGCCGGCCCGCTCGACCGCGAGCTTCGCGGAGTCGACGCGGTTGACCTGGCCCATACCGACGCCGACCGAGGCACCGTCCTTGGCGAGCAGGATCGCGTTGGACTTCACGGCACGGCAGGCACGCCAGGCGAAGGCCAGCTCGTCCAGCTCACCCTGACTCAGCGCGTCACCGGTCGCGAGGGTCCAGCTCGCCGGGTTGTCGCCGTCGGCCTGGAGCCGGTCCGTGACCTGGAGCAGCGCGCCGCCGTCGACGGGCTTGATCTCGACCGGAGCGGACGGCGCGTTGTGGGCCCGCAGCACGCGGATGTTCTTCTTCTTGGTGAGGGCTTCGAGCGCGCCGTCCTCGTACTCGGGCGCGACGATGACCTCGGTGAAGATCTCCGCGACCTGCTCGGCCATCTCCTTGGTGACCGGGCGGTTGACCGCGATCACACCGCCGAACGCGGACAGCGGGTCGCAGGCGTGCGCCTTGCGGTGCGCCTCGGCGACGTTCGACGCGACCGCGATGCCGCACGGGTTGGCGTGCTTGATGATCGCGACGCAGGGGTCCTCGTGGTCGTACGCGGCACGGCGCGCGGCGTCCGTGTCCGTGTAGTTGTTGTACGACATCTCCTTGCCGTGCAGTTGCTCCGCCTCGGCGAGGCCACCGGTGCCAGAGGTGTAGAGCGCGGCGGGCTGGTGCGGGTTCTCGCCGTAGCGCAGCGTGTGCGCGCGCTCCCAGGTGGCGCCGAGGAAGTCGGGGAAGCGGGACTCGTCGACCGGCGCGTAGTCGGAGGCGAACCAGGAGGCGACGGCGACGTCGTACGCGGCCGTGTGCTGGAAGGCCTCGGCGGCGAGGCGCTTGCGGGTCCGCAGGTCGAAGCCGCCGCTCTGGACCGCGGCGAGGACGTCGCCGTACCGGTCGGGGCTCGTCACGACGGCGACGGAGGGGTGGTTCTTGGCGGCGGCGCGCACCATCGAGGGGCCGCCGATGTCGATCTGCTCGACGCACTCGTCGGGGGTCGCCCCGGACTCGACCGTCTCCCGGAACGGGTACAGGTTGACCACGACCAGGTCGAACGGCTCGACGCCCAGCTCGGCCAGCTGCTCCCGGTGGCTGTCGAGACGCAGGTCGGCGAGGATGCCGGCGTGGACCTTCGGGTGCAGCGTCTTGACGCGGCCGTCGAGGCACTCGGGGAAGCCGGTCAGCTCCTCCACCTTGGTGACGGGCACACCGGCCGCGGCGATCTTCGCGGCGGTGGAACCGGTGGAGACGAGCTCGACGCCGACGGCGTGCAGCCCGCGGGCCAGCTCCTCGAGTCCCGTCTTGTCGTACACGCTGACGAGCGCGCGCCGGATGACCCGCTTGGTGCCCTCGGTGCTCTCGGCCGTGACTGTGCTGTCGGCGGTCACTGGATAACTACCTTTCGTCCCTCAATGCGATAGCCGTTGCGGGCGAGCCGCCCCACGACATCGACGAGCAGGCTTCGCTCGACTTCCTTGATGCGCTCGTGCAGAGCGCTCTCGTCGTCCTCGTTGCGGATCTCGACCACGCCCTGGGCGATGATCGGTCCGGTGTCGACGCCGTCGTCGACGAAGTGGACGGTGCAGCCGGTGACCCGGGCTCCGTACGCGAGCGCGTCGCGGACGCCGTGGGCGCCGGGGAAACTGGGGAGCAGTGCCGGGTGGGTGTTGACGAACCGTCCGCCGAACCGGGCGAGGAACTCCTTCCCCACGATCTTCATGAACCCGGCGGAGACGACGAGGTCGGGCTCGTACGCGGCGGTCGCCTCGGCGAGCGCGCGGTCCCAGTCGTCCCGGCTGCCGTGGTCCCTGACCTTGCGGACGAAGGTCGGGAGCCCGGCGCGCTCGGCGCGGGCGAGCCCCTCGATGCCGTCCCGGTCGGCTCCGACGGCCACGATCTCGGCACCGTAGGCCGCGGGGCCCGCCTCCGCGACGGCGTCGAGCAGTGCCTGCAGATTGGTGCCTGATCCGGAGACCAGCACGACGAGGCGCTTGGCCTTGGCCACGACGGGGCCCTTTCTCGGGGGAGCGTTTGTACGGTCGTACGAATGCTTCGCGCCCCGGGATACGGGGAAGTCTACGAAGCGGCCGACCGTCAGCAACGATACCGGCACACCGGGCGGCCCCCACGGGACGGGGGCGGGGCCGGAAGGTAGCGTCTGGGGAGGATCCACCCGGGAACACCGTCCGGCGCGGGGAACGCCCTGCGCACACGGGACGTTGACCTGGGACGAGCACCACCACGCACGGGGCAGCCGGCCCCGGTACCACCAGTTGCACCCGCACCGGAAACGCCCGGGGCGCGCGCCCGGGGGCCCGGAGCCCGCTGCCGTGCGCACACGCCGCCCGCCAGAACCACCAAGGGGAAGACGCTCACCTGATGCCGGACCGCAGTCTCCGACTCCCTCCGCTCCTGCTGCGCGAGCGGCGCCCTTCGTCCACCCCGCCCAGGTCGGGAGGGGACGGCTCCGCAGGCGGCGGCCCCGGCTCCGCGGGCGGGAACGGCAGCGGCTCGGCAGGGGGAAGCGAGGGCGGCACCCCGGACGAGCACGGCCCCGACACCCCGGACACTCCCCCGTCGGGCCCGGCCGATCTCTCGAAGCCGTCGAAGCCGTCGGGTTCCCCGGACTCCGACAACCCGTTCGCGCCGCCGCCCGAGGGGACGCCCGACCGTCCCTGGCAGCCGCGCCGGCACGGCCAGGGCTCCGAGCAGAACGGCGAGGGTGACGAGGGCGGCCAGGACGGGTCCGGACACTCCCCGTGGAGTCACTGGAGCGACCGGCAGCCCGGTCCCTCCAGCGGCGGCGGCTTCGGCGACCGGCCCGGAGCACCGCAGGGCCAGAACACCCCCGAGGGCCAGAGCGGCCCCGGCTCGAACATGCGCTGGGACCCGACGGACCCCTCCCAGCGCCGCGCCCGCTATGCGCTGCTCTCCGGCATGTGGGCGTTCTTCTTCGCGCTCTTCAGCTGGCCGTACGTGGCGCTGCTGCTCGGCGCGCTCGCCCTGTACTGGGGTGTCAGCGCCCTCCGCGGCAAGGCCCGTGTCCCGGCCCCGGACGCTCCGGCGCCCGATCAGCCGGCCCGCCCCCAGCCGGCCGCCTCGACCGCCCGCCCGCAGACGACCGCCGCGGTGAGCGGCCTGGTCACCGCCTCGCTGGCCATCCTGATGGTCGGCGCGACGTTCACCGCCCAGCTCGTCTACAGCGACTACTACTCCTGCACGAACGACGCCCTGACGAACGCGGCGAAGAAGTCCTGCAACGACCTGCTCCCCAAGGAGCTGCGCGGCGTGCTCGGCACCAGCGACTAGTTCCGCGCGCCGGGTCGTCCCGGAGCACCGAAGCGACGGGCCGGCTCCCCTCTCGACGAGGGGAGCCGGCCCTGTCCGTTCACCCGCCCCATCTCTCCTGACCGGCCCTCAGCCGGTCGGGTCGTCAGCCGGGTCGGGCAATCGGGCGGGTCGGGCAATCCGGCTGGGTCAGACGATCGGGCGTGTCAGGCGATCCGGCAGGCGTCTCAGCCGGTCTGGTCCGCGCCGCCGGTGTTCTCGCTCCCCGTGTGGCTGAGGCCGTCCGGGTCGAGGTGGTCCGCGTCGCCCCCGCCGGACGGTTGCGCGTCGTCCCGGGTGGACGGGGGCGCGTCGTCCGGAGCGGGCCGGTGCGGATCGTCCCCGGCGGGCCGGTGCGCGTCGCCGCGGCCGGACCGGAGGGCGTCGGCGGCGTCGTTCCTGGCGGCGTCGGCGTCGGCGTCATTCGAGACGTCGGCGTCGGCCGGAGTCTCGGTCCCGGCCGCCTTTCGCAGGGCCGCCCAGCGCTCTTCCCGGGAGGTGTCCGCGTGCCACGCCTCAGGGATCGCCTCGCCGGGCAGGAAGTCGTACGGCTCCAGGTCCTCGAGGACGGACTCCAGCACCGCCGGCTCCACACGCTGCGCGGATCCGGTCCGGGCGGGCGGCGACGGGGACGGAACAGGCGTCGGGACGGCCGCAGATGACGGAGCGGACGCGTCCTTCGCGCGCCACGGCGTCCACGCGGGCATCCGCAGCCGGGGAATCCGGGCGAAGCGGGGTCCGGCGAGGCGGGGTGCCGTGCTCCGGGGAGTGGCCGTGCGCTCCGGCGTCGGGGCGCCCCGGCCCTTCCACGCGCGGACGCCCACCGCGACGGGAATCCCGACGGTCGCCGTCCACAGCGCGGCCGCCGGTCCCACCTGCCACCACACCGGCCCGAAGTGCGCCAGGGCGGCCACGCCGAGCGGGCCTCCGGCGAGCCCGGCGAGCAGGCCGAGCACGACACCGCACAGGCCGGCCGCGAGAGCCACGACGGACACCGTCCGACCGCGTGACCAGGGCTCGTCCCGGCCGCCCGTCCCGCGCGCGGCCCCCGCCTTCACCGCGAACCACGCCACCGTCACCCCGGCGGCCACCGGCACCACACCGCTCACCCAGTTCAGTGGCTCCCCCGAGCCCGCCCCGGGCACCGCCGCGAGCAGCGGGAACGCGGGGAGGAGATCGGTCGGGCCGTGCGTCCCCGAGGCCGCCCCGGTGAGCGGACCGGCCACATGGCCCGCGGTCAGGACGACGCCCGGCCCGAGCCCGTACGACGCGCCCCACACGGCCGCGTTCGGGACCAGCGCGAGGCAGAGCAGCAGGACGGCGAACCGTCCGGACCACACGCCGGTGAGCTGGAGGAACGAGCCGCGGGCCGCTTCCCCGTGCCACACCAGGGACACCGCCACCAGCAGCGCCCCGCCTCCGACGAGGACGGCGGCCCCGGCCGCGGCGGCCCGTGCTGCTCCGCCGAGCACCCGGTCGTCGTCCCCGGCGACGAGACGCCGTACGCCGGAGGAGGGACCCGACCGGGTGAACGGCGCGGCGTCCACGGCCCGCCTCAGCCACAGCGGCAACGGCCCCCAGGGACGCCCGTACGCCGTCCAGATCCCCGCCCCCGCGGCGCTCGCGGCGAGGAGGGGGAGGCAGACCACGGCCCACAGCAAGGAGGGGCGCAACGCGCCGCCCGAGGCGTAGATCGCGGCGGCCCAGCCGACGGACAGATAGCCGGCCACGACGCCGGCCCAGGCCGTGCGCGGCGACGCCTCCGACGTGACGTCGGCCGCCTCGCGCGCGGCCCGGTGCAGCAGCCAGGCCGGGAGGGCGAGCAGCAGGAGCGGGGTCACCCCCACCGGCATCCCCGCACCGGACAGGGTGTCGGTGCGGATCAGCTCGACGCCGTGCGCGAGGAGCCAGAGCGCGGCGGCGACATGGAGCGCTCCGTCCGGCCCGCTGTCCGGGTAGGGCGAGCTGATCCACAGCACCATGACGAGGACGGCGAACGAGCCGAGTCCGAGCCCCGCGGCGAGGGCGCCACCCAGGAGGCTGGCGGCCAGTCCGGGTGATCTGTCGCGCATCCGGGTGAGCAGGGGCGACAACGAGAGCCTGCGGTCGGTGATTTGAGTCACGCACGTCATGCTCCCAACGACACGCGCTTTCTCGTCGTAACAGGCGAACCCCCGATGTGTCGCTCAATATGCAGTTATGTACTTTTTCGTACGAAAGGGCGCTCTGTGGGATCCGACATGACACAGGGCTCCGCCACCCCGCTGCCCGCGCCGAAGGAGCGCCGCCGCCTGCGGGAGGCCCGGGCGTTGACGCAGGCGGAGCTGGCGGCCCTGATCGGTGTCAGCCGGTCGACGGTGCGCTCGTGGGAGACCGGCCGCACGACACCGCGCGGCCGCAAGCTGGAGGCGTACGTGAGGCTGCTCGGCGTAGCGACGACCCTTTCGGACGACGCGGTGAACAGCCGTCAGGAAGGCTCCGTACCCGCCCTGGTGGGGGCGGCGACGCCACCGTCCCGGGAGGCACACGCCTCCGAGGACCGGACGGCCGAGGGCCCGGAGCCCGCCGAACCCGTGGACCTGGCCGGCATGGACGGGGACGCGGACGTGCAGCGGGTCCGTGAGGGTGAGTGGGGCGGCGCCGACGAGGACTCCGGCGTCCGCGAGCCGTCACTGACGCCCGCTCAGGCCTTCGACGCGCTCTACGCGTTCGCCGCCCCCGCCCTCGTACGGCAGACCTATCTGCTGACCGGACGGCGCGAGCTGGCCCGCGAGTCCGTGGAGCGGGCCTTCCAACTCGCCTGGTACCGCTGGCCCGAGGTGGCCGTGGACCGGGACCCGGCCGGCTGGGTAAGGGCGACGGCGTACGAGTGGGCGCTCTCCCCCTGGCACCGGCTGCGCCCGCGCTACCGGCACCCCGAGGCACCGCCCGCCGGCGCCTCCGACCGCGCCCTGCTCGACGTCCTGCTCCATCTGCCGCCCGTCTACCGACGCACGCTGCTCCTGTACGACGGTGTCGGTCTCGGGCTGCCGGAGACCGCGGCGGAGACGGAGGCGAGCACGCCCGCTGCCGCCAACCGGGTGCTGCACGCGCGCGAGGCCGTCGTGGCCCGGCTGCCCGAACTGGCGCTCCCGGAGGACCTGCACCGGCGGCTCACCGAACTCGCGAGCACGGAACGGCTGCGCGCGGCGAAGCCCCGTACCGTCCGCGATCACGGCGAGCACCGCGCCCGGCAGTGGACCCGCGCGGCCATCGCGTTCACCGTCCTGCTCATGGCCGTGACGGCGCTGACACTGCGCACCGCCCCGGACCACTACGAGGCGCCGCTGTCCCCGCCGGAGACCATCCACGGTCTGCCGCCCCGCTCCGCGCCCGGCCCCCTGTCCGACGAGGAACTGGTCCTGCGCGCCAAGCTGAGGTCCGAGACGTCGAGCGGCCCCGAGCGGATCGTCCCCGATGTCCGCTGACGTCCGGGCCCCTGAGCCGCGGTGACCGGAAACGCCGGTGGGCCCGCACCCTGAGGTGCGGGCCCACCGGCGTGTGTGCCAGTACGGCAGCTCAGCCGGCGAGGATCTCGCGGGCCAGCTTGGCCGTCTCGGTCGGCGTCTTGCCGACCTTGACACCGGCGGCCTCGAGGGCCTCCTTCTTCGCGGCGGCCGTGCCGGAGGAGCCGGAGACGATGGCGCCGGCGTGGCCCATGGTCTTGCCCTCGGGCGCGGTGAAGCCCGCGACGTAGCCGACGACCGGCTTGGTCACGTTCTTCGCGATGAAGTCCGCGGCCCGCTCCTCGGCGTCGCCACCGATCTCGCCGATCATGACGATCAGGTCGGTGTCGGGGTCGGCCTCGAACGCGGCGAGCGCGTCGATGTGCGTCGTACCGATGACCGGGTCGCCACCGATGCCGACGGCGGACGAGAAGCCGATGTCACGGAGCTCGTACATCATCTGGTACGTCAGCGTGCCGGACTTCGAGACCAGGCCGATGCGGCCCGGCTTCGTGATGTCGCCCGGGATGATGCCGGCGTTGGACTGGCCCGGCGTGATGAGACCGGGGCAGTTCGGGCCGATGATGCGGGTCTTGTTGCCCTTCGCCTTCGCGTACGCCCAGAAGGCGGCGGAGTCGTGGACCGCGATGCCCTCGGTGATGACGACCGCGAGGGGGATCTCCGCGTCGATCGCCTCGACCACGGCGGCCTTGGCGAAGGCCGGCGGCACGAAGAGGACGGACACGTTGGCGCCCGTCTTCTCCATCGCCTCGGCGACCGTGCCGAAGACCGGGATCTCGGTGCCGTCGAAGTCGACGGACGTGCCCGCCTTACGCGGGTTCACACCACCGACGATGTTGGAGCCGTCCGCGAGCATGAGCTTGGTGTGCTTCATACCCGTGGCACCGGTCATGCCCTGGACGATGACCTTGCTGTCCTTGTTCAGGAAGATAGCCATGGCTGTTTAGTCCCTCGTCCCTTACTTCGCAGCCGCGAGCTCGGCGGCCTTGTCGGCCGCGCCGTCCATGGTGTCCACGCGCTGGACCAGCGGGTGGTTCGCGTCCGAAAGGATCTTGCGACCCAGTTCGGCGTTGTTGCCGTCGAGACGCACGACGAGCGGCTTGGTGACTGCCTCGCCCTTGTCGGCGAGCAGCTGGAGCGCCTGGACGATGCCGTTGGCGACCTCGTCACAGGCGGTGATGCCACCGAAGACGTTGACGAAGACGGACTTGACGTCCGGGTCTCCGAGGATGATCTCCAGGCCGTTCGCCATGACAGCGGCGGAGGCGCCGCCGCCGATGTCGAGGAAGTTGGCCGGCTTCACGCCGCCGTGGTTCTCACCGGCGTACGCGACGACGTCGAGGGTGCTCATGACGAGACCCGCGCCGTTGCCGATGATGCCGACCTCACCGTCGAGCTTGACGTAGTTGAGGTTCTTGGCCTTGGCGGCGGCCTCGAGCGGGTTGGCCGAGTCCTTGTCCTCGAGCGCGGCGTGGTCCGGCTGGCGGAACTCCGCGTTCTCGTCCAGGGACACCTTGCCGTCGAGCGCGATGACCTTGCCGGAGGCGACCTTGGCGAGGGGGTTGACCTCGACGAGGAGGGCGTCCTCCTTGATGAAGGTGTCCCACAGCGTCACCATGATCTCGGCGACCTGCTCGGCCACCTCGGCCGGGAACTTCGCCTGGGCGACGATCTCGCGGGCCTTCTCGATCGAAACGCCTTCGTTGGCGTCGACCGGGACCTTCGCGAGGGCCTCGGGGTTCTCCTCCGCGACGACCTCGATCTCCACGCCGCCCTGAACGGACGCCATGGCGAGGAAGGTGCGGTTGGTGCGGTCGAGGAGGTACGAGACGTAGTACTCCTCGACGATCTCGGGCGCGGTCTCGGCGATCATCACCTTGTGGACCGTGTGGCCCTTGATGTCCATGCCGAGGATGTCCGTCGCGCGGGCGACGGCCTCGTCCGGGGTGGCGGCGAGCTTGACGCCGCCGGCCTTTCCACGGCCACCGACCTTCACCTGCGCCTTGATGACGGACTTGCCGCCAAGACGCTCGGTCGCCTCGCGGGCTGCCTCAGGCGTGTCGATGACTTCACCGGCCAGCACCGGTACACCGTGCTTGGCGAAGAGGTCCCTCGCCTGGTACTCGAACAGGTCCACGCGCGTCCGTCCCTATCAGTGATCTCGCGGTTCGTTGTCTGCGTGGGCGTGCCGCGAAGGGCAACGTGACGTCCGCTGTCACAAGGGTGGCGCACACGGTGTCCGAGCGCGCGGCATGTCCGTCCGGCAGGTTATCGCCGCAGGACGCGGGTCCCTAAATCGCAGATCACACCTGAGCGGTGATACCTGTCACAGATCGGGCCGGACGGGGCCCCACCAAGCTGGGGTTTGCCTGGTGGGGCCCCTCTGACGGCCCCGAAGGGCCCAGGGCGGACGGCCCCCACCCCAATGGGGACCGTCCGGCCCTTCCGCGGGGTTACGGCCCGAGGGATCCGGTGGATTCCGGCCCTCCGGCGCATGGCCCCGCGGAAGCGGATGGTCTGTCGCCCGACGGTTCCGCCGGCGCGGCGCGGTGCGGTGCGACAGGCGTGCGACGCCCGGACGGATGTCGCGCGGCCGCGATACTCCGGACGCCGTAAGGGCTGTACGAGCCCTCCGGGTCGTACGAGCCGTCCGGGGAACCGCGGGCCGGGGTGTCCGCGCACGCTGTCCGGCCGCGCGTCCCCGGCTGCGGGGTGCGGAGCTAGCCGGGGAAGACGGGGATGTCCCGGTACCGGTCGCCGGTGCCGGACGCGGAGGTCGCGGTGGAGGTGCCGCGCGCGAGGCGCTGGGGGGCCCGGTGGCCCGGGGTGACGGCGGGGACCTCCGCGTGCCGGGGGGCCGTGTTGTCGAGGGCGGACTGGCTGCCCGTCGCACCGCTCGCTCCGCCGGGAGGCGCCTTCGGGCCGGAGACCGGACCGACGCCTGCGCCGTCCGGGCGACGGCGAACCCCCTCGTCCCCGTTCCGCGCACCGAGCCGGCCCGGCAGATACGTCGGCTCCCGGGTCGCCGCGACGGCGGGACCGGTCGAGGAGGCGGCGTCCGCCACTACGCCGGGCCGGCCGCCGGACCGGCTGTCCAGGGCGCCGCGCTCCACCTGCGGGGCTCCGGCCCGCGGGGTCCCGGCCTGCGGCGGATCCTGCGGGACGACCGCGGGGAGCGTCGGGAGTACGGGAGTCTCCGGAACCGCCGGGAGGGCGGCCCCGGGAACTGCCGGAAGGGCGGGAAGGTGCGTCGGCGGGAGGTCCTGGAGAACGGGGAGCGCGGAGAGCACGGGCAGCCTCGCAAAGGACGCAAAGGCGCCCGACGGGGTCGACGGTCCGCCATTCAGCACAGCGGCGAGAGCACCGGCGGGCCGCCCGACGGCTTCGGTGACCGGTCGCACGACGGCCGCCCGTACCGGCCAGGCCGGTTCGCGGACCGACCCCACACCCCGGGGGACCGCCCGCTCGGCACCCTCGGTCACCGGCCGCGGCTCGACGGCGCGGCCCGCGTGCGTGCTGCCGGGAGGCGTGCCCCGACCCGAGTCGGCCTGCCTACCTGTGCGCGTACGGGGCGAGGCGGACGGCGACGCTGTCGCGCCGGTCAACTGCTCGTCGTCGGCGTCGACGTGGGTGCCGACGCCGGTGAGAGAGAGCGGGGCGGTGTCGGTGAGGGAGAGCGGGGCGGCACCTGTCGCGGGCCGGGGGACGCTCGCGGCCTGCCCGGTCCGGTGGGCCGGGTTCGGGAGACGGTCCGGCGCGGTGCGGGTCACGGAGACGGTCGGGGCCGGGGCCGGTGTCGCATGCGAGGTGCGCGTCCCGGTGAGGGCGCGGACCGGTGCCGGATGGGTCAGCCGGATCGGGTGCGCCGGCCCGTCGGCGGCGTGCGCCTGTCCTCCGAGGAGGAACCCGAGCGCGGACAACCCGCCGGCCAGCAGAACCCCTTGGAGCGCACGCCGACCGGCCGCGCCGCGCGCCGGGCGCGGAACAGCACCCGACGATGGCGCTGACCGGGTCAAGACGGGGAGGGTCCTCCCATGCGAAGGGATACGAGGGGCCGCGAACGAACGCGAGGGCCTGGCATTGCCCACGCCGGGCACGGCCCGCCAAGGAGCGGCGGAACACCACCCTTTGGCCGCTTCGATCCTCCATGGGACGCCCGAGGTCGCGCAAGCCCCCTGTTACCGATGGGTATTCATGTCCGGATTAACGCCCTTCTCACCTCGTGTCCGGTATCGGAAGAGGCCGCTTCTCGATGGCCGCCGCCATGACCTCGGGAAACAGGTCGGGTGTGCAGGCGAACGCCGGGGCGTCGAGCGCGGCGAGGGCGGCGGCGTGCTCCCTGTCGTAGGCGGGCGCCCCTTCGTCGGACAGCGCGAGCAGCGTCACGAACTGCACCCCGGACGCCTTCATCGCCGCCACCCGCTTCAGCATCTCGTTGCGGATGCCTCCTTCGTAGAGGTCGCTGATCAGGACGACGACGGTGTCGGCGGGCCGGGTGATCTGCGACTGGCAGTACGCGAGCGCCCTGTTGATGTCGGTGCCGCCGCCGAGCTGGGTGCCGAAGAGGACGTCGACCGGGTCGTCGAGCTGGTCGGTGAGGTCGACGACCGCCGTGTCGAAGACGACCAGCCGGGTGGCGATGGACCGCATCGAGGCGAGCACCGCGCCGAACACGGAGGCGTACACGACGGACGCGGCCATCGACCCCGACTGGTCGATGCAGAGGATGACCTCCTTCTTCACCGACTGGGAGGCCCGTCCGTAACCGATCAGCCGCTCGGGCACGATCGTGCGGTACTCGGGCAGGTAGTGCTTGAGGTTCGCCGCGATCGTGCGGTTCCAGTCGATGTCGTGGTGGCGCGGTCTGCTGATACGGGCGCTGCGGTCGAGGGCGCCGGTCAGGGTCGCCCGGGTGCGGGTCGCGAGCCGCTTCTCCAGGTCCTCGACGACCTTGCGCACGACGGCCCGCGCGGTCTCCTTGGTCGTCTCCGGCATGGCCTTGTTCAGTGAGAGGAGCGTGCCCACGAGGTGCACGTCGACCTCCACCGCCTCCAGCATCTCGGGCTCCAGGAGCAGGGCGGACAGCCCCAGCCGGTCGATGGCGTCCCGCTGCATCACCTGGACGACCGAGGACGGGAAGTAGGTGCGGATGTCGCCGAGCCAGCGCGCGACCGAGGGCGCCGACGCACCGAGCCCCGCCGAACGGTCCTTCCCCGACTGCCCTTTGCCTCCCTTCCCGTAGAGCGCGCCGAGTGCTCCGTCCATCGCGGCGTCGTTCCCGGAGAGCACGCAGCCGGTGCCGTCGGCCTCGTCGCCGCCGAGCACGAGCCTCCATCGGCGCAGCCGCTCGTCCCCGGCGCTCAGCACGGACTCGGTCATGGAGTCACCCTCACAAGGTCGTTGTCGTGACGTGCCCGGTCCGGCGGCAGCCCGCCGGACGCGGTGTCGGCGCCCGGGCTGTCGCCGCCGTCCGCGCCGGCGGGTGCGCCCAGCCCGAGCAGCAGGCTCAGCACGGGCAGGACGGCGTCCGCGCGTCCGGCGTCGAGGTCGGGGGCGAACCCGGGGATTCCGGAGCCGGCGGCCGCGGTGTCCGTGCGGGCGCCCGGGCCGCGCCGGACGAGCTCGCCCAGCGTTCTGCGCACCCCCGACTCGTACGCGGAGAACGTCCGGCGCAGCAGGGGAAGCACGTCGGTGAACGCGTCCGCGGGCACCCCGGTCAGCCAGGTGTCCACGAGTCCGAGGAGCCGCTCGTCGTGCACGAGCAGCATCCCGCCACCCGAGCCGCCTCCGACGAACCCCTCGATCCAGGTGGCCGCGTCGGCGGGCTCGGTGCCCGGCGACAGCACGAGGCCCATCAGCCGCGCGGCCTCCTCCTGCGCCAACTCGCCCTCGTCGAGCAGGAGTCGGACCGACCTGCCTCTGATCACGCCGGGAACGGTGTCGCGCACGGCGAGGGTCCGCAGGACGGAGTGCCAGCGCCCGCGTATGCCCCCGCGTGTGCTGTCGGCCGGGGCCGTGTCACCGGTCGTCTCCCCGAGCAGTGCCACCGCCCCGTGCACGGCGTCCACGTGCCCGCGCATCTCCGCGGCGGCGTCGCTGTCGAGGGCGGCGCAGGCCGGTGGGAGGCCCACGAAGACGCGCTCCGCGAGACCGGCGGCGACGTCGGTGAGGGCGTGGGTGTCCGTGCCGCGCACGTCGCCGTAACGCAGCGAACGGACGAGGGCGGGCAGCGCCTGGGCGAGGTGGCCGACGTCGGCGTCGAGGGCGGCCCGGTCGGCGAGCACCTGCATCACCACGGGCAGCGCGTGCGGGAGTCCGGCGAGGAGGCAGCGCTCGGCGAGGGCGGTGACGTCGGCCAGCGAGGGTGCGCCCACGGCGTCCGCCTCGGCCTTCGCCGTCGCCGCGGCCAGGACGGTCGTGCCCCACACGCCGGCCTCGGCGACCCGTACCGACAGCTCCGGTTCCCAGCGCAGCCGCCAGGTCTCGCGGAAGGTGCCGGTGCTGCCGCGGGACGTCGTGGGCTCGCCCCAGCCGATACCGAGGAGGCGCAGCCGGTGCAGCAGTGTGCTGCGGCCCGCGTCGGTCTCCTTGCGCAGGTCGAGCTCCAACTCCCGCTCCAGCGCCTCGGGCTTCAGCCGCAGCGAGCGCTGCGACCGCGCGAGGTCCCGCTGCAGGGGGACCGCCGGGGCGGACTCGGGCACCTCGCCCAGGACGTCACCGACGACGAGCCGGTCGCGCACCAGCGCCAGCGGCACGTCCGAGCCCTCGCACATCACCGCGCGTACGGCGTCCGTCGTCTCGGTCAGTCCCGGCAGTGGGCGCCCGCGCATCGCGGCGAGCGTGTCGGCGAGCCGCACCGCCTCGATGACGTGGGCCGACGACACACTCCGGTCCTCGTCGCGCAGCAGCCGGGCGACCTTCGTCATCCATCGGGCGATCGGACGGTCGGGGGCGCTGAACAGATGCCCGTACCAGCCCGGTGAGTCGATCCCCGCCCCGTATCCACTGGCCCGGGAGAGCCTGCGGTGCGTCCAGGGCACCCAGGTGAGGTCGGCCTTCACCTTCGGCAGGCCCTTGAGCAGCGCCCGGTCCGCGCCGACGGTGGCCCGCAGCCGCAGCGCGGGCACGTGCCAGGCCCCGCACACCACGGCCACGTCGTCCCCGAACTCCCGCTGCGCGGAGCGGATCTGAAGCCGCATGTACGCCTCGCGCACCAGATCCCGGTCGTGTCCCCCGACCCCGTACGCCTCGCGCAGCGCGGTCATCGCCTCTTCCAGCACGCTGAACGGCGCGAACGGATCGCCGGCGGTCGCCGCCCGGTGCTCGACCACGTCCTCCCACCAGCGCTCCGGGTCGTCGTACCCGGCTGTCTCGGCGAGCACGGCGAGGGGATCGATCCGTACGGCCTCGGCCGGCCCCTCGCCGGGTTCCGCCGCGATCGCCGCCGGTGTGTCCTTCGGCGTGTCCGACTCGTCGGTCCCGGCCGGCCGGGCCGCGTTCGCGGGTGTCCCGGGGCCGGCGTCACCGGAGTCGGCTGGGTCGCCGGGCGCGGCCGAGCCGGCGTCGGCGGGCCGGTCCAGCGCGCCGGGGGGCGTGACGCCGGGCCGCTCGCCCGCCCGGTCCGCGTCCGCCTTCCCCCAGGCCAGGGTGTGGGCCGCGGGAAGGTCGATGAAGCGGACCGGCACGCCGTGGTCGAGGGCCCAGCGGATCGCCACCCACTCCGGTGAGAACTCGGCGAGCGGCCAGAAGGCCGACTGGCCGGGCTCGTCCACGACGTGGGCGAGGAGGGCGACCGGGGGTCGCATGTCCGTGTCGGCGGCCAGGTGGACCAGGGGATCCGCCTCCGGGGGCCCCTCGACCAGCACGACCCGCGGGGCGGCGGCCTCCAGCGCGGCCCGCACGGCCCGCGCCGACCCCGGCCCGTGATGGCGCACGCCGAGCAGCAGCGGCCCCGCACCCCGGACGGGCACCGGGGGCCGCGGCCCGGTCAGCGCGTCGTCCGGCACTTCGCTCATGCGCTCACCTCGCGGCAGGCCCGGTAGAAGTCCTTCCAGCCCTCGCGCTCGCGGACGACGGCCTCCAGATACTCCTGCCAGATGACACGGTCGGCCGCCGGGTCGCGGACGACGGCGCCGAGGATGCCGGCCGCGACGTCGCCCGCCCGCAGGACGCCGTCACCGAAGTGGGCGGCCAGCGCGAGACCGTTGGTGACGACGGAGATCGCCTCGGCCGTGGACAGGGTGCCGCTGGGCGACTTCAGTTTCGTCCGCCCGTCGGCCGTGATCCCGTCGCGCAGCTCGCGGAAGACGGTGACCACGCGGCGGATCTCGTCGATGCCCTCGGGAACGGCGGGCAGGTCGAGGGAGCGGCCGATCTGGTCGACCCGGCGCGACACGATGTCGACCTCGGCGTCGGCGCTCTCCGGCAGCGGCAGCACCACCGTGTTGAAGCGGCGGCGCAGCGCGCTCGACAGTTCGTTGACCCCGCGGTCGCGGTCGTTGGCCGTGGCGATCAGGTTGAAGCCGCGGACGGCCTGCACCTCCTGGCCCAACTCCGGTATGGGCAGGGTCTTTTCCGAGAGGATCGTGATCAGGCTGTCCTGCACGTCCGCCGGAACGCGGGTCAGTTCCTCGACGCGCGCCGTCATGCCCTCGGCCATGGCCCGCATGACGGGGCTCGGCACGAGCGCGTCCCGGCTGGGACCGTGCGCGAGCAACTGCGCGTAGTTCCAGCCGTACCGGATGGCCTCCTCCGGCGTGCCCGCCGTGCCCTGGACGAGCAGGGTCGAGTCCCCACTGACCGCGGCGGCCAGATGCTCGGAGACCCAGGTCTTCGCGGTGCCGGGCACCCCGAGCAGGAGCAGCGCGCGGTCCGTGGCGAGGGTGGTGACGGCGACTTCGACGATGCGGCGCGGCCCCACGTACTTGGGGGTGATCACGGTGCCGTCCGGCAGTGTGCCGCCGAGCAGATAGGTGGCGACGGCCCACGGCGACATGCGCCAGCGGACCGGGCGCGGCCGGTCGTCCTGCGCCGCGAGCGCGGCGAGTTCGGCGGCGAAGGCGTGCTCGGCGTGCGGTCGCAGCGCCTCGCCCTCAGCGCTCGCGGCGCCCCCTCCACCTGCGCCCGCGGGTGTCTGCCCGCTCGCTCCCGTGGATGTCTGCGCGGACGTCGGTTCAACGGACACGGACATGGCTCGGTCCCCCTCCAGCTCGGCCGGTTCGGATCTGGTTCCACCGTGCACCACGCCACTGACAATCGGCCCTGACCTGCGCGGACGCGGCCACCACGGTCGATTGTCAGTGGCGGGATCTACCTTCGGAGGTATGACACAGCAGGCGGTGCGCTGGACGGCGGATCAGGTGCTGGCACTGGCGCCTGACGTCGCGTCACGCAAGGCCGGGAGCAAGCTCGGCGCGGCCGGCCCGTGGTCCGAGGCGGGCAGTTCTGACGAGGGGGCGGTATGGGGACTGTGCAGGGGAAGCGGCAGCAAGCCGTATCAGACGGTCGTGGACATCGCGGACTCCGCCGGGCCCGCGTACAAGTGCAGTTGCCCGAGCCGGAAGTTCCCGTGCAAGCACGCGCTGGGGCTGCTGCTGCTCTGGTCGGGTGCGGACGGCGCGGTGCCGTCGGGGCAGGCGCCGGGCTGGGCCGAGGAGTGGATGGCGGGGCGGCGCAAGCGCGCGGAGGACAGGAGGACGGCGGGCGGGGGATCTGGAGCGGCCTCCTCGGGTGATCCCGAGGCCGCCCGGCGCAGGGCGGAGCGCCGTGCCGAGCGGATCAGCGCGGGTGCGGTGGAGTTGGAGCAGCGGCTGGCCGACCTGCTGCGCGGCGGTCTCGCCTCGGCGGAGCGTTCGGGGTACGGCATGTGGGAGGAGACCGCGGCCCGGATGGTGGACGCGCAGGCGCCCGGACTGGCGTCCCGGGTGCGGGAGTTGGGTGCGATCCCGTCGTCGGGTCCTGGCTGGCCGGTGCGTCTGCTGGAGGAGTGCGCGCTGCTCCACCTCCTCGACCAGGGCTGGCTGCGGCGCGAGGGCCTGCCGGACGGTCTCGCGGCGACGGTGCGTTCCCGCGTCGGGTTGTCCGGCTCGGCCGACGGCCCGCCGGTGCGCGACCGCTGGCTGGTCCTCGCGCAGTACGACACGGCGGACGCCAAGCTCACGACCCGCAGGATCTGGTTGCACGGCGCCGAGTCGGGGCGCACCGCGCTTCTCCTCTCCTATGGAGCGGCCGGCCGGGCACCCGAGCTGGCGCTTCCCGTGGGGCTGGCCTTCGAGGCCGAGGTGTCCTCGTATCCGGGCGCCGGGCAGATGCGGGCGGCGCTGGGTGAGCGGTTCTCGCCTCCGGTGCCCGCCGCAATACGGCCGAAGGGCCTGACCACCTCGGAGGCGGCCGCCCGTTATGGAGAGGCCCTGCGCACCGACCCCTGGCTGGACTCCTGCCCCGTCACTTTGGCCGGGGTCGTTCCGACACCGGACGGCGAATCCTGGCAACTGGCCGACGCGGACGGCGATTTCGCTCTCCCCCTTACTCCCGCCGCGCGGTCGCGTCCCGACCTCTGGCGCCTGGTCGCCCTGTCCGGCGGAGCGCCGGTCACGGTCTTCGGTGAGTGCGGCCATCGCGGCTTCACCCCCCTGACGGCGTGGCCGGAGGGCGGCGGCGAGGCGGTGCCGCTGTGCTGAGGAACCACGCCCGGTGCGCGGATCCGGCCATGCCAGCCGGTGGACCCCTGCCGCCGCGCTCGACCTGGCCTCTCCCGCGCCCGCTCCCTTTCCCGCTCCCGGGCCCCGGAGGGCGGGACCGAGTACGGAACCCCGCCTCACGCCCGTGCCCGTCTCCGGACCGTCAGTACCGCCGATCGCGGGGACCCCGCTGATGCCCTCCACAAGGAAAGGACGCTCATGAACACGACGTCGGCTTCGGCGGACGCGCCCGTAGGCGGTTCCTGGGAGGACCTCGTCACCATGGCGCTCCTGGGGACCGAGCGGCGGACGCCTCCGTTGCGCGACCCGGGACAGGAACCTCCGGTGGCCCTGCTGGACGCGGCCGCCGTGGAGACCGTGCGGCGGCGGGCCGGAGTGCGGCCGGCACGCGCGGCGGCGCGCCCGGAGCCCGCCGCGCCCGATCCACGGACCGCGCTGCCGCCCGCCGCCGCCCGCAGACTGGCGATGCTTCTCGCGGACCGGCCCGGCACGGGGGGTGGCGGCCGCAGAGGAGCGGCTCCCGATCTCATGGAGCTGCTGCCCCAGTGGCTGGCGGCGGCGAACAGTCATGGATTCGCCGCCCCGCCGCAGACGCTTCCCGCGCTGCTCGACGCCGCCCGGGGACGCACGGACCTGCGTCCCGCGGCGCTGGCGTTCGCCGGGCCGCGGGCGCTGTGGCTGGCTCGGCTGAACCCGGAGTGGCGGTTCGCGCTGCGCTCCGCGCCGGGCGGTGGCGCCTCGCTGCCGGGACCGGAGGAGACCGAACGGGTCCAACAGCTCTGGCAGGAGGGTCTGTTCGCCGAGCGGGTGGCGCTGCTGGCGGCGGTCCGGGCCGAGGATCCCGCCGCAGCAAGGGAATTGCTCGTCTCGACGTGGGCCACGGAGCGGGCCGAGGACCGGCTGATGTTCCTCGACTCGCTGCGGTCCCGGCTGTGCGCCGACGACGAGCCGTTCCTGGAGCGGGCTCTGTCCGACCGCAGTCGCAACGTACGGGCGACGGCGGCGGAGCTGCTCTCCGCGCTGCCGGGTTCCGCGCTCGCCGCGCGGATGGCGGCCCGGGCCGGTTCGTGCGTGGCCGTCGACCGTACGCGCGACACTCCCGCCATCGTGGTCGAGGCGCCGCACGAGTGCGACGCCGGGATGGAGCGGGACGGCGTGGTGGCGAAGCCACCGGCAGGCAGGGGTGAACGGTCCTGGTGGCTCGGCCAGTTGGTCGAGGCGACGCCGCTTCGGACCTGGCAGGAGCGGTTCGGCGGGCGTTCGCCGGAGGAGACGGTCGCACTGCCCGTGGCGGACGACTGGCAGAAGGAGCTGCACGCGGCGTGGTGCAGGGCGGCCGTGCGGCAGCGTGATCCCGGGTGGTCGCGGGCGCTGCTCGGCTCACCCTCCGCGCCGGAGGCCGGGGGGCCGGGGGCCGTGTCACTGGCCGAGCGCTCCAAGCTCCTCGCGACGCTGGGTGCCGGCGAACGGGCCGAGTGGGTGGCGGGGTTCATCGGGACGCACGGGCTGTCCGAGGCGTTCCAGTTGCTCGGGGTGTGCGCGGTTCCCTGGGCGGCGGACCTCGGCGGGGCGGTGGTCGACGCGCTCGACATCGCGCGGGACGCGGGCAGCTACCCCTGGAGTTTCAGCGGGGTGATGGGGCTGGCCGAGCGGTGCCTCGACCCGGCGGAGGCGGGGCGCCTCGACGGTCTCACCTCGGTGCCGGACGAGACGGAGAACGCGACACCGGGTGCCGGAGGCTACTGGTCCGAGGCGTTCCAACGCCTGGTGACGACCCTGCGCCTGCGAGCGGCGATGGCCGCGGAGCTGACGCCCCCGACAGGGACGGGGTGAGGCCACCGTGCCGCGCGGGTGCCGCGTTCGCCGACCCCTGGCTGGGCGAGCAGGTAAAGACACCCGCTCGCCGGCCACCTCACGAGCGGCGCGACCGCCCCGTGGCGCCACCGGTCACCGCCCCCGGGACGGACGGAGCCGCCCCGCGGACGGGGTGGCGTAGTGAAGCCGTAATGCGGTCGCTTGTCGGCCCCTGGGACCGGCGGAACCAGGACCGCCGCTCGCCGGCCCGCGGATGGGCGGTGGCGTGCGGCCTCGCTCGCGGGACCGTATACGGACAGTCCCGACGAGGCCGCTCGGCGCCCCGATGCTTCGGCCCGCCGGAGCAGACGGCAGCCCGGGGGCTCCCGGGAAGCGCGGCCGCCCCGGCCCTCCGGGTGTCCTGGCGCCCCAGGAGCAGGCCGGCGGGGTCGTCGGGTCAGGCGCCGGCAGGTTGCCTGACGTTCGCCCGGACCCAGTCCACGATCTCCGTGGTCGTCGCGCCCGGGGTGAAGATCTCCGCGACACCCTTCTCCTTGAGGGGCGCGATGTCCGCCTCGGGGATGATGCCGCCGCCGAAGACCTTGATGTCCTCCGCCTCGCGCTCCTTGAGCAGCTCGATGACGGCCGCGAAGAGCGTGTTGTGGGCACCGGAGAGGATGGACAGGCCGATCGCGTCGGCGTCCTCCTGAATCGCGGTGTCGACGATCTGCTCGGGCGTCTGGTGGAGCCCGGTGTAGATGACCTCCATACCGGCGTCGCGCAGCGCCCGCGCGATCACCTTGGCCCCGCGATCGTGGCCGTCGAGCCCCGGCTTGGCCACCACCACGCGGATCGGTCCGGCTGCCACACCCATCACTGCCTCCATGAAGCAAGAACCCCGACTCAACGACTGCACAACGACTGCCCAACGACGAACACGGCACGACGGCGACGATCGACCGGAGACTACAGAGAGCCACCGTCATCACCGGGCGTGAGCATTCAGTCACTGCCGACCCCGTCGACACCTACTGACCACTGACACCTATCGCACGTTCAGCCCCTCGCCGCGCCCGGCCTTCCGGATCGTTCCGAAGGACCGGACACGCCAGGCGGCACAAGCGTTCCGGGCCATTGTCGACCACGGAAGTGAACGAACGTTATCGCCAGCATCCCGTAACCGGCAGTTTCACGGCGGAGACCGAGGGGGAAATCACACAGTGGGACAAGTTCGCCGCGCAGGTTCCGCATCGCGGCACTGGCGCCGCACGGGAGTGCGGCGTACGGGCCTCGCCGGAGCCGGCGCAAGGAGAGCCGCCGATCAGGTGGCCCCGTCACCGCGTCGTCAGCGGGACTCCGCGGTGATGAGGCACATCGGTGAGGGCACGACAGCGCCGGGTACGCGCCGTCCGCCACCGCCGTCACCGACGTCACGGGCTTTCCACTAGGGCACACGGGGGACAGAGCGGTCCTGCCGCGTGCCGACGGGAGGTCGGCCATGAAGGTCCCTGGGACGGTATCGCCCTTTCTTCCCCTCTGTCAGCGTCTGCTTCCGACAAAGCTCGCGGGACTCTCGGTAGCCCTGCTGAAGGCCACGGCTCTGGAGTTCGCGATCCTCGCCGGACACCTCCTCCTCTATCCCTCCGGCATCACCAAGGAACGCCGTGTCGTACCGGCGCTCCCCTCCCCGGACGACGACGCGACCAAGCTGCCCACGCAGGCCAAGCCCCCGGTCGTCCTGCTGCACGGCTTCATCGACAACCGCTCGGTCTTCCTCCTGCTGCGCCGCAACCTCGCCCAGCACGGACGGCAGCACATCGAGTCGCTGAACTACTCGCCGCTGACCTGCGACATCCGCACCGCGGCGGAGCTGCTGGGCCGCCACATCGAGGAGATCTGTGAGCGCACGGGCCACGACCGCGTCGACATCGTGGGCCACAGCCTCGGAGGCCTGATCGCCCGGTACTACGCGCAGTGCCTCGGCGGCGACACGCACGTGCGCACACTCGTCACGCTCGGCACCCCGCACTCGGGCACCCGGGTCGCCCCGCTGATGAACGCGCACCCGATCGTCCGCCAGATGCGCCCGGGTTCCACCGTGATCGAGGAGCTGAGCCGGCCCGCCCCCGGCTGCCGTACGCAGTTCGTCAGCTTCTGGAGCGATCTGGACCACCTGATGGACCCGCTGGAGGCGGCCTGCGTCGAGCACCCCGACCTCCTCGCGCAGAACGTCCGGGTGAGCGGAGTCGGCCATCTCGCGCTCCCGGTGCACCCGGCCGTCGCGACAGGGATCCGGCAGGCGCTCGACACGGAGGAGCCGATGGCCCGTCCCGCGGCCCGGAGGGGCGGTCTGACGGTCGCCTGACCGCGTCCCATCACACCGAAATTTCGAACACTCATCGAACGCCAGGCCAAAGCCTCGCCCGCCCTCCCCCGAAACACGGCCGAATGCCCGTTTCCTACAAAGGGGAAACCTGCCGAAGATTGTCGCGCCCGCATACCGCCGGGTACAGTCACCGCACTGCTCTGCCAGCCCCTGTTGTCGAGGCGAAAGAGAAGTTGGTGAACGACCGTCACCCGTCGGGGACAGCAACTCCCCCGGCCCCGGCTTCCGATGCCGCCTCGGCGCTCTACGCGCCGTACAGCGGGCAGGAAGCCCAGTACGGCGACTTCACCCCGTACGGCGACCACGCTGCCGGCGCCTGCGATCCCGGTGCGATCGCGAACACCACGGGCGCCTACGCCACCGCGAGTTTCGCCACGGACCCGCTCTTCGGCGACATGCCGGGCCAGGCCGGCGGCACGGGTTCGTACGACGCCACGCAGTGGAACACCGGCGCCCACCAGACGGTGAACTACGACCCTTACGCGGCGCAGCACCAGGCCGCGTACGACACCGGCGCCTACGACACGACGGCCTGGGCCGCCGGTTACCAGCAGCTCGCCGACATCCCCGCGCAGCACCCCGGCCCCGACTCCTCGGGCCAGTGGGACGCGAGCGCCTGGCTCCAGCCCGGGCAGCAGCTCGACGGGACCCAGCAGTGGAACGCCGCGACGCAGGAGACCGGCGCGTACGACGCGACGCAGTGGAACAACGTCGGCGGCCAGGACCCCTACGGTCCGTACGGGCACCCGCAGACCGAGACGTACGACCACCCGCGGACCGAGATCTACGAGCAGCAGCCCGAGCAGGCGGCCCCGGTCCCCTTCGACCAGCAGGCGACCGCCACCTTCGACCCCGCCGCCTTCGATCAACTCGGCCCCGAAGAGGGCGAGTTCGACGAAGCCGGTCACTCCGCCGAGGCCGACGGCTCCTACGAGGAGCGCGAAGAGCACGGCACGCAGGGCGACTTCGAGGCGTACGAGGCCTACGGCGACGAGCGGGAGACCCCGCTGCTCGACGACATGGAGGAGATCACGCCGACGCCGCGCGCCGCGTCGCGCACCTCCTCCCGCTCCCGGCGCCGCAGTCCCGCGAAACGTTCCGCCCTGCTGACCATCGCGGTGCCCTCGGCCTGTGTGATGGGCGTCGCGGGCATCGCGGCGGCCTCGGTGGGCGGTGTCGGCGGCGACGACGCGAAGGACACCACGGCCAGCGCCTCGGACGCGACGTCGGTGAAGCCGTCGGCCGCGAACAACAAGCTGGACACGCAGTTGCAGAGTCTGTCCGCCGGCGCGGACGACTTCGCCGACCGGGCGAGCCGCACCCAGGAACGCATCGACCTCAAGGCGCAGCAGGTCCAGGAGAAGAAGAAGGCGGCGGAGGCGGCGGCCCGCAAGGAGCGGCTGCGTCCGAAGTTCGCCCTTCCGGTCGCGCAGAAGGGCCTCAGCGCCTACTTCGGCCAGGCCGGCATCAACTGGATGTCCGTCCACACGGGTATCGACTTCCCCGTCTCGTACGGGACGACGGTGCTGTCCGCGACCGACGGGACCGTCCGGACGCAGTGGAACAGCGCGTACGGCAACATGATGATCGTGACCGCGAAGGACGGCACGGAGACGTGGTACTGCCACCTCTCCACGTACAAGGTGTCCACCGGTACCACCGTGAAGGCCGGTGACCAGATCGCCTTCTCCGGGAACTCCGGCAACTCGACCGGCCCGCACCTGCACTTCGAGGTCCGCCCGGCCGGCGGTTCGGCGATCGACCCGCTCCCGTGGCTGCGCAGCCACGGTCTGGATCCCACGTAACCCCGCCGTCGAAGGCGGTCCGGACCTCTCGCCGAGGTCCGGACTCCGTCGAGCCGCTCGGGCTACAGCTTCTCCACCGGTGCGTACCGCAGCAGGAGTCGCTTCGGCTTGGGTTCGCCGAAGTCGACCGTCGCCTCCGCGTTCGCGCCGGTGCCGTTCACCCCGACGACCGTGCCGAGGCCGAACTGGTCGTGCGTGACGCGGTCGCCGACGGCCAGCGCGACCACCGGCTTCTCGGAGACACCGCGGCGGGTGGCGAACCCGGACGCGCCCGAGGCCGCGGACCGCGACCGCGAGGACGACAGCGAGGCCGCGACACCGGAGACCGGACCGGCCGGCTGGGACGAGACCGCCCCGGTGCGCTTCCAGTCCAGATGCGTCGCCGGGATCTCCTCCAGGAAGCGGGAGGGCGGGTTGTACGAGGGCTGACCCCACGCGCTGCGCATCGAGGACCGGGTGAGGTAGAGCCGCTCACGCGCGCGGGTGATGCCGACGTAGGCCAGGCGGCGCTCCTCCTCCAGCTCCTTGACCTGCCCGAGGGCGCGCATGTGCGGGAAGACGCCGTCCTCCATGCCGGTCAGGAACACCACGGGGAATTCGAGGCCCTTGGCGGTGTGCAGGGTCATCAGGGTGATGACGCCGTTGCCGTCCTCCTCGTCCGGGATCTGGTCCGAGTCGGCGACGAGCGCGACCCGCTCCAGGAAGGCGGGCAGTCCGGCGGGAGTCTCGCCCTCGCCGGTCTCCTGCTCGAACTCCAGCGCCACGGCGGCGAGTTCCTGGAGGTTCTCGATGCGGGTCTCGTCCTGCGGGTCGGTCGACGCCTGCAACTCGGCGAGATAGCCGGTGCGTTCGAGGACGGCCTCCAGGATGGTGGCCGGGCCCGCGCCGGACTCGACGATCGTCCGGAGGTCCTCCATCAGCGTGTTGAACCGCCGGACCGCGTTCGTGGAACGCGCGGCCATGCCGTAGGCCTCGTCGACGCGGCGCAGGGCCTGCGGGAAGCTGATCTTCTCCCGCTGCGAGAGGGCGTCGATCATGGCCTCGGCGCGGTCGCCGATACCGCGCTTGGGCACGTTCAGGATGCGGCGCAGCGGGACCGAGTCCTCGGGGTTGGACAGCACCCGCAGGTAGGCGAGGACGTCCCGGACCTCCTTGCGCTCGTAGAAGCGGACGCCGCCGACGACCTTGTAGGGCAGGCCGACGCGGATGAAGACCTCTTCGAAGACACGGGACTGGGCGTTCGTCCGGTAGAAGACCGCGACGTCGCCGGCTTTGGCGTCGCCCGCGTCGGTGAGACGGTCTATCTCGTCGGCGACGAACTGCGCCTCGTCGTGCTCGGTGTCCGCGACGTAGCCCGTGATGTTCGAGCCGGCGCCCGCGTTCGTCCACAGGTTCTTGGGGCGGCGGGATTCGTTGCGCTCGATGACCGCGTTGGCGGCGGTGAGGATCGTCTGCGTGGAGCGGTAGTTCTGCTCCAGGAGGATCGTCGTCGCGTTCGGGTAGTTCTCCTCGAACTGGAGGATGTTGCGGATGGTCGCGCCGCGGAAGGCGTAGATCGACTGGTCGGCGTCGCCCACGACGCACAGCTCGGCGGGCGGCAGGTCGGCGTCGCTCGGCGGTACGTCCACGGGGTGCTCGGAGGTGCCGACGAGCTCCCGTACGAGGGCGTACTGCGCGTGGTTGGTGTCCTGGTACTCGTCGACCAGGACGTGCCGGAAGCGGCGGCGGTAGTGCTCGGCGACGTCCGGGAAGGCGCGCAGCAGGTTGACCGTGGTCATGATCAGGTCGTCGAAGTCGAGCGCGTTGGCCTCGCGGAGGCGCGACTGGTACATCGCGTAGGCCTGGGCGAGGGTCTTCTCGAAGCCGTCGGTGGCCTGGGCGGCGAAGTCCTCCTCGTCGATCAGCTCGTTCTTCAGGTTCGAGATCTTGGCGCTGAACGACTTCGGCGGGAAGCGCTTGGGGTCGAGATCGAGATCACGGCAGACGAGCGCCATCAGACGCTTCGAGTCGGCCGCGTCGTAGATCGAGAACGACGAGGTGAAGCCGAGCTGCTTGCTCTCGCGGCGCAGGATGCGGACGCAGGCACTGTGGAAGGTCATCACCCACATCGCGTTGGCCCGCGGGCCGACGAGCTGCTCGACGCGCTCCTTCATCTCGCCCGCGGCCTTGTTCGTGAAGGTGATCGCGAGGATCTGGCCGGGGTGCACCTGGCGCTCGCCGAGGAGGTGGGCGATGCGGTGGGTGAGCACGCGGGTCTTGCCGGAGCCCGCGCCGGCCACGATGAGCAGCGGGGAACCGGCGTGGACCACGGCCGCGCGCTGGTTCTCGTTCAGCCCGTCGAGCAGGGCCGCGGGGTCCACGGCGGGCCGGTGGGCGCCGTCGCGGTAGTACGCGTCCCGGCTCGGCGGCACGTCGAACCGGCCGCCGAACAGGTCGTCCGCGACCGGCTCCGGCGCGTGCTCGTCCTCGGGCGGCGGCGGGTGCTCGTCCTCGTGGGCCGCGGAGGGCTTGAGGTCCGCCAGGAAGCTGTCGTCAAAGAGGCTGCTCATCGCTCTCCGAGTCTAGGCGGCCCCACTGACACACCGCGGCCACCCCGGGAACTCGACGGGAACTCGTGACGCGTGCGCGTGACCGGCCGGTGACGGTCGGTGCACGTCGGAGCGGGTGCGGCGGGTCTGCGCCAGGGTCGTGACGCCAGGAGGAGCCGCACCCGAGACACCCGCGCAAAGTGGTGCACACCACTCATATCCGGCGACCGAGACGGCACACATGGCCAAGGTCACGAAAATGTATCGGGCATATCGCACTCCAACCTTCACACGGACCACACGAGTTGGCTAGCGTGCCGGAAGGCCGCCCGACCGCAACCGGCGAACGTCGCCGGGCCGCGCGGCCTCCGCCGAGTTCGGCCCGCCCACAAAGCGGCCGGAGCCGGGGACCCACCGACCTGGGGTGAATCGGTCCGACCGCCCCGAAGGGGCCAGGACCGTAGGGCAACCTTCCGGAACCACCCGCCCGAACCCGACAGCTAACTCGGTAGGCGGATGACGGAAGGAGTCGCCTCTCTTGGCGTCGCACCGCAAGTCGCGTCCTTCGGGTTCGCGCGTGGCAGGCATACGGACCCCCGTCCTCGCGACGGCGGCCCTCACCTCCGTGGCCCTGCTCTCCCAGACGGCGAACGCCGCGCCCCCGGCCGCGCCGAGGCCCAGCCTCGAAGAGGTCGAGAAGAAGGTCAACGACCTCTATCACCAGGCCGAGACGGCCACGGACAAGTACAACGCCACCCGGGAGAAGACCACCAAGCAGCGCAAGCAGGTCGACGCCCTCCTCGACGACGTCGCCGAGCGCACCGAGAAGCTCAACTCCGCGCGCGAGGAGCTGGGTTCGTTCGCCGCCGCGCAGTACCGCACGGGAGCCTCCACGCCCGGCACCGCGACGCTGCTGCTCGCGGACGACCCGCAGGACTACTTCGACCAGACGCAGCTGATGAGCCGTCTGACGACCCGCCAGAAGGCGGCCGTCGACGACTACGTCACCGAACAGGCCGCGACCACCAAGAAGCGCACGGAGGCCAGTGAGAGCCTCCAGTCGCTGACCACCACGCAGAGCGCGCTCAAGACGTCCAAGGCGACGGTGCAGCGCAAGCTCTCCGCGGCCCGCGACCTGCTCTCGAAGCTGACCGCCGAGGAGAAGGCGCGGCTGGCGGCGATCGAGAAGAAGAAGCGGGAACAGGCGGCAGCCAAGGCGGCGGAGCTGGCACGGCAGCAGGCCGCGGCGGACAAGGCGGCCAAGGACAAGGCCACCGAGCAGGGGTCGTCGTCGGGCGGCACGACCGGCTCGTCCGGCTCCACGGCCACGGACCCCTCGTACGCGACGAAGGCCGGCAAGGCGCTCGCCTTCGCCCGCACACAGATCGGCAAGCCGTACGTGTGGGGCGCGACCGGCCCGGACTCCTACGACTGCTCGGGCCTGACCCAGGCCGCCTGGAAGGCCGCGGGTGTCTCGCTGCCGCGTGTCACCTACGACCAGGTGAACGCCGGCACGACGGTCTCCCTCGCCGACGCCAAGCCCGGCGACCTGGTCTTCTTCTACGACGACATCAGCCACGTCGGGCTCTACATAGGCAACGGCATGATGATCCACGCGCCGAAGCCGGGAGCGTACGTCCGCGAGGAGTCGATCTACTACGACGGCACCTCGGCGATCCACAGCGTGGTGCGCCCCGCCTAGGGGCCTGTCGTTCCGGGCATGCGTGCGGCACGCGGGCGTGGAGGCCAAATCGGCGCCACGCACGCGTGCCCCACCGGCAACCGGTCCCGCGGTCCCTAGCATCGGACGCATGCCCGAAATGCCGGATGCGCCCGACCGTCCTCAGATCCCCGCCTGGTGGGCGCGGCGGGCACCCGCCGCCGGGGCCGCCGTCATGGCCACCGGCATCCTCTCGGTCGGCCTGGACCTGACCGGCCACGAGACCCTCTCCCGGATCGCGCTGGCCCTCGCCTCCGTCGGCTGGCTGGCACTCGCCGCCGACTTCACCGCCCGGCTGGTACGGGACCGGGCCCGGTGGGTCCGGGAGGCCGGTACACCGGCCGGGCTGACCGCCGTCGCGGCGACCACCGTGCTCGGCATCCGGTTCTCGGCGCTGGGGTGGCAGACCCTCGCCCAGGCCCTCCTCGCGCTCGCGGCCGTGCTCTGGCCCGTACTGCTCGTGGCCGTCGTACGGCACTGGCGCAGGCGCGCGACGGGCGGGGTCTTCCTCGTCTGCGTGGCCACGCAGGGCCTGTCCGCGCTGGGCTCGGCGGTCGGGTCGGCCGAGCGCTGGGACTGGCTCGCGCATGCCGCGATGGTGCTGTTCTGGCTCGGTCTCATCCTCTACGTGATCGCGTACACGCGGTTCGACGTGCGGGAGGTGACGCGGGGCGCCGGGGACCACTGGATCGCGGGCGGCGCGCTCGGCATCTCGGCGCTGGCGGGGGCCGCGCTCGTCGCCGCGCACCATGTGAACCCGTACCTGTGGAACGACGACGACCAGGGTGCGCTGCGCGCGACGACCACGGTGCTGGTGACGCTGGCCCTCGTCGGGTTCTGCGTGCTGCTCGTCGCGGAGGTGGTGTGGCCGCGCCCGCGCTACGCCCTGGAGCGCTGGGGGACGGTCTTCCCGATGGGGATGACGGCGGTGGCCGCCGTCGCCGTCTCGGCCGCTCTCGACGTCTCCTGGCTCAAGGGGCTCGGAGAGGTCCTGCTGTGGATCTCGGTGGCGGCGTGGCTGGCGGTCGCCGCGGGCGCGGTCCTGGCGGCGCGGTCGACGCCTCGGAACTGACGCCGTCGGGCGGCCTGGGAGGATCCGCGGGGGCCCTCGGCGCCGTCAGGTCCGTCAGGTCCAGAGGACGGCGATGAAGATGTTCGCGACGGTGAGCAGGCCCACGAGGCCGAAGAGGTTCTTGTCAACCTTCTCGTCGTCCCGCTTCACGTAGACGAGCCCGAGGATCACGATCAGCAGGGCCAGCTTCACGCCGATCTTGACGGTGTCGACCGAGTTGTCGTCGGCCTGGTTGAGGCCCACGAGGGCGACACCGGTGACCAGCATCGTGAGCGCGCCGTGCAGCATCGCGGGGACGAAGCGGGCGGTGCCGCGGCCCATCGCCTTCATCTGGGTCAGGAAGCCGCCGAGGAGCGCGGCGATGCCGATGATGTGCAGGCCGACGAAGAGATGGATGAGTACGTCCATGGGGCCGGAGCCTAATCGGACACCCTCACGCCCCTTCCCACCGGGCCACCCCTTCGCCCCGGCCCCTCCGGTCACCGGGCCCTCCCCCGTGCTCGCAGGCACCGGCCGTCAGCCATAGCACCGGAGTCACTCCGGTCGTCCGGGATTCGCCGCTTCGGTCAGCGCGCTGTGCGAAGTCGATGACTCCGGGCGGAAATACCGGTCACGTCCGGGCACCGGACGGTCCAGTGGCGACAGTTCCGTACATGGAGTTACCGACGCCGTACTCACAGGTTTAGCGTCCTCCCCCAGGTGACCGGCGTCCCACCAAACCGCCCGGGCCAGGGGCGGCCGGCCGGACACCACCGCCGAGAAGGTCCGGCGGCGGCACGCTCCCCCTGTGTGAGCCGCCGCCGGACGTGTCACCGCTTGACCGGCCCGGAAGGGGCGGTCGTACGGAAGGATGTGGGCCCTCGTGGCAGCGCACCGCAGGACCAGGCAGCGCTCTATCGGTGGTAACACGGCCCGCACAGCAGTCACCATCGCCCTCGCGGGCGCGGCGACGGCGACCGCCTTCGACGGGGTCGGACACGCCGAGCCCCAGCTCTCACCGGCGCAGGTGAAGGCCAAGGTCGACACGCTGTACAAGGAGGCGGAGGTCGCCACCGAGAAGTACAACGGCGCCCAGGAGAAGGCCGAGACGGCGGAGAAGCACCTGCGGACCCTGCGCGACGAGGCGGCCCGTAAGGAGGACCGGCTCAACTCGGCCCGGGAGAAGCTCGGTTCGATGGCGGCGGCGCAGTACCGCAGCGGCGGCATCGACCCCGCCGTGCAGCTCGCGCTCTCCGACGACCCCGACCGGTACCTGGACGGCGCCGCGTTCGCCGAGCGGGTCGGCACCCGGCAGTCGGCGGCCGTCGCCGGGGTACGCGAACAGCTCCGGGAGATCGAGCAGTTGCGAGGCGCCGCCCACGGGGAACTGACCTCGCTCAAGGCGCGGCAGACCGAGCTGAAGCGCCAGAAGAAGACGGTCACCGGAAAGCTGGAGGCGGCCCGCAAGCTGCTGGAGCGGCTCACCCCCGCGGAGCGCACGCAGTACGGGGAACGGGGCGCGGCGGGCGAGCGGCAGCGCGCCTCGCGCTCCTCGGATCGCGGGCCCGCCCCGGCGACCGACGGCGACCCGGGTGCGTCCGGTACGGCCGCCGCACCCACCTCGCGTGCGGCGGAGGCCGTCGCCTTCGCCTACGCGAAGCTGGGCAGCCCCTACGTGTGGGGGGCCACCGGACCCAACGCCTTCGACTGCTCCGGCCTCACCCAGGCCGCGTACCGCTCCGCCGGCGTGTCCCTGCCCCGGACGACGTACTCCCAGATCAACGCGGGCCGACGAGTCTCCCGCTCCGAACTCCAGCCCGGAGACCTGGTGTTCTTCTACTCGGGCATCAGTCACGTCGGCATCTACGTGGGCGACGGCCAGATGATCCACGCCCCGAACCCCTCGGCACCGGTACGCCTGGCCCCGATCGACCAGATGCCGTTCGCGGGGGCCACCAGGGTGGTGTGACCGGCGGCCCCACCGGAACCGGCCGCCTCACACCAGCCGTCGCGCCGTGGCCCACCGGGTCAGTTCGTGCCGGTTGGAGAGCTGCAGCTTGCGCAGGACCGCCGAGACGTGGGACTCGACCGTCTTGACCGAGATGAACAGCTGCTTGGCGATCTCCTTGTACGCGTACCCCCGGGCGATGAGGCGCAGGACCTCGCGCTCGCGCTGGGTGAGACGGTCCATGTCCTCGTCGACGGGCGGCGCGTCGGTGGAGGCGAACGCGTCGAGGACGAAGCCGGCGAGGCGCGGGGAGAAGACCGCGTCGCCGTCCTGCACGCGGAAGACGGAGTCGACGAGGTCCGTGCCGGTGATCGTCTTGGTCACGTAGCCCCGGGCGCCGCCGCGGATCACGCCGATGACGTCCTCCGCGGCATCCGAGACGGACAGCGCGAGGAAGCGGACCGGCTGCTCGGCGTCGGCCATCAACGGGGCGCAGCGGCGCAGCACTTCGACGCCGCCGCCACCGGGCAGGTGCACGTCCAGGAGGACGACCTCGGGGCGGGTGGCGGTGATGACCGTGACCGCCTGGTCGACGTCCGCGGCCTCGCCGACCACCTCGACGCCGGTCCGCTCGGTCTCCCCGATCTCGGCCTGCACGCCCGTACGGAACATGCGGTGGTCGTCGACGAGGACCACACGCACCCGGCGTCCGTCCTCGGTGCCGCCGGACTCAACAGGCTCGTTCGCGTCGCTCATGACGTCTTCTCCGCCCTCTCCATCTCCAGCTCGACCTCGGTGCCGCCGTCCGGCACCGCGCGCAGTCGCGCCGTGCCGCCGTTGCGCTCCATGCGGCCGATGATCGATTCTCTGACGCCCATGCGGTCGGCGGGTATCGCGTCGAGGTCGAACCCGGGGCCGCGGTCGCGGACGGACACGAAGACCGTCCTTCCCTCGACCTCGGCGTAGACCTGTACGGCGCCGCCGTCGCCACCGTACTTGGCCGCGTTCACCATCGCTTCCCGCGCGGCCTGCATCTGCGCCCTCAGGCCCTCGTCGAGCGGGCAGTCGCCGACGACGACGACCTCGATGGGGACGCCGTGCTTGTCCTCGACCTCCGCGGCGTCGCGCCGGACGGCCTCGGCGAGGGTGTCGGGCTCCTCGTCCTCGTCCTTGCCCGTCCCCTCCGGTTTGTAGAGCCAGGCCCGCAGGTCGCGCTCCTGGGCGCGGGCGAGGCGCCGCACCTCGCCGGGGCTGTCCGCGTTGCGCTGGATCAGCGTCAGGGTGTGCAGCACCGAGTCGTGGACGTGGGCGGCGACTTCGGCCCGCTCCTGCGCGCGGATGCGCATCAGGCGCTCCTCGGAGAGGTCCTGGGTCATACGGACGAGGTAGGGACCGGCGAGGAGCGCGATGCCGACCAGGACGGCGAGCGCCGCCTGGAGCACCGAGCCGAGGTGGGCGGCCGAGCCCTGGAGGACGAAAATCCCGGAGACGCCGGCGGTGACCAGCAGGACACCCGCCGCGGACCGCAGCAGCGTGAGCGTGCGGCGACGGCGGCCGACCTCGGCCCAGCGGGCCCGGCGCGCGTTGTCCGCCTGGCGCCACACCAGGGCGACACCGGCGCCGACCAGGACCGTGGGCCACAGATACGCCTTGGTGCCGCCGCCGAGATTCACGTTCCCGACGAAGACCAGGGCGACGACGACCATGAGGAGCAGGGCGACGATCTGGCCCTTGTCGGGCTTGCGGGCCACGAGCCTGCGGCGGCCGTCCGGCGAGGTCTCGGCGGTGAACGCCGGGGCGCGCCCGGCGCCGACACCGCCTACGCCGAGCGGCACGAAGAACCAGAACGCCGCGTACAGCAGGGCGCCGAGACCGTCCGCCATGAACAGGCCGACGAACATCAGGCGCAGCCAGATCACGGGCAGACCGAGGTGCCCGGCGAGCCCGCGCGCCACGCCCCCGAGCCAGCGTCCGTCGCTGCTGCGGTAGAGCTTGCGCGAGGGCCGCGGGTCGTCGACGGGCAGAGTTGCGGCTTCCGGCATGGCATCGATGGTCACACGCCCGGCGGGCCCGGGCATCAGGGTCGGCCCCGGATAGTCCCCTGATCTTCCCGATCAGCCCGTGGATCTTCAGGATCCGGCGCCCGAACGGCCCCCGCCCCTCTCCTCGGATGCCCTCGGGGCCGGATCTCAGGGTTCTGCCAGGGTCGTCCCGACTGCCGCCGGGCCCTCCCGCCCGTCACCATGGACGCATGACAGATCAGCAGCACGCGGCGGCGGAGCCGGGTCCCGGTCCCGCGCCGGGTGATGAGCGGCGCGCTCCCGGGGAGCACGGCGGGGCGGGGCGGGGCGCGACCGCGATCTCCGACGTCCCGGACCGGTTCCGGCGCGACCGCCGACAGAAGATGATCGGCGGGGTCTGCGCCGGGCTCGGCCGGCAGTGCGACATGGATCCGGTGATCTTCCGGATCGTGCTCGCTGTGCTCTCCGCGACCGGCGGCATCGGCCTCATCTTCTACGGGTTCGCCTGGCTCTTCGTCCCGTACGACGACGACGAGGAGAACGAGGTCCGCAAGCTGCTCACCGGCCGCGTCGACGGGCAGGCGCTGGCCGCCGTGCTGTTCGCGCTGGTCGGCTGCGGTGTCTTCCTCTCGATGCTGAACAACGGCAGCGTGCTGACGTTCGCCGTGGTCCTCTCGCTGCTGCTGGCGGGCGCGGGGTACTGGTCGCGGCACCGCGACGCTCCCGACGCCGACCCGCTCGCCGCGCAGGCGGCCGCCGACGCCCCGCCGGAGGCGCAGGCCCCACCGGTGCCGGCGTCGTACCCGTCCTGGTGGCGCGACCCGATCGTCAAGGACGGCTCCCATGTCGGGGGGACCGGCTACCTGTGGGGGCCCGGGGAGACCCAGGACCGGGACGTGGCGGCGGCGCTCAACATCGCCCGCGGCACCTCACGGTCCGACCCGCGCACGGGCCGGGAGCGCAGACAACGCGGCTCGCGCTGGATCGGCGGCTGGGTCTTCCTCCTCGCGCTGCTGGCCGGCGGCCTCGGCACCGGGCTGACCTGGGACGACCAGGCACTCGGCACCAGCCTCCAGGCCGGGCTCGCCGCCGCGCTCGTCGTGTTCGGCCTGGGCATCGCCCTGAGCGCCTTCCTCGGGCGTACGGGTGCGGGATCGATCTTCCTGGCCGTCGTGACGGCGGGCCTGCTGGCCGCCTCCGCCGCCCTGCCGAAGGACATCACCACGCACTGGGTGCGGACCGACTGGATCCCCGTGTCGGCGGCCGACGTCCGGCCCGACTACGACCTGGGCACAGGCGTCGGCACGCTCGACCTGAGCAACGTCGACCTCGCCAAGGGGCAGACCGTGAAGACGAACGCGCAGGTGGGCGCGGGCCGGCTGAAGGTGATCGTTCCCAAGGACGCGACGGTACGGCTCACCATCGAGGTGGGGGTCGGGGACATCCAGCTGCCGGGCGACAACGAGAAGGACGTGGACGTGGAACCGGGCAAGCACAAGCAGCTGACCCTGCCTCCGGCGACGGTCGTCAAGGACGGCGGCACTCTCGACCTCGACCTCCAGGTCGGCGTGGGCCAGGCGGAGGTGGCCCGTGCCGCGTCATGAGTTCCAGCCGGGGAAGCTGGTCGCGGGCCTCGCCCTCACCGGCGCGGGCATCGCGTTCGCCGGGGATGCGGGCGGCTGGTGGGTCACCCCGTGGTTCGTGATGATCCCCGTCGTCGTCGGCGGCCTGTGCCTCGGGGGCGCGGTGGCCTCCGTGACCCACGCGGTACGCGAACGCCGCGCGGACGGACGCCCGCGCGGCGTGGGTTCTTCTTGATCCGGCCCTGGTCGTAGGTCCTCTTGATCCGGACCTAGTTGTAGGTCCCGGCGCGTTGCCTGCGCCGGGACCGCAGCGCCGCGTCGACGGAGAAGACGGAAGCACCCGCCAGGACGAGGGGGAGCCACGCCATGAGGTAGATCAGGTCGTTTCCGTAGTAGTACGGGTCCGATGCCCAGCTCACGGTCAGCCACAGGCTGAGTGAGATGAGGGCGCCGCCGAGTGCGGCGATGCGGGCCAGCAGGCCGATCAGGGTGCCGATGCCGACGGCCAGTTCACCGAACGCGATGGCGTACCCGAAGCCGACGGGGCTCTTGAGGGACAGGTCCACGAGGGCCGGGATCGCGGAGGAGTCGCGGACCGTGCGCATCATGTCGCCGATCGAGCCCGAGCCGGAGGACTTCAGGAAGGCGCTGTCCGTGAGTTTGTCCAGGCCGGCGTAGATGAAGGTGACGCCGAGGAAGATGCGTAGAGGGAGCAGGGCGTAGCGGCTCGCGGTGTCCCGCAAACCTCGCCTCTCCTCGAGATACGGGTCGTGCGTGTCCGACCGCATACCGTGAGTCATCGCTCTCCGCCGCCTCTCACCCATGTTCTGTTGACCCCTCAACAGACCATACGTACGAAGGCGCTTCCGCGCTCAACGCGGGCCGGCTTTTCTTGCCCGGCTCCACAAGGCACCAGGGCCGGCCTTCGCCAGCCGTTCCCCGCCCCCTCCGCCCCCTGCCCTTCCCGACCCCCGGGACTCGGCCCCGGACCCCGCTCCTCAAACGCCGGAGGGGCTGAAACTCACTCCGTCACGTCGATGCCGTACCGATTCGTCTCGACGCCCGCCGCTGTCACCACCTGGACCTCGACCCGTCCGGCCTCCACGTCCACCGGTACTGGCACGGTGAGTACCGCGTCGGTCGGGTTGCTGAAGCCTCCGGGCACCGGGACCAGCGGGACGTGTACGTGTACCGCCCCGATCCGCACCACCATCCGCGAAAGCCGCGCGGCGCCCTGCGCGCCCGGCGGCACGAAACCGGCCCCCCGGATCTCGATGTCGTCCCCGGTGCGGATCGGCGCGTCCAGGTCGCCCGCCTCGCGGGCGCGGACCACGGAGAGGATCACCGGCCGACCGCCCTCGGCGTACTTCCCCGCGAGATAGGTGGCCGCGGACACCATCACCAGCCCGGCAAGTCCCCACGGAAGGTCCGGCAACTGCGAGGGCCGCCGCGCCAGCAGCACCACCGCGAAGGCCAGAGCGGCCCCGCTGATCACGATGTACTGGATGTCCGCGAAGCTGCCGCGCCCGGAGTCGTCGGTCAGCAGGTCGGCCGCGCGCGGCCGGTCCGCGCGCACCTTCTGCAGCCGCTGCCCGAGCACCCGCAGCCCCACCACCCTGCGCACGAGCACCGCGACCCCGCAGGCCACGGCGACGACGGTCACGACCCCGGCGCCCCGGGCGAGTTCGAGCCCGGCGATGAGTTCGTCGCGCCGGCCGTGCGCGGAGGCGACGGCCAGTTGTCCCACCAGCACGAGGACGGCGTACACGGCGAGCAGCACCCAACCGGCGGCCACCGCGCGGGAGGTGGAGAGACGGTTGTCCTCACCGATGACCGGCGCGATGGCGCCGCCCCGCGCCCGGTGCAGCCACGCCGCCCCCGTCAGCAGTCCCGCGAGGCCGACCGCGGCGAGCAGCCCGGCGGTCCGCGCCGCCGTCCAGCCCGCGCCGATCGCGGTGAGCGCCTGCACCAGCAGGAGGGCGACGGTGGCGCCCCAGACCGTGTACGCGGTGTACCGCCACAGTCGTCCCAGCCAGGCCTCGCCGTCGAGACGTCCGCGTTCGGCGACGAGGTCCGCGGACTGGGTGAGTTCGTCGGACACCCACTGCCGGGACGCGGAGGCGGAGTGCGCGACACCGGCGGGCAGCCCCCGCCCGGACGCCAACGCGTCGCGTTTGGCGAGGAATTCGGCGACCGCGCGCCGGTGCCCCGTACGCGCCCCGTGCGGGCAGTCCCCGCACGTGCAGCCACCCTCGTGCACGCCCGCTCCCCCGCCCCGTGTCCCACCCTGTCCGCCGCCCGGGCCGCTGCCCCTGCCCGCGTCACGGCCGCCGCCCTGCCCGGTGCCCGATCCGGCACCCGACCCGGCACCGTGCCCCGCACCGTGTCTCGCCTCCTGCACCGCCACGTCCACTGCCGCCTTCCCGCGCCGGAACTCTCGTACAGCCGACCCACAACTGCCCCTTATCGACAGCGAATTGTGCCGTACGGAGCGCTGGGCGCACTCGTCAGGTCGGGTCGGCGCGGGTGAAGTGCGGGACTGCGTGTTGACCCGGCTGCGAGAATTTCCCCATGGCCGAGATCATCCAGCGTGACGGGACCTGGGCCTTCGACGGCAGCACGGTCCGGATCACGCCGGGACTGCACCGCAGCGTCCCGCTGTTCCGGCAGACGTACGGCGAGGTCTCCGTCCCTCTGGAGGCGGTCGCGGGCGTCGCCCACGAACCCGAGCGCAAGCGCGGCCGGCTGAGACTGCGGCTGCGTGAGGGCGCCGATCCACTGCTCCAGGCGACCGGGGGCCGGCTCCCGGACGCGGCGGACCCCTACCGGCTGGCGGTCGACGTGGACCGTTCCGGGGTCGCCGCGTACGTCGCCGAGGAGATCCGCCGCGCGCTGCTGCTGGAGCAGATCCCGAAGGAACCGGCGACGGCGTATCTGCTCACGGGCCCGCCCGTCCCGGTGTCGGTCCGGTCGAGCGACGGGACGGTGTCCTTCGACGGCGCGCAGGTGCGGATCGACTGGACGGAGACCTCGGACCGGGTCAAGCGGGCGACCGGGCCGCGGATCATCGCGACGGCCGACCTGATGCAGGTCGAGTGGCTGCCCAACTCCGGCTTCGAGGACGGATTCCTGCGCTTCGTGACGCGGGACGCGGTGTTCTCGAAGCTGCCGCCGGAAAAGGACCCGTACGCCCTCCACCTGTGGGGCAGCACCCGCCGTGACCTGCTCACGGCTCTGGTCGCCACGGCGGTCACGGCACGGCTGCCGCATCCCTCGACGCGCACCGGGGAGGTGTCCGAGGGTCCCCGGACGACGCAGGTCGTGCCGCCGCGCGCCGACCACCACGACGTACTGCTGCGCCGGCTGCGGGAGTTGGGCGACCTGCACCGGGACGGCGTGCTGACGGACGAGGAGTTCGCCCTGACGAAGGCGGCGGTCCTGCGTGGCTTCTAGCCGCATCCCGCCGCACCAACCGGGTGATCCGGACGGCGGGTCTAGCTCAGCAGGTCCGGTTCGCTGCGGCTGATGTCCTGCCACAGGGGCTGGTAGTTGATCCAGGCGACCAGGTCTCCGCCGAGTTGTTCGCGGGTGGCGACGGCCTGTTTGTGGTCGATGACGAGGGGCCGGCCGGCGGCCCTCGCGGTGAGCTGGACCTGGCTGGAGCGCTCCATGGACAGGAACCACCAGGCCGCCGCGTCCACCGAGTCCCCGACGGTCAGCAGCCCGTGGTTGCGCAGCACCAGCGCCTTGCGGCTGCCCAGGGCGTTGGCGATCCTGCGGCCCTCCTCGGCGTCGACGGCGACGCCGGTGTACGCGTCGTAGAGGGCGTGGTCCTCGTAGAAGGCGCAGCTCTCCTGGGTGATCGGGTCGAGCAGGTCGCCGAGGGCGGCGAGGGCGCGGCCGTGCACGGAGTGGCAGTGGGCGACGGCGACGACGTCGGGGCGGGCCGCGTGGACCTGGGAGTGCACGGTGAACGCGGCCTGGTTGACGTGATAGCGGCCCTGGACGACCTGGCCGTCCTGGTTGGCCATGACCAGGTCGCCCACGGTGACGTGCTTGAAGGGCATGCCGAAGGGATTGACCCAGAAGCAGTCGCTGTACTCCGGGTCGCGGGCGGTGATGTGCCCGGAGACACCGTCCTCGAACCCGAGCCGCCCGAACAGGCGCAGCGCGCCGGCCAGCCGCTCCTTGCGGTGCTGCCGTTCGTCGTCGAGTGACTCGTGCATCGGCGGCATGGCGAACCGCAGCTGGTCGGTGGGGCGGGGCAGGGGCGGGGTGGGCCCGTGCATAGGTCCTCCAGCACTGGCGTGTTCGGTACGGAGCGGAAGTTACCCGGGGTCAGCCCAGGAGAACAGGGGTGTCATGGGGAGACATGGTGTTCTGGGGGAGAAAAGACGGGACGGGAACAGGACGCGTCGGAAACACGACAGAAGATGTCGGGTATGGGCGTCAGACTCGGACCATGAACTGGGCAGCCCTCTCCGCAGCCGAACCCGGACTCGCCGCCACGGTCGAGGACCGTTTCGGCGCCTTCACCCACCACACCCTCGCGACCCTGCGCCGGGACGGCTCACCCCGTACCTCCGGCATCGAGGTGCGCTTCGTCGGCGGCGAGCTGTGGCTCGGCATGATGCCGGACTCGCTGAAGGCCCTCGACCTGCGCCGCGACCCGCGCTTCGCGCTCCAGGCGAACCCGGGGGCCGGTACGGGCATGGGCGGCGGCGACGTCCGCGTGAGCGGCCGGGCCGTCGAGGTCGGCGACGACGACCCCGCGAAGGCCGCGTACGTGAAAGAGGTGGAACCGCCGCAGCCGTTCCACCTCTTCCGCACCGAGCTGACGGAGGTCACGCGGACCCACGTCGAGGACGACACGTATCTGGTCGTCCAGGTCTGGAACCCCGGCGCGCCGGTGCGCACGCTCAGGCGGACCTAGGTGCTTCTACGCCCCGCGCGGGAGGACTACTCCCACTCGATCGTGCCCGGGGGCTTGCTCGTCACGTCGAGCACGACGCGGTTGACGTCCGCGACCTCGTTCGTGATGCGCGTCGAGATCTTCGCCAGGACGTCGTACGGCAGCCGGGACCAGTCGGCCGTCATGGCGTCCTCGCTGGACACCGGACGGAGCACGATCGGGTGGCCGTACGTCCGGCCGTCGCCCTGGACACCCACGCTGCGCACGTCCGCGAGCAGGACGACCGGGCACTGCCAGATGTCCCGGTCGAGACCGGCGGCGGTCAGTTCCTCGCGGGCGATCGCGTCGGCGGCGCGGAGCAGGTCCAGCCGCTCCTTGGTGACCTCGCCGACGATGCGGATGCCGAGGCCGGGACCGGGGAACGGCTGGCGCTGGACGATCTCGTCCGGCAGGCCGAGCTCCTGGCCGACCATCCGGACCTCGTCCTTGAACAGCTGGCGCAGCGGCTCGACGAGCTGGAACTCCAGGTCCTCGGGGAGGCCGCCCACGTTGTGGTGGGACTTGATGTTGGCCGTGCCGGTGCCGCCGCCGGACTCGACCACGTCCGGGTACAGCGTGCCCTGCACGAGGAACGCGACGTCCTCGCCCTCGGCGGCCTCGGCGATGATCTCCGCCTGGGCCTGCTCGAAGACGCGGATGAACTCGCGCCCGATGATCTTCCGCTTCTCCTCGGGGTCCGAGACGCCCTTGAGCGCGGTGAGGAAGCGCTCCTCCGCGTCCACGACCTTGAGCTGGACGCCGGTCGCGCCGACGAAGTCCTTCTCGACCTGCTCGGTCTCGCCCTGGCGCATCAGACCGTGGTCGACGTACACACAGGTGAGCTGGGAGCCGATGGCCTTCTGGACGAGGGCCGCGGCGACCGCGGAGTCCACACCGCCGGACAGACCGCAGATGGCGCGCTTGGTGCCGACCTGCTCGCGGATGAGGGCGACCTGCTCCTCGATGACGTTGCCGGTCGTCCAGGACGGGGTGAGACCCGCGCCGCGGTACAGGAAGTGCTCCAGGACCTGCTGGCCGTGCGTGGAGTGCATGACCTCGGGGTGGTACTGGACGCCGTAGAGCTTCTTCTCGTCGTTCTCGAAGGCGGCGACCGGGACGACGTCCGTGGAGGCCGTGACGGTGAAGCCCTCCGGGGCGGCGGAGCAGGCGTCGCCGTGCGACATCCACACCGGCTGCTCGTCCGGGGTGCCCTCGAAGAGGGTGGAGCCGGACTTCGAGACATGCAGCCCGGTCCGGCCGTACTCGCGGGCGCCGGTGTTGTCGACCGTGCCGCCGAGGGTCGTCGCCATCAGCTGGAAGCCGTAGCACATGCCGAAGACGGGGACGCCCGCCTCGAAGAGCGCGCGGTCCAGGCGCGGGGCGCCCTCCGCGTACACCGACGAGGGGCCGCCGGAGAGGATGATCGCGGCCGGGTTCTTGGCGAGCATCTCCTGGACCGGCATGGTGCTCGGCACGATCTCGCTGTAGACCCGGGCCTCACGGACGCGACGGGCGATGAGCTGGGCGTACTGCGCACCGAAGTCGACGACCAGGACGGTGTCGGGGGCGGCGTGGGACGCTTCTGGCACGGTCTGCCTTCCGGCGGTGAGCAAAGGGTGTGTAGGGGCGATTCTACCGGGGGCGGCGTGGGGGTGGCGCCGCCCGTCCTCCCGGCCCCGGTCTCACGATCCGAACCGGCTTGGCCGCGGCTCCCGCACGCGTGCATACTGCCGTCATGCTCACGCACACGACGTTCCTGTTTACCTATGGCAACCGGCCCACCGGCTGCCATGGTCGTGCTGCTTGAGCAACTGACAAGCGACTTCCCAGGCGCCCCGGGCCGACAAGGCCCGGGGCGTCTGCCGTTTCCGGGCCCGACGGCCACGGGGCACCCCTTCCACCGAGGAGCCCCGCCATGACCGACGTACTCGACAAGACCGGCGCCCGCACCGACGAGGCCGCGGACGTGATCACCGGTGCCCGTGAGCGCATCGACGCCCTCGACGACCGGATCATCGGTCTCGTCCAGGAACGGATGGCCGTCTCGGCGGTGATCCAGGAGGCCCGGATCACCTCGGGCGGCCGCCGGGTGAACCTCTCGCGCGAGATGGAGATCCTCGGCCACTACAGGGAGGCGCTCGGCAAGCCGGGCACCCCGCTGGCCATGACCCTCCTCGAATTGTGCCGCGGCCGGGTCTGACCCCTGCGGCGGCAGGGCGTCGGGCCGACGGTGTCCAGGGCGGCCGGCCCCTTACCCGGCGCACGCACGTACGCATTCCCTCTCACCCGTACGGCGCGTGACCGGGGCGCGGCGGGCTTCGTTTCTCCTGGTGTCCGTGCCAGCCAGGGGCGGGCCCGAAAGAACCACGCGTGGCTCCGCTGGAGCGATGAGACGTACGGATCGTGCCGTGCGTCGTGGGACCTCGCTCCAGGTGGTGTGACCGGACGGCAGGGGACAGCAGCCCGGTCACTCATGAACGGTCGGCTCCGGGGACGCCCGGGGCCGTCCGGCGGAATCTGTTCAGGGATGCCGGACGGTTGCGGAGGCCGTAGCGACATCGCACGAGCGAGAACAGCGCACAACTGAATCCGTGCCGCGGCCCCCTTGCCGCGGGCACCCATGACCAGCGGCGCACCCCCCCCGGCGCCGCCTCCAGGCACCGGCGCTGCCCTGACGTCGGTGCTGACGGAAGAAAGGCCCCGCGGACACCGTTCCGCGGGGTCTTTCGCCGTGCCCGGGCGCGGACCCGGCGAGGGGGCGTGCGGGCGTGGACGGTCTCAGGTGCGGGACAGCGTGCCGCAGGTGCCCTCGGCGGAGCTGCTGACGCCGCGGCTGCGGTCGTAGGGGTCGACGGTCGGGCCGGTCGGCGGCGCGCCGGAGGGGCCGGTCGAGTCGAAGTACGGGTGCAGGAAGCCGTCGTAGACGTCGCAGGCCGAGTTGCCGATGTCCTCGCTGTACCGCCGGATCTGCACCTTGCCGGGGGTGACCTGGAACTTCCGCGGATCGGAGAACCCGATGTCGAGGACGCGGCGCACGATGGTGCGGGTGACCTCGGTGGAGTTCCCGTCGGCCGGGGTCACCGGATAGACGAAGGTGTAGTCGGCGTGGATGGCGACGGACGCGTTCTCGCCTTCCTTGAACGTGATCCGGCCGCGCGTCTTGACCACCTTTCCGACCAGGCGGACCTCGGCGGGGTCGAAGCGGCTGAAGAGCGCCAGCGGATCGTGCTTGCGGTCCGGTGCGCGCAGCCACTGGTTCACGTCGTGGACCATGCCGGGCAGCCGGGGGTCGAGGACGGAGATCGCCGCGGCGGGGCGCTCCCCGCGCAGTGCCGCCGGGTCGAGGTTCGCCCCGACGAGCAGCGTCCTCGTGTTGTCCAGCGCGGTGTCGACCTGCTCCTTGGTGAGCGAGCCGACGGGGGTGGCCTTCGGCAGGACGATGCCGGCCGCGCCGTCGGCCCAGCGCTCGGCGGGCGACCCGGCGAACGGCCGGTCCAGGGTGGGCGTTCCGGAGTCGTCGGAGGAGGGCGGCGCGGTCGGTGCCGCGGTCTCGACGGGCAGCGGGAGCGCTTCCGCGGGAGCGTCGGGCGCACTGCCGAAGGGGTCGCCCGGCAGCAGGGACGGCTTCATCGCGACGACCACGACGGCGACGGCGAGCGGGATGCCGAGAACGGCCCACAGCCGGCGGCGCCGGGCGGCGCGTCCGTCCATCTCCCGCCACGCGGGACCGGTCCGCCAGCCCTCGGGCTGCGCGGGTCGCGGCGGGCTCCTGCGGAAGATCCGGCGGGAGGTGCGCTCGGATTCCCGGGCGTCCTCCTGACGCAGCCGCTCGGTCACCAGGCGGGCCCGCGCGGACGGTTCCTTCGGCGCGGAGCTCCGGATGTCGCGCTCGTTGTCGAGCGCGAAACGCTCCCACACATCGTCAGGAACCGCTGGTGGCCCGGTTTCCCCGGGCTGCTTGTCAGACACGAGGGTCAGTTCTAAGCGGCTCGAATGCCTGTACACAAGGCGCACAGGGTTGTGACTCAGCCCACATAAGAATTCTGTGAAGTTCCGGACAACCCTTTCCGGCCTTCGCCGGTCACACCTGCAGAACCAACGGCCACACCCGCGCCCCACAGCGGAGGCCTCGTCCGCACCACCCACCCGTGCGCCTCGCGTCGACGCGCACCGGACTCCCGAGGTCTTCATGAAGATTCGCCGTGCCCTGGCCACCGCGGCCGCGACGGCTGTCATAGCCCCGCTCGCGCTGCTGTCGGTCGCCCCGGCCGCCTTCGCGGAGGAGAACGCCACCCCGAGCCCGAGCGCGTCCGCGTCCCCTTCGGAATCGGCCTCCGCGAGCCCGGCCGAGACGACTCCCGAGCCCACGGACGCCGCGTCCGCCTCGGCGACGGCCACCACGCCGGGCGGCTCCGGCTCCTCCGCGTCGGCACCGGCGTCCGCGTCGGCTCCGGCGTCCGCGTCCGTGTCGGCCTCGCCCTCCTCCTCCGCCTCGCCGAGTCCGAGCGAAAGCACTCCGGCCGACATCTGCGTCGACGAGAACGGTGAGGACGTCAGCGAGCTGAGCGCCGACCTCACCAGCAGCCTCACGGGCCTGCCCCAGCGGATCGTCGCGGGCAGCGGCTGGACCGGCTTCGCGTACAACGTCTCCAACCACGGGGACCGCGCCATCGCGGACATCACGCCGCTGATCGGCGTCGCGGCCGCGGGCTGGAACGGCAAGGACTACTCGGGCAAGATCACCGTCCAGGTCCTCGACAAGGCCTCCGGCTCCTGGAAGGAGGTCGCCGGCGCGGCGGGCGAGGGCGGCACGTTCTCCCCGTTCTCGCTGAACGCGGGCGCCTCCACCTCGTACCAGCTCCGGCTGAGCGTCAGCGGCAAGGTGCCGGACGCCATCGGCATCACCGCGGGCTTCGCGCAGTACGCGGACGACGCGGGCTGCTGGATCGCCGACGACCCGAACGGCTGGATCTACGAGTTCGCGATCCTGGCCGCCGGTTCCGACGCGGGCGACCCGCCGGACTCCAAGCCGCAGACCGGTGGCTCGAAGGAGATCAAGGACGTCAAGACGGTGGACGCGACCGGCTCGCTCGCCGAGACGGGTTCGTCCTCCGCCCTGCCGACCATCGCGCTCGCCGGCGGTATCGCCGTCGTCGCCGGTGCCGGTGCGCTGGTCGTCGTCCGCCGCCGCAAGTCCGGTGACGCGACCGCGTAGCACGAGCGGACAGCACGCACGCGGGCCCCGGCCCCGTACACGAAGAAGGACCTGCGCTCGGAGGGGGGCGCAGGTCCTTCTCGTGTGGTCCTTCTTCTCGGTTCCGCCGCGTCCGGGCTACGCCTTCGGCGGCACCGTCGGCATGCCCAGGAAGGGGAGCCGCAGCGCGCCGAACGCGTCCGCCGGGACCGCCGGCCGGAGCGGCTCGACCGCCTTGAGGCGCTCGTACGCGGCACCCGGCGCCGGACGCGCGTCGGCTTCGCCCTTGTTGGGCCAGAACGACATCGCGCGCTCGGCCTGTGCCGTGATGGTCAGGGACGGGTTGACGCCGAGGTTCGCGGAGACGGCCGAACCGTCGACCACGGAGATCCCCGGGTGGCCGTACAGCCGGTGGTAGGGGTCGATGACGCCGTCCTCGGCCCCCGCGCCGATCGGGCAGCCTCCGAGGAAGTGCGCGGTCAGCGGCGTGCCCATCAGCTCGCCGACGTTGCTGCCCGCGAAGCCGTTGATCTCCTCGGCGAGGGTGGTGGCCGCCTGCGAAGCCGCCTTGATCTGCTTGGGGTTGGGGGCGCCGTGCCCCTGACGTGCCGTCAACAGGCCCTTGCCCGCGCCCTTCGGCTTCAGGTAGGTCGTCAGGGAGTTGTCGATCGACTGCATGACGAGCCCGATGATGGTGCGCTCGGACCAGCGCCGGTTCGACAGCGACCGGAGCACGAGGAGCGGGTGCCGGGCCGCGTTGGCGAACCAGCCCGCCACCCTCGACGAGCCCTCCGCGTAGGGGACCTGGAGGATGGACAGGCCGCCCATCGCGTTGGATCCCCTGCCGTAGCGGACGGGTTCGATGTGCGTGTTCTCGTCCGGGTGGATCGAGGACGTGATCGCGACACCCTGGGTGAAGTCGGCCTTGGGCGTTCCGTGCAGCTTGCGGTACCGGCGGTCGTCGGTCTGCGCGCCCACCAGCGCCTCGGAGTTGGTGCGGGTCAGCTCGCCCAGCCGCTTCGACAGGTACGGGAGCCGGCCGCTCGCCTTCATCCGGTGCAGCAGGGTCTGGGTTCCGTACGTGCCGGCCGCGAGGACGACCCGGCGCGCGGTGAGGGTGCGCCCTTCCCCCTTGCGCCGCTCGTCCGTCGGGAGCGTCTGCACGGCGTACCCGCCCCGCGAGTCGTCCGTGACGGACACGACCGTCGTCATGGGGTGGACGACGGCGCCCGCCTTCTCCGCGAGGTAGAGGTAGTTCTCGTTGAGGGTGTTCTTCGCGCCGTGGCGGCAGCCGGTCATGCACTCGCCGCACTCGGTGCACGCCTTGCGCGCGGGGCCCGCGCCGCCGAAGTACGGGTCGGCGACCTCCTGGCCCGCCGTCGCCTTCGCCGATCCGTCCGCGTCCTGTCCGTCGCCGAAGAACACGCCGACCGGCGCCAGGTGGAAGCTGTCGCCGACGCCCATCCGCTCGGCGGCCGCCTTGAGATGGACGTCCGACGGGGTCATCGTCGGGTTGAGCCGCACACCCAGCATGCGCCGGGCCTGGTCGTAGTACGGCTTCAACTCCTCCTCCCAGTCGGTGATGTCCTTCCACTGCGGGTCCTCGAAGAACGGCTTCGGCGGTACGTAGAGGGTGTTGGCGTAGTTGAGGGAACCGCCGCCCACTCCGGCGCCCGCGAGGACCATCACGTTGCCCAGCAGATGGATGCGCTGGATGCCGTACATGCCGAGCCGGGGGGCCCAGAGGTAGTTCCTGATGTCCCAGGAGTTCTTGGGGAGCGACTCGCGGGTGAAGCGCCGGCCCGCTTCGAGGACACCGACGCTGTACCCCTTCTCCGTCAGTCGCAGCGCGGTGACGGAGCCCCCGAAGCCGGAGCCGACGACGAGGACGTCGTAGTCGTACGTTCCCTCGCCGGTGTCCGCTCCCGCGTCCGGCTGTTCCTGGACAGAGCTCTCCTGTGACACGTGCTGCTCTCCTCGTCGAGAACGGTTGGGACGCGTGGGGATTCCGCTGCGAGTACGGGTGGGACCGGGGAAGGCGGCGGCTACCGGAGCCGGAACGCCTTCATGACCTTCAGGCTCCGGCTCATGAACGCCGCGTACTTCTCGTCGTCCATGCCGAGGGACGGGGCCATCGGCAGCAGGCGCTGCTGGGCGACGGTCTGCGCCTCGGTGTACTTGAGGATGCCCTCGGAGCCGTGCCGGCGGCCGAGGCCCGAGTCCTTCATGCCGCCCATCGGCGACTGGACGCTGCCGTACGCGGGCGCGTACCCCTCGTTGACGTTCACCGTGCCGGTGCGCAGCCGGGCCGCGACCGCGCGGCCCCGCCGGCCGTCCTTCGTCCAGACGGACGAGTTCAGCCCGTACGGCGTGGAGTTGGCGAGTTCGACGACCTCGTCCTCGGTGGAGAAGCGGTACAGCGAGACGACGGGTCCGAAGGTCTCCTCGGCGCAGACGGCCATCGGGGCCTCCACACCGTCGAGGATGGTGGGCTCGAAGAAGTACGGGCCGACGTCGGGGCGGGCGACACCGCCCGCGAGGACCGTGGCGCCCTTGGCGACGGCCTCCTCGACGTGTCGCGTCACGGTCTCCAGCTGACGCTCGCCGACCAGCGAGCCCATGTCCGCCCCGTAGGCGAGGGACGTGCCGAGGCGCATGGCGCGGGTGCGGGCGGCGAACCGCTCCGCGAACGCGTCGGCGACCGACTCGTGGACGTACAACCGCTCGATGGAGATGCAGAGTTGGCCGGCCGAGGAGAAGCAGGCGCGGACGGCGCCCGCGGCGGCCTTGTCGATGTCGGCGTCCTCCAGGACCACCATCGCGTTCTTGCCGCCGAGTTCGAGGGAGACCCCGACGAGCCGGGCGGCGGCGCCCTGGGCGACCTCGCGGCCGGTGCGCGTGGAGCCGGTGAACGAGACGTAGTCGGCGTGCCGGACGACCTCGGGTCCGACGACGGGCCCGTCCCCGAGGACGACCTGGAAGACCTCGGCGGGCAGCCCGGCCTCGATGAGGAGGTCACGCGCCCACAGGGCGGTCAGGCAGGTCTCGGTGTCGGGCTTCATGACGACCGCGTTGCCCGCGACGAAGGCGGGCAGCGCGTCGCCGACCGACAGCTCCAGCGGGTAGTTCCAGGGCGCGATCTGCCCGATGACACCGCGCGGGTGGCGCAGTTCGGTGACCTTGGTGAGGGTGGGGACGGCGCCGGTGTGCCGCTTGGGGCGCAGATACGAGGGCGCCTTGCGGCCGTAGTGCCGGGCGGCGACCACGACGGCCTGGACCTCTTCGTGCGCGTGCAGCCGGGCCTTGCCGGTCTCCAGCTGGATGAGGTCGAGCACCTCGGCCTGGCGTGCGAGCACGAGGTCGTGGAAGCGCAGCAGGACGGCGGCGCGCTGCCGGACCGGGGTGGCGCCCCAGGCGACCTGGGCGGCGCGGGCCCGCTCGAAGGCCTTCTCGACGTCCTCGGGGGTGGACTCGGGCAGGTCGGCCAGCTTCTCGCCGGTGAACGGCGTGTGGTTGGCGGTCCGCCCGGACCCGACGACTCCCTTGGTGAGCTGTGCGACCAGCTCGGGGGTCACGACGTCCGCCGCGGTACGCGCGCCGGAGGGGGCGGTGGCGAGGGGGTTGGTGCCGACGGGCGCGGTGCTCACGCCCGCCGCGTCCGCGAGCGGGGCGGCGGCGACCGGGTCCGCCGCGGAATCCGGCGTCTCGGCGACCGCCGCCGGCACCGCGTCGGGCGCCTCTGCGGCGGGGGCCGGATCCGTGTCGGGCAGCGCGGCGGCTCCGGCCGTCGCGTCGGCGGCGGCCGTCTCGTCGGCGGCGGCCGTCTCGTCGGTGCCGGTCTTTTCCGTGGCCTGCTCCGCGGCCTGCGAGTCCGTCATGAGCCGCAGGGTATGCCCGCTCGCCCCCTTTGGGTACCCGTCGGTAACGTCCTTTCACGGACCACTCACACAACGCCAGCGATCACTGGCAGCAAACACGCTGATCAGGGCGTTGTCAGTACGGCCATCGCCGGGGCGGCACTTTTTCGCTCACAGCTTGTCCACGTCGAGGTTCGCGATGGCCTGCCGGGCGACCTCGCGGCCGCGCTCGGTGAAGTCGCCCTTGCCCGGGTAGCTGACCGTGAGCTTGTACATGTCGCCGGCCGCCGACTTGTAGTAGAAGAGCCGCAGCTCACGCGGGCGCGGGTTCTGGCTGTCGGTGGTCGTGTACGTCAGCGTGTTCTCGGCGGACTTCCTGCCCTGGTAGGTCGTGGCCCCCTCGGTCCTGGTCCGCGGGCCCTCGGGCATGCTCAGGCTGTACTCGCCGCTCTCCTTGAAGTCGCCGTTGTCGGCGTACATCTCGGCCGCCGCGGAGTCCTTGATCTCCTTGTTCGCGTCCTCGGACTTCCTGGCGAGGGTCAGTCCGATCCAGATGCTGCCGCTCCAGTCGGTGTACGTGACCCAGTGCCCCTTGTCCGAGGACCGGTCCGGGGTGGCCTTCTGGTACTCGGCGGGCACCGCCAGCGTCGCGGCGACGTCCGCCACGTGGTGCTTCTTCCATCCGTCGGGCAGCGGACCAGCGAACGGGTCGGCGATCACCAGGTACGCCGCCACCGCGACGGCGAGAACCGCGGCGCCCAGGCCGAGCAGCGTCCTGCGTCCGAGCCGGACGCCCGGGCCGTCGGCGTTCCCCGTTCCCATCGGGCTCGCGACGGTGACGACCTGGGTCGGCGCGGGCGCCGGAGGCCGCGCGGCCTCCTCCAAAAGGCGCCGGACCCGGTCCGCGCCGGGGCGGTGCGAGGGGTCCTTGCCGAGCAGGCCGTTGATCACCTCGGCGAGCGGACCCGCGGCCGAGGCGGGCGCGGTCGGCGTGGAGTTGAGCACCGACTGGAGGGTGGCGGGCGTGTTGCTGCGGCGGAAGGGCGAGACGCCCTCGGTCGCCGTGTAGAGCACCACACCCAGCGACCAGAGGTCGGACGCGGGGCCCGGTCGCTGCCCCAGCACCCGCTCCGGGGCGATGTACTCGGGCGAGCCGACGAAGCCGCCGGTGTCGGTGAGGCTGGTCTCGCCCTCGATCTGGGCGATCCCGAAGTCGGTGAGCACGACCCGGTCGTGCCGGCCGAGGAGCACGTTGTCGGGCTTGACGTCCCGGTGCAGGATGCCCGCCGCGTGCGCCGCCTCCAGCGCGCCGAGCACCTCCAGGCCGATCCGGGCGGCCTCGCGGACACCGAGGGTGCCCTCCTGGAGGGCGTCGCCGAGCGAGCGGCCGCTGACCAGCTCCATGACGATCCAGGGCTGGCCGTCCACGACCGCCACGTCATGGACGTTCACGACGGCGGGGTGGTCGAGCCGCGCCGCCGCGCGCGCCTCGCGCCGCATCCGCTCGTACACATTGGCGCGTTCACGCTCGGGAAGATGGTCCGGGACGCGCGGCTCCTTGACGGCGACCTCACGGTCCACGGTCTCGTCCTTGGCCCGCCACACCGTGCCCATACCGCCGTGCCCGAGCTTGGAGAGCAGCCGGTAGCGGCCGGCGATGAGCCGCCCGGCTCCCGGTTCCTCCACGGGCTGCGCCGGAGGCTCCTGCTGCTCCGGCCGGGTCTGCTCCGGGACGACCCGGGTGGGCGTGGCGTACGGATTGCCCGGGTACGGAACGGCGGCCTGCGCCTCCGGCTGCCGTCCCGGCACGGCGGGCCGTGGTGGTTGCAGACCGAAACTCGTCGGTTCTTCGCCCCCGTGAGGGACTCCCCCGTTGTCGCTCATGGGTCCATCTCTATCGCGGCGGGGCCGTCGGCATCCAGCCCTGTCGGCCGCCGGTCACAGACCCGTGACGCACGCCATCCCTTATCTCCCGTTTATGCGTCTACGGGCGAACCGCGGCGCCGCCGCGGCCCGTTCGGCCGGTCAGGTACGGGCGAAGGTGTCCACGGCCACGTCGAAGTACTCCTTCGCCTCCGTCAGGCGCCCGACCGGCGCCGACACCCACAGGTCGTACATCCGGCCGCCCTCCTCCCAGCACAGGTCGTAGGTGTGCCGGGCGCCCTCGGCCGCGGTGAAGCCGTTCCAGGTGAACTCCCAGAGGGCGGCGGGGTGTCCGCCGTGCGTGGTCCGGGTGACCCTGCCGTCGCGGTAGCCGGGGTTGGTGGAGGAGCCCTCGCCGGCCGCCCGGCGCATCACACCGAGCGGGCCGCCCGACGCGGGTTCGGACACCTTGACGCCGAGGCGGAAGACCTGCCCGGGCGACATGTAGAAGACCCGCTCCCCCTGCGGGTCCCGGGTGAAGTCCTCGGGCACGGCGAGCGCGAAGCCGTACGGATCGGAGGCCAGGCGGTATCCGGAGGGAGGCGCGGGGCGGGAACTGGTGGCGGTCGCGGGTTCGCGCCGGGTGACCGTGGGTGTGACACCGGCGGGCGACGCCGGGTGGGTGCCGGACGCCGAAGGGCCGTTGCCGGGGGTGCGGGACGTGCTGCCGGGCGCGCTCGACGCGGGCGGCGGGCCGTTCCCGTCACCGCCGTCGTGCATCAGCAGGGCCGCCGCCGAGACCCCCGCCCCGGCCATCGCCGCGACCAGCGCGGCGGCGACCAGCAGACCTCGCGCGGACTGCTTGGGCGGGCGCTCGTCCGTCGTACCGGAAGGAGGCGACGGCCGGGGCGCGGGCCGGTGCAGCGGGTTGTCCCGCCGGGTGGGCGTGTACGGGACGGACCACCGCGGGGTGCGGCCGGTGTCCCGGAAGGCGCGCAGCAGCCGCTCCGCCTCCGCCGCGTCGATCCGCAGCTCGGGGTCGCGCTCCAACAGGCCCCGCACGACGGGCAGCAGGGGCGCGGCCTGGGCCGGGGGACGGATCTCGTCGACGACGACCGCGTGCAGGATGCCGCCCAGCGAGTCGCGCCGGAAGGGGGACGCGCCGCTCAGCAGCGTGCACAGCAGCGCGCCGAGCGACCACAGGTCGGACTCCGGCCCGGTCCTGGCCCCGGCCATCCGCTCGGGCGCGGTGTACTCGGGCGAGCCGACGAACGCGCCGCTCTCGGTGAGCGTCGTGGCGCCCGCGACCTGGGCGATTCCGAAGTCGGTCAGGACGACCCGGTCGGTGCCGGCCTCGACGAGGACGTTGGCGGGCTTGAGGTCACGGTGCAGGACACCGGCCTCGTGCGCGCGGCGCAGCGCCCCGAGCAGGTCGATGCCGATCCGGGCGGCCTCGCGGGCGTCGACCGGGCCGCGCGCCGAGATCCGCTCGGCGAGCGAGCCGCCGTCGATCAACTCCATGACGATATACGGGCGTTCGTCGTCCACGACGACGTCGTGCACGACGATGATGTGCGGGTGGTGCAGCTGGGCCACGGCGCGCGCCTCGCGCAACGTGCGGTCCCGCTGGAGGCGCGTCTCCTCGGCGGAGAGCGAGTCGTCGAGGACGAGTTCCTTCACGGCGACCTGACGGCCGAGCAGTTGGTCGGTGGCACGCCAGACCACGCCCATGCCGCCCCGGCCGATTCTCGCCTCCAGCCGGTAACGGCCCGCGATCACACGGACGTTCTCCCCCTCGGTCCCCATGGGCCCCATGATGCACCAACGGACGGAGACCCTCCGGAGCGGTGTCGTCGCCGTGGGTGTTATCCGGCCTCGTCCCAGCTGCGCAGCACCGCGCCGAACTGCTGACGCGTCACGATCCAGTCCTCCAGCGGCGAGGACATGTAGATCGCGTACTCGACGCCCTTGCGGGAGATGTAGGTCTCCTCGATGGCGCGGCGCGGCCCGGGGAAGTCGGTCTTGCCCTCCTCGGCGGTCCAGGTGAAGTCCCAGAGGGAGCCGCGGCAGTCCCGGAAGGTGTTGGCCTGGAGACTCGAGCTCGCGTAGTCCTTCAGCTTCTTGACCTGCTGCTCCAGGTCGAGCTGATGGCGGTACGGATCGTCGAAGTCGGGTGAGTCGTCGATGGCGATGCGGATGAAGTGCTGGCCGCCGTCGGGGGTGTAGTCGATCTGGGAACCGGTGACCTTCCGTACCCAGTCCTTGCCGGGCACGGCGAGGCGGAAGCCCAGGGGATCCTTCACCCGTACCCAGCCCTTCGGCAGACCGTCGGCCGGTGCCTTGGAAGCGCTGTCCGAGGGCGTCGGCTTGTCGCCGGTGCCGGTGCCCTTGCTCCCGCCCGTCGAGGCGGAGGAGGTGTCGTCGTGCCGCCAGTCGTCCGCGTACCGCATGACCACGGCACCGCCGCCGCCGACCAGCGCGGCCATGACCAGGACGAGCGCGACGGTACGGCCGCGCCGCCGCTTGCCCGGAACCGGGCCGCCGGGCGCGGGCAGAGGCTGGTACGCGGTCCCGGCGGGACCTCCCCCTCCGGTACCGGACGGCCCATAGGGCTGACCTCCGTAGGACGGACCACCGTGGGTCCCGCCCCCCTGGGTGCCACCCCCGTAAGTCCCGCTCCCGCCGGGTCCGTTCCCCCGGGCCGCGTTCGGCTCCACCCGCGTGTCGGTGTGCCGGGCCGTCGGTACGTGGGCCTGCGCCGTCCGCGGGCGGCGGCCCTCGGCGGCCTCGGCGAGCATCTCCTCGGCCTCCGCGGGACCGGGCCTGGCCTCGGGGTCCTTGCTGAGCAACGCGGCGATGACCGGCTCCAGCGCACCCGCGTTCCGCGGCGGCTCGGGTTCCTCGTCGACGACCGCCTGCATCGTCGTCAGCGGGGAGGTGCGCCGGAACGGCGAGCGTCCCTCCACCGCCGTGTACAGCGTGGCCCCGAGGGCCCACAGGTCGGAGGACGGGCCGGGATCGTGGCCGCGCACCCGTTCGGGCGCGAGGTAGTCGACGGACCCGACGATCTCGCCGGTGCGGGTGATGGTCGTGTCGCCCTCGACCTGCGCGATCCCGAAGTCGGTGAGCAGCACACGCCGGTCGGGCGACAGCAGGACGTTGCCCGGCTTCACGTCACGGTGCAGCACGCCGGCGGCGTGAGCGGCGCGCAGCCCACGCAGCACCCACAGCCCGATCCGCGCCGCCTCGGCCGGTTCGATCCGGCCCCGGTCCTTGACCTCGTCGGCCAGCGAGTTGCCCTCGACCAGCTCCATGACGATCCAGGGCCGGTTGTCGTGATCCAGCACGTCGTGGATGGTGACGACGGCCGAGTGGTTGATCCGGGCCGCGGCCCGCGCCTCGGCATGCGTACGGGCGAGCAGCCGGGCACGGTCGCCCTCGGCGGCGTACAGCGCGGCGGTCAGCTCTTTGACCGCGACCGTGCGGTGCAGCACCTCATCGTGCGCACGCCACACCCGGCCCATGCCACCGCTGCCGATGGAGTCCACAAGCCGGTAGCGGCCCGCAAGGAGCAGGCCCTGCATCTGATTCACGTTTCCCCGCAATGGTCTTGACAGGGTCAGACTAAAGATCGGTCACCGCACAGGGAACAAGCGGGGTCGTACGGAGACAGCACTGTGACGGTTCTCCCTTCCGTGTACGGGAGGGAACCGTCCGGTGTTCAGCCGTCCTCAGCTGCCTGAACGCGGCCCGGCGGGTCGTGAGACCGTGTCGGACGGTCAGCGGGCTTGCTCAGCCGGTGACTTGGTAGGTGTCGGCGGCCTGCTCGTACAGCCGGGTCACCTCGTCGCGCTCGGCCTCCGGGCCGCGCAGCTGCACCACGTGGTAGTGGCCGCCGACGATGATCGCGAGGTTGCGTACGTAGAGCGAGCGCCCCGCCGAGTCCTGCCAGGTGAACTGTCCCTCGGCCATCACCCGGCCGCCCACGTCGATGCGCCGCATCCCGCTGGACGTGGCCCACGTCGAGTCACGGAAGGGCTGCAACTCCTTCTCGCTCTCGCGCTGGTACGTCATCGGGTCGCTGCCGAACGTGCTCGTGCCGTCCCGGCCGGGAACGACGATCAGCTCGAAGTCCCCGTGGGAGTAGACGACCTGGCCGCGTCCGTTCTTCGGCGTACGGACCCAGCCGCCCGCCACGGCGACCCGGAATCCCGCGGGGTCCTTGCGGAGCGTGAAGCCCTGCGCCACATCAGGATCGTCCGTACTGCCGCCGGAGGTCGAACTCGCCTTCCCCGAAGGGCTCTTGTCGGCCGACGGCGAGGTCTGGTCGGGTCGCGGCTCGCTGCTCGCGTCGGTGCCGCCACTGGTGTCGGGGGCGGGGCTGACCTGCCCGACGGCACCGGTGCCCTGGTCGTCCGTGCCGCCCTCACCGGACTTGGGCAGGAAGACCATCGCGTACGCGACCGCCGCGACCAGCAGGAGCAGCACCAGCAGGACCAGGTTGCGCCCCAGGCTCCGCGGCTTGCCGGAGCCCTCCCGCTTGGCGCGCTTGTGCCGGGCGTGCGGGCTGGTCGCGGGCAGTCCGGCGCGGCGCCTGCGCACCAGTTCGCCCCGCCGCCGGACGATCGGCAGCCGGCTCGGGTCGACGGGCGGCGCGGCCACGACATGCGCCCCGGCCTCGGGCTCCGGCGCGGAGCGCACCAGCGACCGCAGCCAGCCGCGCAGCTCCTCGAAGTCCAGCCGCTCGGTGGGGTCCTGACGCAGCAGCGACTCGACGACGGGCCGCAGCGGGCCGCACTCCTCGGCGAAGGCGGGCGGCTCGGCGCACACCAGCTGGACCAGTTCGGCCGTGTTCTCCTCCGGGTAGGGCGCGTGGCCCTGTACGGCCCGGAAGAGCAGGGCGCCCAGCGCCCACAGGTCGGTCGCGGGTCCGATGGGGGCCGCCAGCTGCCAGTTCTCGTGGACGGGTCCGGCCTGCTCCGGCGCCCAGCGCTCGGTGACCGGCCCGACCACGGCCATCCGTGCCTGCCGCGCCCGCTCGGCGGCGAGCGCGGTGGCCGGGCCGCGGCGCGGCGGCGCACCGGCGACCAGCTCACCCCAGCCACCGCTCGCGCCCTGCGTGCCGCGCGAGGCGGGGACGGCGAGCTCGGGAGCTCCGGGAGCGCGGGTGTGATCCGGGACCGGCGCGGCCGGGGAGGCACCGGGCACCCGGGTGTGGCCGGAGTCCATGAAACCACGCTGCTGACCCGGGACGTGAGTGGCGCGGAGGCCACCGGGTCCGTGGCTGTCGTCGGGGATCCAGCCCTCGGGAACCCGGTCGCCCTGCGTCCGGCCGCTGTCGGGGGCGCCCGCGGACCCGGGCACGCCGGGACGGCCGCCGTACTCCGTGGCGGAGGCCTGCTGCGCCGGTCCCAGCGCGGGGTTGGCGTAGCCGGTGGCCCCCGGGTCCGGCCTCCCGGCCGTTCCGCCGGGCAGTGGGGGGCGTCCCTGGCCGGCGTCCCCGCCGTTGCCGCCGCCGACGGCTCGCGCGGAGCGCGGCTGCGCGCCGTGCCAGCCGGCACCGCCGACCCCGTACGGGTCGGCTATCTGACCGGGGGGCGCGGTGGGCGGACGCTGTTGCCCGGCCTGGGCGGGCAGTTGGGGCACGCCGTACGCCTGGGTCTGCTGCGGATCGGCCGAGGGGCCGTACCCCTGGGCCTGCCGGGGGTCCGACGGGTCGTACTCCTGGCCCTGCTGCGCCGGGGCAGCGGTGTCGTACTGCCCCTGCTGACGGGGTTGCCCGTACGGACCCTGCCGGGGCTGCTGCCCGTGCGCCTCGGTCTCTCCGGTCCGCTCGCCGCCGGCCTCGGGCCGGGGTGCCGGAAGGGCGAGCGGGTCGCCCCGCTGTTCCTCCTGCACGCGGGCGGCGGCACGCGCTCCAGCGCGGTACGCGGCGATGGCTCCGGCGCGCGCCGCACGGATGTCGCCTCCGGGACCGTCCGCCCGGCCGCCCGCCTCCGACGCCTCGGCCGGTCCGCCGGGCTCCGTCCGCCGGGCTGTGGGACGGGCGGGGCCGCCCGCTTCGAGAGCGCGCGGGCCCCGGGCGGGGGCTCCTGGTGCGGGCCGGCCCGGTACGGGTGTGCCCTGCTCGGCGCGGGCCTCGATGGCCGCGCGGCGGGCTTCCTCCGCGGCGGCGCCGGAGGTGGCCGCGACGGCGACCCCGTGCGCGGTGCCGCCTCCGAATCCGATCCCGCCCGCGGGGCCGTGCCCGCGCGGACCGCTCCGGTCACCGGCGCCGCGCTGCGCTCCCGGTCCCGCCTGGCCGCCGGGCCCCGGCTGTCCCGCGGCCCCCGCGAAGCCGCGTCGTGCGACGCTCTCGGTGCCCGTCCCCGCTCCGGGACCGGAGCCGGGCCCGGCACCGAGGTCGTCCTCGCGGACCGGCACCGGGTCGTACCCGCACAGCGCCTCCTCCGCGGCTCCCGCCGCGAGTCCGGTCAGCAACACCCTGCCGTCGTCGCAGACGAGAACCGTGCGCGCGGTGATGTTCCGGTGCACCCAGCCGTGCGCGTGCAGGACGCGCAGCGCGGTCAGGACGTCGGAGGCCACCTCGGCGGCGCGGTAGGGGCTGAGCGGCTTCTCGGCGAGCAGGGCCGCCAGCGACCTCGCGGGCACCAACTCGCTGACTATCCACAGCGACCCGCCCTCGGCGAACACGTCGAAGACCTGGTCGAGACGGGGGTGGTCGGGGATCTGCGCGGCGGCCTGGGCGGCCTCGATCGCCCGCCGCACGGCCGGCTCGGCGGGCCGGCGGGTGGTGCGCGCGGACGCCCGCCGGGCTCCGCCGTCCCGCGCGACGAACCCCTCGGGCAGGCCGTCCGCGTCGAGCATCTCGGCCTCGACGACCTCCGGCAACGGCACCTGCCGCACCAGGACTTCCTGCCCGCTGTACGTGTCGAAGGCCCGGCTCTCGGCGAGTTCGTACTCGTCGGACGGCGGCAGTGGCAGGCGGTAACGGTCCGCGAGTACTCGTCCCGCGTATTCGTCCACGATGCCTCCCCCAGCCGACCGGTCGGTCAATTCCGTTCGCCCTGCGTCCCGTTACGGCTTCGTACGGTCCGCAACCACTCACGATACGTGCCCGAGGCAACCCGCAGAGCGGTGATGCGAGATCTCAGGCCGTCCATCCGTGGCGGAACGTCACCTCGGCGAGCGGTACGTCATGACTTCGGCTGGAACGTCTGACTCAGCGTCTTCCACGTCTCCTTGCGCAGAGTGCTGTCCCAGGCGGAGGCCTTCGCCGTGTACATCAACGCGTACCCCTGATGCGCGTTCACAACGAAACCTCGGTCTATCGACCGGTACTTGGTGCCGCCGTCCACGTAGGTGAACTCCCAGTCGGCCGTGTTCCAGCCGCGGTAGTCCACCTTCTCTATGCGCAGGCGCGTGTACTGGGAGCGCGTCATGTAGCGCTCCTGATTCCGCCAGTCCGCGACCGGGTCGTCCTTGGGCGTCGTCGTCCAGCCGACGAGGAGCTTCTGTCCGTCGGGCCCGGAGAACCGCGCCCCGGCGGCGTCCGCCGACTGGTACTTCCAGCCCTTCGGCAGTCCTATCGAGAACCCTTGACCGCTCTTGTACGTCGACTCCGCCGTGGAACCGGACGTTTTGCCGTCGCCGCCCGAACCGTCGGACGCGCCCGCGCTCGGATCCGACGTGGTGCCCGAGGACTCCTTCGAGCCGGAGCCGGAGTCCGAGCCGGAGCCCGAGGTGTCACCGCTGTCGGTGTGCTCGGAGTCCTTGCCCTTGTCGTCGCTCTTGGTGTCGCCGCCCTTGCCGCTTCCGGCGCTCGCTCCGCTGGACGCGGCCGGCTTGGCGCCGCCCTTGTTGTCCTTCGTGCCGCTGTCGTCCCCGCCGCCGAGGGTGAGGGCCAGCACGGTGCCGAGCACCGCCAGCGCCACGACCACGGCGATGATCACCAGCGTGCGCCGCGGCACGACGTCCGTCAGCGGCGCCCTCGGCACCGGCCGCGGCGGCCGCTCGGGGGCAACCGGCCAACCGGATCCGGAGGTGGTGCGCGTACCGGCGGCACCCGCCGCACCGGCATCCCCGGACGAACTGGAGTTCACCGACGAACCGTCACGACCGGTGTCCTCGGCCTTGTCCGACGCCGGCCCGGGCAGTCCCGCGGACGGGGACGCCACCGCGACGTCAGCGGCTGCGGCTGCGGCTGCGGCTGCGGCCGAACCGGACGCGATGTCCTTGCTCTTGCTCTTGCTCTTGCCCTCGTCGGAACCAGACGTCGCGGACGCGTTGCGCGCACCGGAGGTCTCCGACCCGCCCGTGCTCTTCGCACGCGTCGTCGCCGCGGCGGTGGCGGCCCCGGCCGCCGACGCGGCCTTGCGCACCGACCTCAGCGCCCCGCGCAACCGCTCGGACGCCTCCTCGCCCTTCCGGGCTCCGGAATCCTTACCGCTGCCCGAACTCCGCCGTCCCAGACCCTGCTCAGGAACCGGCGGCAGGGTCACGACCTTCGTCGCGTCCATCGGCTCCGGCTCGGCGGCCTTCGGCTCGGGCTCGCGCAGCACCTCGTTCAGCAGGGCGCGGGCGCCCGCGTCGTCGAGCCGCTGCTCGGGGTCCTTGGCGAGCAGACCATAGATCAGGCTCTCCAGCGGGCCCGCGTTCTTCGGCTGCTCCACCGGCTCCGTCATCACGGCGGTGAGCGTCGCGATCGCGGAACCCTTGTCGTACGGCGGCACGCCCTCCACCGACGCGTACAGCAGTCCGCCCAGCGACCACAGGTCGGCGGCGGGCCCCGGCTTGTGACCGCGCGCCCGCTCGGGCGAGATATAAGAGGGCGCTCCGACGAGCATGCCGGTCGAGGTGATGGACGGGTCGCCCTCCACCTGCGCGATACCGAAGTCGGTGAGCACGACCCGGCCGTCGTCGGACATCAGCACGTTCGACGGCTTCACGTCCCGGTGCAGGATGCCCTGGCGGTGCGCCGCGCGCAGCACGTCGAGGATGGCGAGGGCCACCTCGGCGGCACGCTTCGGCGTGAGCACGCCGTCCTCACGGATGGCCTCGGCGAGGGACTTGCCCTCGATGAGCTCCATGACGATCCAGGGCCGGTTGTCCTCGTCGACCACGTCGAAGACGGTGACCGCGCCGGTGTTCCGGATCCGCGCGATCGCCTTGGCCTCCCGCAGCGTGCGCGTGATGAGCCGGCGCTTCTCGTCGTCGTCGATGCTCGACGGGAACCGCAGCTCCTTCACGGCGACCGTGCGGCCCAGGGTCTCGTCCTGCGCGCGCCACACCGTGCCCATGCCGCCGCGGCCGAGAACATCCCCCAGCCGGTACCGCCCGGCGAGGAGACGTTCGCTCTTGTCCTGACGGGATGCTCCCGCCCGCTCCGCCTCCGACATGCGTCCCCTCATGCAACCCGCCCTGACAGAGCCTTCATTGTCCCTCACCCGACAAGTGCCCGACGCCCTGGGGGCCCCTGGAACCGCAACAGCTCAGCCAGTGAGACGTCCGGCCCCCGCCGACGCCCTCACAGCAGTCACACCCCGCCCAGGGCGACCGTCCGGCCCCCGCAGCCCCGCACACGCGTCCCACCTGGCCTCCCGCACAGAAACGTCCCCCATGATGGGCCGCGACAAGGAGGTCCTGGCCGATGCCGCAACCCCGGACACCTCGGACACTCCTGGCGATACCCGTGTCCCTGGCCCTCCTCGGCATGGCCCAAACCGGCCTGCTGGAACCGGTCCTCGCCTCCTCGCAGGGCCCCGTCACCCCGGCCTCGGACACCGCCCTCGCCCGCCTGGTGACCCGCGGCGGTGCTCCGGCCGCCGCGCTGCTCGCCGACGAGGGGTCAGATTCACGCTTCGCGAGCGCGGGTGACGGCATCGCCCGAGCCGACCACTTCCGCGCGGGAAGCATCACCAAGACGTTCGTCGCGACGGTCGTCCTGCAACTCGCCGCCGAACACCGCTTGTCCCTGTCCGATTCCTTGGACGACCACCTGCCCGAGCTGGTGCGCGGCGTGGGCAACGACGGCCGCCGCATCACTCTGCGCGCCCTGCTCCGCCACACCAGCGGCCTCCACGACTTCACCTCGGACACCGGGGGCACGGTCCCCCTGACACCGCTTCAGGCCGTACGTCTCGCCATCACCCATCCCTCCAGCGGCCGCGGCCGCTTCGCCTACTCGAACACCAACTACGTCGTGCTCGGCATGGTCGTCGAGCAGGTCACCGGCCGCTCGTACGCGTCCGAGGCCGAACGCCGCATCATCACTCCCCTCCGTCTGACCGGCACCTCCTTCCCGGGTGCCCGCGTCTCCCTTCCCCTGCCGCACGGACGCGCGTACACCGCGGACGGCTCCGACGTCACCGAGCTCGACCCGCGCGTGGCCGGCGCGGCGGGTGAGCTGGTGAGCACGCTCGCCGACCTGGACCGCTTCTACGCGGCACTGCTCGGCGGCGGGCTGCTGCCCTCGCACTGGCTGCGCGAGATGCTCGACACCCGTGCCGCACACGGCGCGTACGGCATGGGGCTGTTCCCGGTGAAGCTGCCGTGCGGGACCACGGTGTGGGGACACAACGGCCGCATCTCCGGCAGCTACGTGCGCAGCGCGGCCACCCTCGACGGTCGTCGTGTCCTCACCTTCCGGGTGAACACGGGCGGGGTCACGGACCCGGCACTCGAACCGGCCGTGCTCGCCGCCGAGTTCTGTCCCCGCACCCCGTAGAACGGCCGGCCCGCGGGCGAAGATCCCAGCTCACGGCACACTTTCGAGTGACAGGAGCGGGAACCGGCGGGCAACGACCGTGCGGGCACGGGTGAGGGGCGGCTCCGTCGGGAGGCCGCCCCTCACCCGTGTCCCACGCCGGTCAGAACGACACGATCTCCGGCGCTCCCAGCCGCGCCGCGTCCGCCGTCAGGTCGTCCGGCTGACGCTGCGACTCGCGCTCGGCCTCGACGCGCTTCTGGTAGTGCTCGACCTCGCGCTCGATCTGGTCCTTGTCCCAGCCGAGGACCGGCGCCATCAGCTCGGCGGCCTCGCGGGCGCTGCGGGTACCGCGGTCGAACGTCTCGATGGAGATGCGGGTGCGCCGGGTCAGCACGTCGTCGAGGTGACGGGCGCCCTCGTGCGAGGCGGCGTAGACGATCTCGGCCCGGAGGTAGTCCTCGGCGGCCGGCAGCGGCTCACCGAGCGTCGGGTCCTCGACGATGAGGTCGAGGAGTTCCTCGGCGAGCGACCCGTAACGGTTCAACAGGTGTTCGACGCGCACCACATGGAGGCCGGTGCGGGCCGCGATCCGTGCTCGCGCGTTCCACAGCGCGTGGTAGCCCTCGGCTCCCACCAGCGGGGTCTCCTCGGTGACGCATTCGGCGACACGCTGGTCGAGCCCGTGCACCGCCTCGTCCACGGCGTCCTTGGCCATCACGCGGTACGTCGTGTACTTGCCGCCCGCCACCACGACGAGTCCCGGCACCGGGTGGGCCACGGTGTGCTCGCGCGACAGCTTGCTGGTGGCGTCGGACTCCCCGGCCAGCAGCGGCCGGAGCCCCGCGTACACGCCTTCGACGTCGTCGCGGGTGAGGGGGACGGAGAGCACCGAGTTCACGTGCTCCAGCAGGTAGTCGATGTCGGCGCTGGACGCCGCCGGGTGCGCTTTGTCGAGGTCCCAGTCGGTGTCGGTGGTGCCGATGATCCAGTGGCGGCCCCACGGGATCACGAAGAGCACGGACTTCTCGGTGCGCAGGATCAGTCCCGTGGAGGAGTTGATCCGGTCCTTCGGCACGACGAGGTGGATGCCCTTGGATGCGCGGACGTGGAACTGACCGCGCTCCCCGACCATCGCCTGGGTGTCGTCGGTCCATACACCCGTCGCGTTGACGATCTGCTTGGCGCGGATCTCGTACTCGCCGCCGCCCTCGACATCGCGCACCCGGGCGCCGACGACCCGCTCGCCCTCGCGGAGGAAGCCGGTGACCCGGGCGCGGTTGGCGACCTTCGCGCCGTACGCCGCGGCCGTGCGCACCAGGGTCGCGACATAGCGGGCGTCGTCCATCTGGGCGTCGTAGTACTGGAGGGCGCCGACCAGGGCGTCCTTCTTCAGGGCCGGGGCGACGCGCAGGGCGTGGCCGCGGGAGAGGTGGCGGTGGGTGGGCAGGCCGCGTCCGTGGCCGCGGGCCATCGACATCGCGTCGTACAGGGCGACGCCCGAACCCGCGTACAAGCGCTCCCAGCCCTTGTGCTGCAGGGGGTACAGGAACGCGACGGGCTTCACGAGGTGCGGCGCCAGCCGTTCGAGGAGCAGGCCGCGCTCCTTCAGCGCCTCACGCACCAGCGCGAAGTCGAGCATCTCCAGATAGCGCAGCCCTCCGTGGATCAGCTTGCTGGACCTGCTCGACGTCCCGGAGGCCCAGTCACGCGCCTCGACCAGGCCGGTGGACAGGCCGCGTGTCACGGCGTCCAGAGCGGTGCCCGCGCCGACCACACCCGCGCCCACCACCAGCACGTCCAGCTCCCGCTCGGCCATTCCCGCCAGTGACTCGGCTCGCTCCGCCGGCCCCAGTGTCGCTGTCCTCACCGCTGCCTCCCGCTGTTGTCGCGCTGGCCGCACCTGCCGGGCGACGCCCGGCTCACATCCCCCCTGCCCAAGTCTGACCGTCTTGCCCCTCATCGGCCACCGTCCATCCTCAGCCTGTGGACAACACTCGGCGACTCGTAGGGAATCTTGGGCGGACAATCCCGCAAATCGGTCATATTTACTCCTAGTCTGACATTGCTCTCGCCCATCCTGTCCACAGGGCTTGCGCACCTGTCCCGCTTCGGTTACTGGGAAGGACGGCCCACTCCATGCCCGCAGACCTCGCCGTCATCGGACTCGGTCATCTCGGCCTGCCCCTGGCCCAGGCCGCTGTCGCCGCCGGCATCTCCACGGTCGGCTACAAAACGGGGCCGGAAGGCGGCTCCCTGACCCCCGCCGAGCTGCGCCGGATGCTCTCGGGAGGCTTCCGGACGACCGCGAACGCGGCCGAGCTGGGCCGCGTCCGCACCGCCGTGATCTGCGCGCCGACCCCCCGGGGCGCGGACGGCAGCCTCGACCTCGCCCAGGTGGAGACCGCGGCCCGCACCCTCGCCGCCCAGCTGCGGCCGCACACCACGGTGATCATGGAATCGGCCGTGCACCCCGGCACGACGGAGGACTTCCTCCGTCCGCTCCTCGAATCCGGCTCCGGCCTGCGCGCGGGGCGCGATTTCCACCTCGCGTACTCGCCCAGCCGCGTCGACCCCGGGAACCGCGACATCACCCCGGCCGGCACACCGAAGGTCATCGGCGGCCTCACGCCCGCGTGCACCGAATCGGCGGCCGCCTTCTACGGGCGCCTCACCGACAAGGTCGTACGCGCGCGTGGCCCGCGTGAGGCGGAGACCGTGCAGGTCCTGGAGACCAACTTCCGGCACGTGAACATCGCCCTCGTGAACGAGATGGCCGTGCTCTGCAACGACCTCGGCGTCGACCTGTGGGACGTCATCCGGTGCGCGGAGACCAAGCCGTTCGGCTTCCAGGCGTTCCGGCCCGGGCCCGGCGTCGGCGGCCACGGGATCCCCCAGGACCTCGCGGGACACTCCGGCCGTCCCCTGCGGATGGTCGAGCTGGCCCAGCAGGTCAACAGCCACATGCCCCAGTACGTCATCCAGCGCGCCGCCACCCTGCTCAATGAGCACGGCAAGTCGGCCCGCGCCGCGCGCGTGCTCCTCCTCGGCGTCACCTACAAGGCCGACGTCGCCGACCAACAGGGCGCCCCCGCCCACGAGATCGCCGTACGCCTGATGGAACTCGGCGCGTCCGTCAGCTACCACGACCCGCACGTCCCCGCCTGGAGCGTCCTCGGCCGGCCCGTACCCCGCGCGGACTCCCTCTACGAGGCCGCGGCCGACGCCGACCTGACGATCCTGCTGCAGCAGCACCGCACCTACGACCTGCAAGGACTGTCTGTGAAGGCCCAACTCCTCCTGGACACAAGAGGAGCGACCCCGACCGGCGCGGCACACCGGCTCTGACCCGGGAAATTCCCCTCACGGATTGTCACTCCCGCCTGCTAATCTGCGGCAGCTCTCGCACACAAGTGCGCCCGCGCCCCGGGCGTCCCGCACGTGTGCGCGAACGCGTCCAGCGCACCACACCGGTGCGCTCACATCCCTGGGGGGGATCCCACATGAGCCAGACCACGCCGCCGCCCGGTCCGCCGGTCGACAACCCGTACGCCGGCCAGCCCGCCGCGCCCGTCGAGAACAACCCGTACGCGGGTCAGCCCGGCCAGCCGACCGCGCCGCAGCAGGGCTTCCCGCAGCAGGCCGGTCCGCAGGGCGCGCCCCAGCCGGGCTTCCCGGTCGCGCCCGTCGCCCCGGCCGCACCGGTGCGCAACAACCTGGCGCTCGGCGCCGTCGCCGCGCTCGGCGCCGGCCTGATCTCCGCGATCCTGTACGGCGTCATCATCGGCGCCACCAAGCACGAGATCGGCTACGCGGCGGTCGGCGTCGGCTTCCTGGTCGGCATCGCCGCGGGCCGCCTCGGCGGACGCAACCAGACCCTGCCGGTCCTCAGCGTCATCGTCTCGGTCGCCTCGATCTACCTCGGCCAGCTGATCGGCGAGGCCATGATCGGCGCGAAGCAGCTCGGTGTCGGCTTCAACGAGGTCTTCTTCGATCACTTCGACGTGGTCCAGGAGGCATGGAAGGCCGAGGCCGACCCGCTGACCTTCGTCTTCTTCGCGATCGCGGCCTACGTGGCGTTCCGGAGCACGCGCAAGGCCGGGCTCTGAGGATGCCCAGCTATGTGTTCCTGATGGTGCTCGGCCTGCCGGCGACGGTGGCCGGGTGCTGGGTCGCCTTCAACGTGCGGGGTTCCGCCACAGCGATGGAAGCCTCCCAGCAGCGCGGCCACGACCTGCGTGCCGCGTCGACCGGTGACCTCTCGGAGCCGGTCAGATGGGTCACCGCATTCGGCTTCCGGGCGTTCGGGACGGCCGTCGGCCTCGGCGGCATCGTCCTGATGCTGGCGAGCGTCGCCGAACTGCTGACCAGCGGCTGACGGACTCCGCGGACACGAGAAGGGCCCGACCACCGGACGGTGGTCGGGCCCTTCTCACCTACGGCGTGCGAGCGCCGGAACTACCGCTTGTGCTGCGAGTCCGCGACCGTCACCTCGACGCGCTGGAACTCCTTGAGCTCGCTGTAGCCGGTGGTCGCCATCGCCCGGCGGAGGGCACCGAAGATGTTCATCGAGCCGTCCGGGATGTGCGACGGACCGGTGAGGATCTCCTCGATGGTGCCGACGGTGCCGAGGTCGACCTTCTTGCCGCGCGGCAGCTCCTCGTTCACCGCCTCCATGCCCCAGTGGTGGCCGCGGCCCGGCGCGTCGGTGGCGCGCGCGAGCGGGGAGCCCATCATCACCGAGTCGGCGCCGCAGGCGATCGCCTTGGGGAGGTCGCCGGACCAGCCGACACCGCCGTCGGCGATGACGTGCACGTAGCGGCCGCCGGACTCGTCCATGTAGTCACGGCGGGCCGCGGCGACGTCGGCGACCGCGGTGGCCATCGGGACCTGGATGCCCAGGACGTTGCGCGTGGTGTGCGCGGCGCCGCCGCCGAAGCCGACGAGGACGCCGGCCGCGCCGGTGCGCATCAGGTGCAGGGCCGCGGTGTACGTGGCACAGCCGCCGACGATCACCGGGACGTCCAGCTCGTAGATGAACTGCTTCAGGTTCAGCGGCTCGGCGGCACCGGAGACGTGCTCGGCGGACACCGTCGTACCGCGGATGACGAAGATGTCCACGCCCGCGTCGACGACGGCCTTGGAGAACTGCGCGGTGCGCTGCGGGGACAGCGCGGCGGCGGTGACGACCCCGGAGTCGCGCACCTCCTTGATGCGCTGGCCGATCAGCTCCTCCTTGATGGGAGCCGCGTAGATCTCCTGGAGGCGGCGTGTCGCGGTCTCCGCGTCCAGCTCGGCGATCTCGTCCAGCAGTGGCTGCGGGTCGTCGTACCGCGTCCAGAGGCCTTCCAGGTTCAGGACGCCCAGGCCGCCCAGCTCGCCGATACGGATCGCGGTGGCCGGTGAGACGACCGAGTCCATCGGGGCCGCCAGGAAGGGCAGGTCGAAGCGGTAGGCGTCGATCTGCCAGGTGATCGAGACCTCCTTCGGGTCCCGCGTACGGCGGCTCGGGACGACGGCGATGTCGTCGAAGGCGTACGCCCGACGGCCGCGCTTGCCGCGCCCGATCTCGATCTCAGTCACGTTGTGGCCTTTCCCTCTTCGCTTCTGCGCCTCCCAGTATCCCCGACGCCCACGACAAGGGCGGCCCCGGAACCTTCCGGGGCCGCCCTTGTCGGGGTGCCACGCACGCGTGGCGCCCGTCGAACGCTGGTGCGCGCCTACTTGTTGCGGCTGTAGTTCGGTGCCTCGACCGTCATCTGGATGTCGTGCGGGTGGCTCTCCTTGAGACCCGCCGAGGTGATGCGGACGAAGCGCCCGCGGTCCTGGAGCTCGGGCACGGTGCGGCCGCCGACGTAGAACATCGACTGGCGCAGACCGCCGACGAGCTGGTGGACGACCGCGGAGAGCGGGCCCCGGTAGGGCACCTGGCCCTCGATGCCCTCGGGGACGAGCTTCTCGTCGGAGGCGACGCCCTCCTGGAAGTAGCGGTCCTTGGAGAAGGAGCGCTGCTCGCCACGGGTCTGCATGGCACCCAGGGAGCCCATGCCGCGGTACGACTTGAACTGCTTGCCGTTGATGAAGAGCAGCTCGCCCGGCGACTCCTCGCAGCCCGCGAGCAGCGAGCCGAGCATCACCGTGTCGGCACCCGCGACCAGGGCCTTCGCGATGTCGCCGGAGTACTGGAGGCCGCCGTCGCCGATGACCGGCACGCCCGCCTCCTTGGCGGCGAGCGACGCCTCGTAGATCGCCGTGACCTGCGGGACGCCGATGCCGGCGACGACGCGGGTCGTGCAGATGGAGCCCGGGCCGACACCGACCTTGATGCCGTCCACGCCCGCGTCGATCAGTGCCTGCGCGCCGTCGCGGGTGGCGATGTTGCCGCCGATGACGTCGATGCCCGAGGAGTTCGACTTGATCTTGGCGACCATGTCGCCGACCAGACGGGAGTGGCCGTGGGCGGTGTCGACGACGATGAAGTCGACGCCCGCCTCGATCAGGGCCTGGGCGCGCTCGAAGGCGTCGCCCGCCACGCCGACGGCCGCGCCGACCAGCAGGCGGCCCTCGCCGTCCTTCGCCGCGTTCGGGTACTTCTCCGCCTTGACGAAGTCCTTGACGGTGATGAGGCCCTTGAGGACGCCCGAGTCGTCGACCAGCGGAAGCTTCTCGATCTTGTGACGGCGCAGCAGCTGCATCGCGTCGTTGCCCGAGATGCCGACCTTGCCGGTGACGAGCGGCATGGGCGTCATGACCTCGCGCACCTGGCGCGAACGGTCGGTCTCGAAGGCCATGTCGCGGTTGGTCACGATGCCCAGCAGCTTGCCGCCGCCGTCGGTGACCGGCACACCGGAGATGCGGAACTTGGCGCAGATCGCGTCGGCCTCGGTGAGCGTGGCGTCCGGGTGCACGGTGATCGGGTCGGTCACCATGCCGGACTCGGAACGCTTCACGAGGTCGACCTGGTTGGCCTGGTCCTCGATGGAGAGGTTGCGGTGCAGAACACCGACGCCGCCCTGGCGGGCCATCGCGATCGCCATGCGCGACTCGGTGACCTTGTCCATGGCGGCGGACAGCAGCGGGATGTTGACCCGGACGTTCTTCGAGATGTGCGAGGCGGTGTCGATCTGGTCGGGCGCCATGTCCGACGAGCCCGGCAGCAGCAGCACGTCGTCGTAGGTCAGCCCGAGTGTCGCGAATTTGGCGGGCACTCCGTCGACGTTGGCAGTCATGACACCTTCCCCAAATGGCCTTGATCGGTGCGGATGTCCATGCTAACGGGAAGCACGGCTCTCTCATTCCACGGTTCCGGGTCAGCACCGGCTTCGTATGTTCGTACGGGTATTCCGTCATCCGTGTTCAGACCGGTGCCCGGAGGGGCTCCTGGGGCACGGCAGAGGGCCCGGCCGTGGGGCGCCGGGGCGGATTCCGTGCGGGTCGCCGCGTCCTGCCCGTGCCGGGAAAGAGACTCACCGCACACGAAGGACGAGGGGGGGGGTTTCCTACTGCTCGGCGAGGGCGCGGAGCCGGCTCAGGGCGCGGTGCTGGGCGACCCGGACGGCGCCCGGTGACATCCCCAGCATCTGACCCGTCTCCTCGGCCGTGAGGCCCACCGCGATCCGCAGCAGGAGCAGCTCGCGCTGGTTCTCGGGGAGGTTGGCGAGGAGTTTCTTGGCCCACTCGGCGTCGCTGCTGAGCAGCGCGCGCTCCTCAGGACCGAGGGAGTCGTCGGGACGCTCCGGCATCTCGTCGGAGGGAACGGCCGTGGACCCCGGATGGCGCATCGCGGCGCGCTGGAGGTCGGCGACCTTGTGCGCGGCGATGGCGAAGACGAACGCCTCGAAGGGGCGCCCGGTGTCCTTGTACCGCGGAAGGGCGAGGAGTACGGCGACGCAGACCTCCTGCGCCAGGTCCTCCACGAAGTGCCGCGCGTCGCCCGGGAGCCGGGACAGACGGGTGCGGCAGTAGCGCAGTGCGAGGGGGTGTACGTGGGCGAGCAGGTCGTGGGTCGCCTGTTCGTCGCCGTCGACCGCGCGATGGACGAGCGCACCGATCCCCGTCGTCTCGTCTTCGCGCATCGGTCCATGGTGCCTTGACGCCGAAGCGTCCGCGGCACCGCGTCCGTAGTTGTGCACCGAAGCGTTATGAGCAGGTGCGCCGGAACTCATCTCCTGCGCCCTCCCCTTCCGCTCGTCCGACTTGTCCCCGAGGAACTCCACACCTCAAGGATGCGGCATCCGCCGGGAAACGGGGATCGGACACCGAAGACACTCTCTTCGAGGGCCCGGCCCCACCCGCCGTCCGGCGGGTAGGGACTACTACGGTCATACCCCCGAGTCCGCTCACCTAGCGGACCAGGCCCCAGCGGAATCCGAGCGCGACCGCGTGCGCCCGGTCCGACGCGCCGAGCTTCTTGAACAGTCGCCGGGCGTGGGTCTTGACCGTGTCCTCGGAGAGGAACAGCTCACGGCCGATCTCCGCGTTCGAGCGGCCGTGGCTCATTCCTTCGAGCACCTGGATCTCCCGCGCCGTGAGCGTGGGCGCGGCGCCCATCTCGGCCGAACGCAGTCTGCGCGGCGCGAGCCGCCAGGTGGGGTCGGCGAGCGCCTGGGTCACGGTGGCGCGCAGCTCCGCCCGTGAGGCGTCCTTGTGCAGATAGCCGCGGGCGCCGGCGGCGACGGCGAGCGCCACACCGTCCAGGTCCTCGGCCACGGTGAGCATGATGATGCGCGCACCGGGGTCGGCGGACAGCAGCCGCCGGACCGTCTCGACGCCGCCCAGTCCGGGCATGCGTACGTCCATCAGAATCAGGTCCGAGCGGTCGGCACCCCAGCGGCGGAGTACTTCCTCGCCGTTGGCCGCCGTGGTCACGCGCTCGACACCGGGCACGGTCGCGACCGCGCGGCGGAGCGCCTCTCGGGCAAGCGGGGAGTCGTCGCAGACGAGGACGGATGTCATGGCCGCCCTCCGCAGCTGATGCGCGTCACCTTGAGCCTCCAGGCTGTTACGAATCGTCACCTGTGCGGTCGACACTCGCCGACGGATAGGACCGTCTGCCCGAGCGCTTGTTCCTTCGACCGCCTCCGTCCATCTCAACGATGGTCACCCGAAAGAGTTACGGGGCAGTCGGCCGTCATCGGCACTGTACGTGAGGGTGCGGACACGGTGGAGACATGCGCGCCGACCCTCAACGTTTCATCACAACCTATGCCCCATTTAGCCTGTTTTCTTCCCCTTTGCTGGTGTCTGCGGCTAGATTCGCAATGAGTCATATTTTCATCTCCTTAGATCGTAGATGTACGGTCGGTGGGCACAGAGCAGCCCAGAACGGCAACAAGGGGACACGCAATGGCAGATTTCTCACGCCTTCCCGGTCCGAACGCGGACCTCTGGGACTGGCAGCTCCTCGCGGCCTGCCGCGGGGTCGACAGCTCGCTCTTCTTCCACCCGGAGGGCGAGCGCGGTGCGGCACGGAGCGCTCGCGAGAACTCGGCCAAAGAGGTCTGCATGAGATGCCCGGTACGCGCCGAGTGCGCGGCGCACGCGCTCGCGGTGCGCGAACCGTACGGCGTGTGGGGCGGACTGACCGAGGACGAGCGCGAAGAGCTCATGGGACGGGCCCGCAACCGACTGGTGACGGCATCGGCCACCGGCAGCGGCAGCGGCTCCGCTTCGAACACTTGAAGGAACGTTTCTGCATAACGGGCGCTCCTGAGGGCACCCGTGCGGGTTCCTAGCGGGCGGCCGCCGTCGCGAGCCGGTCCAGCGTCGCGGCCACCGCCGGCACCTCGGCCAGGTCGGGGAGCGTGAGGGCCACGATCTCCCGCCGCACCGCGGGTTCCACCGTCACCGTGCGTGCACCCTTCGGGCGTACGGACTCGATCGCGAGTTCGGGGAGGACGGCGACACCCAGTCCCGCGCCCACCAGTCCGACCACGGCCGGATAGTCGTCCGTGGCGAAGTCGATGCGGGGCTCGAAGCCGGCGCCGCGGCAGACCTCGACCAGTTGGCCCCGGCAGCGCGGGCACCCCGCGATCCACGACTCGGCGGCGAACTCCCCGATGGAGACGGACTCCGCGCGCGCGAGCCGGTGCCGCTCGGGCACGAGCCCGACCAGACGGTCCGTCAGCAGCGGTCGTACGACGAGGTCGTCCCACTCCTCGACGCCCGGCGCGCCCTCGTACCGGAAGGCGAGCGCGATGTCGCAGTCGCCCGCCCGGAGCTTCTCGACGGACTCGGGCGGTTCGGCCTCCTCCAGGGAGACGCGGGTGCCGGGGTGGGCGGCGCGCAGGGCGGCGAGAGCTGTGGGCACCAGGGTGGAGCTGCCGCTGGGGAACGAGACGAGCCTGACCCGGCCCGCCCGCAGTCCGGCGATGGCGGCGACCTCCTCCTCGGCGGCGGTGAGGCCGGCCAGGATGCTCGCCGCGTGCCGGACCAAGGCCTCACCCGCCTGGGTGAGGCGCATCTCGCGGCCCGTGCGGATGAGCAGCGGGGTGCCGACCGACGCCTCCAGCGCCTTCATCTGCTGGCTGACGGCGGGCTGGGTGCAGCCCAGCTCGCGGCCTGCCGCCGAGAAGGAACCGGTGGTGGCGACGGCGCGCAGGACACGGAGATGACGGGCCTCGATCACTTTTCGAGCATAAGCCAGGCTTGGGTACGGCGCCGAATATGGCATCGACGCTTTGGAAGGGATCACTTAGCGTGGGGCCATGAAGCTTCTGTCGCTGAACGTGGGCCGGGCGCGGGCCGTCGACTACACGGACCACCCGGACGGCGTGACCGGGATCGACAAGCGGCCGGTCGAGGGGAGCGTGCGCGTGGCGGCTCCCGGCCCGAAGGGGAGCGCCGCGAGCGGGCTCACCGGGGACACCGTGTGCGACCTGCGCCATCACGGCGGCGACGACCAGGCGGTGTACGCGGTCGCGCGCGAAGACCTCGACGCCTGGGAGCGCGAGCTGGGACGCCCTCTGCCGAACGGCGTGTTCGGCGAGAACCTCACGACGGAGGGGCTCGACGTGTCCGGCGCGCTGATCGGCGAACGCTGGCAAATCGGTTCCGAGGTGGTCCTGGAGATCACGAGCGGCCGCATCCCGTGCCGCACCTTCCAGGAGCACCTGGGTGAGAAGGGCTGGGTCAGGCGGTTCACGCTGCGGGGCGCGCCCGGCGCGTATCTGCGGGTGATCGTGCCCGGTGAGATCCGTGCCGGGGACGCGGTCCGGATCGTCCACCGGCCCGCTCACGAGGTGACCGTCGCCGTCCAGTTCCGCGCGGTCACGACCCAACGGGAGCTGCTTCCGGACCTGTTGGCGGCCGGCGACGCCTTGCATCCGGAGGCGCGGGCGGCGGCGGAGAAGTACGTGGCGCAGTACGGCGGATGAGGTGGGCTCCGGGCCGGCCGGTCCGGGGTGAGGGGAAGTCGAAGAGCGCCGCCGGGCGTTGGGCGGCACCGGGCGCGGGGCTCCTGAACAGGTCACTAACCTTGCGCCATGACAACGGCTCTGATTACGGGATCGACCGCGGGAATCGGTGCCGCCTTCGCGCGGCGGCTGGCGGCGGACGGGCACAACCTCGTGCTGGTGGCACGGGACACGAAGCGGCTGCACGAGCAGGCGACGGAGCTGCACGACCGGCACGGCATCGAGGCGGAGGTACTGACCGCCGACCTGGCGACGGACCAGGGCATCGAGGCGGTCGCCGTCCGCCTCGCGGACCGCAGGAGCCCGGTCGACCTGCTGGTGAACAACGCCGGGTTCGGCAACAAGGGCCACTACCTCGACGTGTCGATGGCGGACGAGCTGACGATGCTCAAGGTGCACTGCGAGGCGGTGCTGCGGCTGACGTCGGCGGCGGCCGAGGCGATGCGTGAGCGCGGCCGGGGCGGCATCGTCAACGTCGCGTCGGTGGCCGCGTTCGTGCCGCGGGGGACGTACGGCGCGTCGAAGGCGTGGGTCGTGCAGTTCACCCAGGGCGCCGCGAAGGATCTCGCGGGCAGCGGCGTACGGCTGATGGCGCTGGCCCCCGGCTTCGTGCGGACCGAGTTCCACGAGCGGGCCGGGATGGGCACGGACAACATCCCGAACTGGATGTGGCTCGACGCGGACAAGCTGGTCGCGGCGGCGCTCGCCGACCTGGCGCGCGGCCGGACGCTGTCCATCCCCGACGCCCGGTACAAGGTGCTCATGGGGGTGGTGAAGGTGACACCGCGCGCGCTGCTGGGCGGGATCACGTCGAAGACGGGGCGCAAGTACGGCCCCCAGTAAGGGGATGACGACGTGAGTCGGGCTTCGTTAAGCGAGAAGGTCCCCGTTCCTTGAGGAACGGGGACCTTTTCACGCGGTCACGCCCCGGCGGGCGTGCCCGTGTTCACGACGCGGTGCGTCAGTGGGAGTGACCGTGGCCGTGGCCGTGACCGGCGTCGCCCTCTTCCTCGGCCGGCTTCTCGACGACCAGGGTCTCGGTCGTGAGGAGCAGGGAGGCGATGGAGGCGGCGTTCTCCAGGGCGGAGCGGGTGACCTTGACCGGGTCGATGACGCCGGCCTTGACCAGGTCGCCGTACTCACCGGTGGCGGCGTTGAAGCCCTGGCCCTTGTCGAGCTCGGCGACCTTGGAGGTGATGACGTAACCCTCCAGGCCGGCGTTCTCGGCGATCCAGCGCAGCGGCTCGACGGCGGCCTTGCGGACGACCGCGACACCCGTGGCCTCGTCGCCGGTCTTGCCAAGGTTGCCCTCGAGGACCTTGACGGCGTGGACGAGCGCGGAGCCACCACCGGAGACGATGCCCTCCTCGACCGCGGCGCGGGTCGCGGAGATGGCGTCCTCCAGACGGTGCTTCTTCTCCTTGAGCTCCACCTCGGTGGCGGCGCCGACCTTGATCACGCACACGCCGCCGGCGAGCTTCGCGAGGCGCTCCTGGAGCTTCTCGCGGTCCCAGTCGGAGTCCGTGTTCTCGATCTCGGCCTTGATCTGGTTGACGCGGCCGACGACCTCGTCCGAGCTGCCGCCACCGTCGACGATGGTGGTGTCGTCCTTGGTGACGGTCACGCGGCGGGCGGTGCCGAGCACGTCCAGGCCGACCTGGTCGAGCTTGAGGCCGACCTCCTCGGCGATGACCTGACCACCGGTGAGGGTGGCGATGTCGCCGAGCATGGCCTTGCGGCGGTCACCGAAGCCGGGGGCCTTCACGGCGACGGCGTTGAACGTGCCGCGGATCTTGTTCACGACCAGGGTCGACAGGGCCTCGCCGTCGACGTCCTCGGCGATGATCAGGAGCGGCCGCGAGGCGTTCGCCTGGATGACCTTCTCCAGCAGCGGCAGCAGGTCCTGGATGGAGCTGATCTTGCCCTGGTGGATGAGGATGTACGGGTCGTCGAGGACGGCCTCCATACGCTCCTGGTCGGACACCATGTAGGGCGAGAGGTAGCCCTTGTCGAAGGCCATGCCCTCGGTGAAGTCCAGCTCCAGGCCGAAGGCGTTGGACTCCTCGACGGTGATGACACCGTCCTTGCCGACCTTGTCCATCGCCTCGGCGATGAGCTCGCCGACCTGGCTGTCCTGGGCGGAGAGCCCGGCCACGGCGGCGATGTCGGACTTGTCGTCGATCGGGCGGGCCGTCGCGAGGAGCTCCTCGGACACGGCCTTGACCGCGGCGTCGATGCCCTTCTTCAGGAGGGCGGGCGACGCGCCGGCGGCGACGTTGCGCAGGCCCTCGCGGACGAGCGCCTGGGCCAGCACGGTGGCGGTGGTCGTACCGTCACCCGCGATGTCGTTGGTCTTGGTCGCCACCTCCTTCACCAGCTGGGCGCCGAGGTTCTCGTACGGGTCGTCGAGCTCGACCTCGCGCGCGATGGTCACACCGTCGTTGGTGATGGTGGGGGCGCCGAACTTCTTGTCGATGACGACGTTGCGGCCCTTGGGGCCGATCGTCACCTTCACCGTGTCGGCAAGCTTGTTGACGCCGCGCTCGAGGGCGCGACGGGCGTCCTCGTCGAACTTCAGGATCTTCGCCATGGGAGCGGTTCAGCCCTCTCGGAAAACTTGGGAGAAACGAACGGCGCCCCCAGCGCCCGGTTCATCAGAAGTAGCGGGGGCCAGGGGCGCAGTTCACTGCAATGCTTGGTGCGGGACTGTCCGGGGAATGACCCCGAACGCCCTTACCGGGTGAATTACTTCTCGATGATCGCGAGTACGTCGCGAGCCGAGAGGACGAGGTACTCCTCGCCGTTGTACTTCACCTCGGTGCCGCCGTACTTGCTGTAGAGCACGACGTCGCCGACGGTGACGTCGAGCGGAAGACGGTTACCGTCCTCGAAGCGGCCCGGGCCCACGGCCAGGACGACGCCCTCCTGGGGCTTCTCCTTGGCGGTGTCCGGGATGACCAGGCCAGAGGCCGTGGTCTGCTCGGCGTCGAGCGGCTGGACCACAATGCGGTCCTCGAGCGGCTTGATGGCAACCTTGGAGCTGGTGGTCGTCACGATCCGACCTCCCCCTTCGGAGATCTCACGGGGTTAACTGTCTGAGGTGGCGACCAGGTCGATCCGTCGTCGCGGGTGCCGGATCTGCCCGTCGCTATTGGCACTCTCCAGTGGGGAGTGCCAGGCCTGACACTATGACTGCGATTAGCACTCGGTCAAGCGGAGTGCCAAAGCCGAGCGTCGTGGCGCGGTCCCGACGGCCCCCGTCGGACGTCCGGGCGGACCCTCTGGAAGCGGTTCCCGGGCGCTAGAGGTAGTTCTCCAGCCGGGCGGGCGTGAAGCCTTGCGCCTGGATGCGCCGGAGCAGCCGGAGCGTGGCGGCCGTGAGGTCGGGCTCCTCGAAGCCGGTGAGGATGTCGCCGGGCCGGAGCCGGTGCGCGCCGGGGGCCCTGCCGAGGACGACCGCGCTGACCCCGCAGTCGCCGGCGGCCCGCAGGGTGGTCGCGTCGTACCGGCCGTAGGGGGGTCGCAGCAGCCGCGGGCGGATGCCGAAACGCTGCCGGAGCTTGTCCTGCTGCCCGCAGATCTCGGCGCGCTGGCCCGCGTAGGGCAGGCCGCGCAGGGAGGCGTGGTCGAGGGTGTGGTTCTGGACGGTCGCGCCGACCTCACGCAGCCGGGCGAAGTGGGCGTACCCCGGCCCGACGACACTGTCCGTGAGGAACACGCTGACGGGCAGCCGCAGTTCACGGACCATGTCGACGAACCGCGGATCGCGTTCGGCTCCGTCGTCGTACGTCAGGAAGACGACCTTGTCGCGGGTGCGGACGTGGTCCACGACGGGCGGCAGGCCCGGGCCCGCGGTGCGCGCGGTGGTCCGGGCGGGCGCTCGGGGCGCCGGGGCGAGCGGGGCGGCCAGGCCCCAGCGGCGGTACGCCGTCTGCTGCGGGTGCACCCGCTGCGCCGCCTTCTTGCCCAGCCGCTCGATCGGGTCGACGGACTGCGCGCAGCCGGTGAGCAGCAGCGCCGCGAGCAGTCCGGCGACCGGCACCCGCAGCCTCACAGGTAGTCCTCCAGGCGCGCGACCGCGTAGCCCTCGGCCGTGACCCTCTTCAGGAAGCGGCGGACCAGGTCGGGCATGGTCCCCTTCCAGTCCTTGCGGCCGCGGAAGTGGGTGAGGACGATGTCGCCGGGGTGCAGGTCCTGGTCCTCCTCGCGGTACTCCCAGTGGTCGACGAAGACTTCCTCGTCCCAAATGGGCGCGTGCGTGACGCCGCAGGACTTGGCGGCTCGGAGGGTGTCCTGGTTGTAGTTGCCGTAGGGCGGGCGGAAGAGCGACGGCCGCTTGCCGAACTGCTTCTTCATCACGTCCTGCATGCCGCAGATCTCGTGCTTCTGCTGCGCGTAGGAGAGACCGGGCAGGTAGGGGTGGTGCAGCGTGTGGTTGTTGAGGGTGATGCCGCGGTCGCGCATCTTCCGGAAGTACCCGTAGTCGTCCTTGATCAGGTAGTCGCTGAGGAAGGCGGTGTACGGGATCTTCAGGTCGCTCATCATCCGCAGGAACTGCGGGTCCTTCTCCTCGCCGTCGTCGATGGTGAGGAAGACGACCCTGTCCTTGGTGGGCACGGTGGTGAAGACCGGCGGCAGCCCGAGTTCCTTCTGGCCGTCGACCTCGAACCCCTTGCGGGCCTCGATGACCGGCTTCTTCGCGGGCGGCGCCGGGGGCAACAGGGGCGCGGTGGGCAGCCCCCAGCGCTTGGCGACGGCGGTGCGGGCGGCCTGCGCCTTGCGGAGCCGCAGGGCGTACGAGTCGAGGGCGCGGGCGGGCGCCGCCTGGAGCCGGCCGGCCTGCTGGCCGGCGGCCGGGCGGACGGCGCGGGAGCCGGAGCCGTCCGCCGCACAGCCGGAGACGAGGACGGCGAGGGCCATCGCGCCGATCCCGCAGCGCACACCAGCCCTATTTGCGCCGTTCTTATAGTTTTGTCGTACGGATCGCATGGGCCCGGATCCTCGCAGGTCACCGCCCGGACGCGGCCCCGACACCGCGGCCGGAGGCACACCGTCCACCGACTGGCCCACAATGGCCGGGTGAACGACGTCTCCTTCGCCTCCCTGCTCACCTCCGAGGGCCGCGCCCTGCTCGCCGAGGTGCACGGCACCGAACCGGCGCAGGAGCTGGCCGTCGCCACCCGGCTGCGCCGCGAGCACCCCGTCGAGCTGGTCTCGGCGGCCCTCGGACAGGCGCGGCTGCGGCAGCGGGCGGTGGCGAAGTTCGGGTCCGAGGACGCGGGGCGGATGTTCTTCACGCCCAACGGGGTGGAGCAGTCCACCCGTACGAGCGTGGCGGTCCACCGCGCCGAGCGGCTGCGCGCGCTGGGCGTCCGCTCCGTCGCCGACCTCTGCTGCGGGATCGGCGGCGACGCGATCGCGCTGGCCCGCGCGGGCATCCGCGTCCTCGCCGTGGACCGCGACCCGCTCACGGCCGCCGCGGCACGGGCGAACGCCGACGTGCTGGGACTCGCCGACCTGATCGAGGTGCGCGAGACCGATGTCACCGAGGTGGACACGTCGGGGTACGACGCGGTCTTCGTGGACCCCGGGCGCCGGGGCGGACGGGGCCGCATCTTCGACCCGGAGGCCTACTCCCCGCCGCTGTCCTGGGCGGTCGGCGCGGCCGCGAAGGCTCCGATCGCCGCGCTGAAGATCGCCCCCGGCATCCCGCACGAGGCGGTCCCGGCCGCGGCGGAGGCCGAGTGGATCTCCGACGGCGGCGACGTGAAGGAGGCGGTGCTGTGGTTCGGCACCGAACCGGGCCTGGTGCGCGCCACCCTGCTGCCGGGCCCGCGCGAACTGCGCGGACGCGGACTGCCCGACCCGGCGGTGCGGACGGTCGGACGCTATCTGTACGAGCCGGACGGCGCCGTGATCCGCGCGCACCTGGTCGCCGAGGTGGCCGAGGACCTCGACGGCGGTCTCGTGGACGAGACCATCGCGTACGTCACCGCCGACGAACTGCGCCCCACGCCGTACGCCACGGCGTACGAGATCACCGACCGACTCCCGTTCAACCTGAAGAAGTTGAAGGCGCTCCTGCGGGAGCGGGAGGTCGGCGTCCTGACCGTGAAGAAGCGCGGGTCGGCCGTCGAGCCGGAGGAGCTGCGGCGCAAGGTGAAGCCGCAGGGGCCCCGGTCCGCGACGGTGTTCCTGACCCGGGTGGCGGGCGCCCCCACCATGCTCGTCGGAGCACCCGCGCGGCCGACGACGACCTGAGCGCGCGTCACCGCGTCGGGGCGACGGTTCACGCGTCGGGCAGCGCTCTCGCCCGGTCCGTGAGCAGGGCGCGTTCGCGGTCGTTGCGGGCCAGCGCGGCCGCCCGTTCGAACTCGGCCCGCGCCTCCGCCGTCCGGCCGAGCCGGGCCAGCAGGTCGCCGCGCACGCTGGGCAGCAGGTGGTAGTCGCGCAGGGCGGGTTCACCGGTGAGGGTGTCGACGATCTCCAGCGCGGGGCCGGGGCCCTCGGTCATGGAGACGGCCACGGCACGGTTCAGCTCGACGACGGGCGAGGGAACCCGCGTGGCGAGCAGCCCGTACAGGGCGGCGATCCGCGACCAGTCCGTGTCCTCGTAGGTGAGGGCCTGCGCGTGGCAGGCGGCGATGGCGGCCTGGAGGGCGTACGGCCCGGGGCTGCCGGTGGCGACGGCGTTGGAGCGGCCCAGCGCGGTGAAGCCCCGGCGGATCAGCATGCGGTTCCAGCGGCGGCGGTTCTGGTCCCTGAGGAGGACGGGTTCGCCACCGGGTCCGGTCCGGGCGGCGGCGCGGGACTCCTGGAGTTCCAGCAGGGCCGCGAGCGCGTGCACCTCGGGCTCCTTCGGCATCAGCTCGGCGAGCACGCGGGCCAGCCGGAGCGCGTCCTCGCACAGCGCCGGGCGCAGCAGGTCGTCGCCCGCCGTGGCCGCGTACCCCTCGTTGAACACGAGGTAGATGACCTCCAGCACGGACCCGAGGCGCGCCTCGCGCTCCGGCCCGTACGGCACCTCGAAGGCGACCGCCTTGGCCGCGAGGGTCCGTTTGGCGCGCACGATGCGCTGGGCGACCGTCGCCTCCGGGACGAGGTAGGCGCGGGCGATCTCGGGGGTGGTCAGGCCGCCGACGAGCCGCAGGGTGAGGGCGATCCGGGCCTCCGCGGACAGCACGGGGTGGCACGCGGTGAAGACCAGGCGGAGCAGGTCGTCGTCGATGTCGTCGGGATCCGTCGGCTCGTCGACGTGGTGCGGCGCCGACAGCGAGAGGTCCCGCCCGACCTCCTCCAGCTTGCGCGCGTACCGCTCCCTGCGGCGTACGAGGTCGATCGCGCGGTGCTTGGCCGTCGCCGTCAGCCAGGCGCCGGGGTTGTCCGGCACACCGTCCCGCGGCCACTGCTCCAGCGCCGCGACCAGGGCGTCCTGCGCGAGCTCCTCGGCGATGCCGACGTCACGGACGATGCGCGCGACGCCCGCGATGATGCGGGGCGACTCGATGCGGAAGATGGTCTCGACGGCCGTGTCGACGCCGCCGCCGGGGGCCTGGGTGGGCTGTTGTTCCACAGCCCACCATCAGACACCCGCGACGGCCCCGGGCCAAGCGGACCGCTCAGCCTCCGGCGATCTCGCGCACCTCGCAGGTCACCGTCCAGTGCTCCTCGTGCACCTTCAGGAACCGCTTGGTCCACTCCAGGGCCTCGGCCATGTCCTTGCACTGCATGATCGCGTAGCCGCCGACGACCTCCTTGGACTCGGTGAAGGGCCCGTCGGTGACGGTCAGTTCGCCGCCCGACCACAGGACGCGCTTGCCCTGGGCGGAGGGCGTCAGACCCTCGGTCTCCAGCATGACGCCCGCCTTGGTGATCTCCTCGATCAGTTCGCCCATGCGCTGCATCAGCTCCGAGCTGGGGCCCTCGGCGGGCGCGGTCCTTTCGTCGATCTGGACGAGCGACAGGTAGCGGGGCATGGTGACTCCTCGTGTCTCGGTGACTCTCGGGGACGGGGTCCGTCCCCGCCTCTCACCTGTGCGTCGATCGGGGGACGACGGTTTCGACACCGTCCCGGCATTTCCCCGAAGTTTTCTGCCGTCTCCTTCGAAGTCTCTTCCCCGGACGAGGTCAGCGCCCCTGGACCGGGTCCCGCACGGCTCCCGCCGGGCAGCCCGAGAGGGTGCGGAGCGAGCCCGCTCCGGCGCGTCCGGCGAGTGCCGCGACGGTCAGGTCGGGACAGCCGTCGCCGTCGGTGTCCAGGAGCCTCACGGCTCCGGACCCACCGTCGCGCACGCCGGCTCCCTGCGCCACCGGCCCCTCCGGCGTCACCGACGTCCACACGGTGCCGTCACCGACCCCGGCGGCGGATCCGTACGCGATGTCGAGCCGGCGGGCGGGCGCGGCGCCGGGACCGGGACCGGCCCCGGCGTCCACGACGACGTCCGCGTAGCCGTCTCCGTCGAGGTCGCCTACGGCGACGGAGGGGCCGCCGCGGTGGCCGGCGGTGCGGACCGGCCCGGTGGCCGTGGAGCGGTAGACGTACGTGCAGGAGGCGCCCGCGCCGCAGTGCGCGGAGAGCACCAGGTCGTCGCGGCCGTCGCCGTCCACGTCCCCGGTGGCGCCGCCGACGACACCGGCGTGCGCGAGTCCGCCGGGGTCGAGCGCGGCCGCCCGTGCGGGGACGCCCGTACGGCGCACCGGGCCGGTCCAGACGGTCGCCTCGGTGCCCCCGGCCGCGTCGCCGCGGCCGGGCCGGAGGAGCACCAGGTCCAGCAGGCCGTCGCCGTCGAAGTCACCCGTCCGCGCGGTGGCGGCGGGCACGGAGGTGGCTGGCACGGAGGTGGCGCCGGACAGGCCGTGCGGACCGCCCCAGACGATCACCGCGTCACTCGTCCCCGCGGTGGTGACGACCAGGTCCGCGTAGCCGTCGGCGTCCAGGTCCCCCCGCGAGAGCCCGGACCCGAACCCCTCCCCCGCGACCGGCGCGCCCGGAACGCCCCCGGTGGCCCGGCTGATCACGGCCCGTCCGCCCGCACCCATGGGGGACGAGCCGTCCGGGCCGCCGTACAGCACCGTGACGCGGCCGGCGCCCCGCCGTCCGTCGACCGGGGCGTGGCCGTCGGCGACCGCGAGGTCCGGGTATCCGTCACCGTCGAAGTCCTCGCGTACGGGAGAGGCGGCGGGGACCGGGACGAAGGCGGGCGTGACGGGGACGGTCGTCGCACCCGCGGGACCGCGTCCGGTGGGCGCCACCAGGGCCAGCAGAACCACGGCGAGGGGTCCCGCCCACCGTGTGCGCGGACGCGGGGAATTCATCAGCAGGCCCTCCCGTCACGGTCACAGGCTCACCGCACGAGACTCGCCGGTCGGCGCATTGGTTGTACGCACCACCGGCGAGCACCCCCCGAAGGGGCCAAGGGAAATGGGCTGTTCGGAAGGGGCTGCCCCGGCGGCGCTCACCGCGCTTCCTCCTCCGCGTCGCCGAAACAGGCCGGCTCTCACGGCAGAGGGCTCGCGCGGCAGGAGGCTTCCCGGGCGGCTCGCATTGCAGACGCCCCTCGCCGCGACTCGCACAGCACGGCTCTTTCGGGGGGGCCGCTCTCACGGCAGGCGGCCTGGCGCTCGGGAACTTTCTGGTCGGGCGCCTCCGGCCGGAGGGTCTCCCCGGCGGTGCTCACCGCGCTTGCGCCTCCGCGTCGCGGAAACGGACCGGCTCTCACGGCAGAGGGCTCCCGCGGCGGCTCGCGCAGCAGGGGGCTTCCCGGGCGGCTCGCATCGCACACGCCTCTCGCCGCGACTCGCACAGCACGGCTCTTTCAGGGGCCGCTCTCACGACAGGCGGCCACGCGCTCAGGAACTTTCTCGCCGGGACCTCCGACCGGAGTGGCCCCCCGGCGGCGGTCACCGCGCTTGCGCCTCCGCGTCGCGGAAACGGACCGGCTCTCACGGCAGCGGTCTCGCGCGGCGGCTCGCACAGCAGGCGGCTTTCCCGAGCGGCTCGCACGGCAGATGCCTCTCGCCGCGACTCGCACGGCAGGGGTCTTTCGGGGGGCCGCTCTCACGACAGGCGGCCACGCGCTCAGGAACTTTCTCACCGGGGCCACCGACCGGATGGTCTCCCCGGCGCTGTCACCGGGGGCTCTCTCCGGGGCCTCCCGGGTCTCCCCCGGGATCTCTCCGCACCGGGGAGCCGACGCGAGGGGCGCTCTCCGGTACCTCGCGTTGGAGGGGTGTCTCCACACGGCGCGTCACGGCCCGCTTCTTCGAAAGTTTCGGTCGCCGGTCCGACCGGCTCGGGAGGAGCGTGAGGGGGCCGCGCCGAGGGCCCACCGGTCACGCCGGGGGCGCCCCCGTGCTGCTGCGGACCACCAGGCTGGTCGCCAGCTCCATGCGCGTCCCGGCCGCGGGCCTCTCCTGGCGGCCCAGTTCGAGCACCAGCTTCGCCGCCGCCTCGGCCATCTCCGTCAGGGGCTGCCGTACGGTCGTCAGCGGCGGCCCCACCCAACGCGCCACCGGAAGATCGTCGAAGCCGACGACGCTCAGGTCCTCGGGAATGCGCAGCCCCAGCTCGCGGGCCGCCTCGTAGAGGCCGAGCGCCTGGAGGTCGTTCCCGGCGAAGACAGCCGTGGGCCGGTCGGGGCGGCGCAGGAGTTCGAGCCCGGCCCGGTAGCCGCTCTCGTGGTGGAAGGTGCCGGGGAGGATCAGGCCGGAGTCGACGGGCAGCCCCGCCGTCTCCAGCGCGGCACGGTAGCCGTCGACCCGGGCGCGGCTGCACATCATCTGCGAGGGCCCGGTGACCGCGCCGATCCGGGTGTGGCCGAGCTCGATCAGGTGGCGCGTCGCTGCAAGGCCCCCGTGCCAGTTGGTGGCGCCGATGGACGGCACGCCGTCGCCCGGGTCACCGGCCGGATCCATCACGACGAACGGGATGGATCTGCTGGTCAGCAGCGCCCGCCCGGACTCGTCGAGACCGGACAGCACCAGGATCACGCCGTACGGCCGGCGCGCCGCGACCTGGTCGGCCCAGGTACGGCCCGGGGTCAGCCGGCCGGCGCTCTCCGACAGCACCACGCTCAGCCCCTCGTCCCTGGCGACGCTCTCGACCCCCCGGATGACCTCCATCGCCCAGGCGCTCTCCAGCTCGTGGAAGACGAGGTCGATGAGGGGCGACCGCGTCGACTCCGCCCTGCGCCGCCGGTATCCGTGGTCACGCAGCAGCTCCTCGACACGGCTGCGGGTCGCCGGGGCGACATCGGCGCGGCCGTTGAGCACCTTCGAAACAGTCGGGGCCGACACCCCTGCCTCTCGGGCGATCTCAGCGAGCGTCGCCGTCCTTGCTTCCACGGAATTCCCAGGCTTCATGAGCGCGATCGTATCCCTGCGCGACCTCTTGACGAACCCTCCGGATCGCCCTACGTTCCCGGAACATTCGAAGTTCGACTCGAAACATTCGCGTCGGCTCGTCGTGGAGCCTTCGCGCATACCGAGAGGTGCCGTCCCATGGAGTCCTACAGCAGACGTTGGTTCCTCGGCGCGGGCGCGACCGCCCTGGCCTCCGTCGGCGGGCTCACCGCCTGCGGCTCCGACAACGGCTCGGGCGGCGGCGGCACACTCACCGCGTTCGTCTACGGAGACGACGCGGCGAAGATCCAGGTGAAGTCCGTCAGCCGGTTCAACGCGTCGGCCGCGGCGAAGAAGACCAAGGGCACGGTCAAGCTGCAGAAGGTTCCCGCCACGGACTACCCGGCGAAGCTGCGCACCGCGATGGGCTCGCCCAACGCCCCCGACGTGTTCTTCAACTGGGGCGGCGGCTCGATCAAGGCGTACAAGGACGCCGGCCAGCTGGTCGACCTGACCGACGTCATCGCGTCCGACCCGGTGCTCAAGAGCGGCTTCCTACCGTCGGTGCTCAGCGCGGGCGGCCTGGACGGCAAGAACTACGGCGTGCCGATGCGAGGCATGCAGCCCGTGATCCTCTTCTACAACAAGACCGTCTTCGAGGAGCACAAGCTCCAGCCGCCCACCACCTGGGACCAGTTGCTCGACCTCAACGCCAAGCTGAAGAAGGCGAAGATCACCCCGTTCGCGCTGGGCGGCTCGGACATCTGGCCCGAGCTGATGTGGCTGGAGTACCTGGTCGACCGGATCGGCGGACCCGACGTCTTCGAAAAGATCAAGAACGGCGACGCCTCCGGCTGGGGCGACCCGGCCGTTCTCAAGGCCGCCCAGACCGTCAAGGAGCTGATCGACGACGGAGCCTTCGGCAAGGGCTACAGCTCGGTGGGCTACGGCAACGGCGGCGCTCCCGCGGTCTTCGCCAAGGGCAGGGCGGCGATGCACCTGATGGGATCGTGGGAGTACTCCACGCAGCTCGGCAAGTTCCCGGACTTCGCCAAGAAGAACCTGGGCTGGTGCGCCTTCCCGAAGTTCGAGGGCGGCGCGGGCGACATCCGCAACGTGGTCGGCAACCCCACCAACTACTGGTCGGTGAACGCCCGTACCTCCAACAAGGACGCGGCGATCGCCTTCCTGCGGGACAGCGCGTCCGAGGCCTACACCAAGGAACTCATCGCCAACGGTGACGTGCCGGCCACCTCGAACGCGGCGAGCCTGCTGGACGCCTCGCCCAACCCGGAGTTCGCCAAGTTCCAGTACCAGATGGTGCAGGACGCACCGGCGTTCACGCTGAGCTGGGACCAGGCGGTCGCCCCGAACGTCTCCACCCCGATGCTCACCGAGGTCAACAAGCTGTTCGTGGGCAAGTCCTCGCCGACGCAGTTCGTGTCGGCGCTCGAGGGGCTGAAGTGAGCACAGCGCACGTCAAGGGCGGCCCGCGCACCGCGGGCCGCCCCCGCTCCGCCGGACGCGGCGGGGCCGGCCGCCCGAGCGCGGCACTGGCCCTGCCCGCCATCGCGTTCTTCGCGTTCTTCGCCATCGCCCCGATGGTCCTGGCCTTCTACCTCTCGTTCACCCAGTGGAACGGTCTGGGCGACCCGCGGCCGGTCGGCCTGGCGAACTGGCGCAAGCTGCTGGACGACGACCGGCTGACCCAGTCCCTGACGGTCACCGTGGCGCTGACCGTGGTGAGCTGGGCGTTCCAGACGGTGCTCTCGCTGCTGCTGGGCGTGTGGGCGGCGGGCAGGCAGCGCAACCGCGCGATCCTCTCGGCGATCTTCTTCACGCCGTTCCTGCTGTCGTCGACAGCGATCTCCCTGCTGTTCTACGCACTGCTCGACCCGAACTTCGGCATCATCCACGCGGACACGCTCGGCACGACGAGCGGCGCGTTCCTCGCGATCGTGTTCGTCGGCGGCTGGCAGTTCATCCCGTTCCACACGCTGATCTACCAGGGTGGCGCCCGGCAGATCCCCGACGTGCTCTACCAGGCGGCGGCCATCGACGGCGCCGGACGCCTGCGCCAGTTCTTCTCGATCACGCTGCCGCAACTGCGCAACACGGCCACCACGTCCGGGGTGCTGATGATCGTCGGTTCGCTCACGTACTTCGAGACGGTCCTGATCCTCACCCAGGGCGGCCCCGGCACCGACACGGCGATCCTGCCGTACCTGATGTACCAGGCGGGCTTCAAGAGCTACGACTTCGGCTACGCGAGCGCGGTCGCCTCCTTCCTGGTGATCGCCGCGACCGCGCTGTCCCTGCTGATGGTGAGGCTGTCCGGCTTCGGTGCGATGCGCAGCACCCGGGAAGGGATGTGACGAGATGGCACACGACACGTTGCGGCGCCCGGTGAAGTCCGCCCCCGCCGCGGGCCCCGACCGGACCGGGCCCCGCCGCCGGCACTGGTCACGGCGTGCCAACCCGCTCGCCGGCCTCGGTTCGGTGATCTGGCTGGCCGTCGTGGTCGTCCCGGTCTACGCGATGATCTCGGCCTCGCTCACCCACCAGAGCGAGGCACTGGGCCACAACGCCCTGAAGCCGCCGTCCCATCCGACCCTGGACAACTACGACACCGTCCTGCACAACGGCTTCGGCCACCTGCTGTGGAACACCGCGCTCGTGGCGGCCGCGGTCGTCGTGATCGTCCTGGCGCTGTGCGTCCCGCTCTCCTACGTCGCCGTGCGGACCCGGAGCATGTGGTCGGGGGCCGCCTTCCGGCTGTTCCTGCTGGGTGTGGCGATCCCGGCGCAGGCTGTCGTGGTCCCGCTGTACCTGATGATCGCCAAGCTCGACCTGTACGACAGCCTGCTCGCGATCATCCTGCCGACGGCCGCTTTCGCGATGCCGGTGTCCGTGCTGATCCTCACCGGCACGCTGCGGGACATCTCGGAGGACCTGTACGAGGCGATGGGACTGGACGGCGCCTCCACCACCCGGATGCTGTTCCAACTGGTCGTCCCGCTGGCCAAGGGCGGCATCAGCACCGTGGTCGTCTACTCGGCGCTGCAGGCCTGGAACGGGCTCCTCTTCCCGCTGATCTTCACGCAGTCCGACGGCCCCAGGGTGCTGACCCTCGGCCTGTTCAACTACGTCAGCGAGTTCGGCGTGAACATCCCGGCGCTGCTGGCCTCCGTGGTCCTCTCCGGTGTCCCGATCTTCGCCGTGTACCTGGTGGCCCGCCGCGCGCTGGTCGGCGGCCTCATGGGTGTGGGCGGCAAGTGAACGTGGACGGCCAGGGGCAGTCGACCCCCCTTTTCCCTGACAGGAGTTCCATGACCACCGCTCCCTGGCGCGACCCCTCGCTCACTCCGGCGGCCCGCGTCGACGACCTGCTCTCCCGGATGACCCTGGAGGAGAAGACCGCCCAGCTGTACGGCGTGTGGGTGGGCGCGGCGACGGACGGCGGCGGAGTCGCCCCGCTCCAGCACGAGATGACCGCCGACCAGGACTGGGACGAGCTGATCACGCTCGGGCTCGGCCAGCTCACCCGCTCCTTCGGCACGGCACCCGTGGACCCGGAGCTCGGCGCGCGGGCGCTGGCCCGCGCCCAGCGCGCGATCGCCGACGCCGGCCGCTTCGGCATTCCGGCGGTCGCCCACGAGGAGTGCCTGGCGGGATTCACCGCCTGGCGCGCGACGGCCTACCCCGTCCCGCTCGCCTGGGGCGCCACCTTCGACCCGGCGCTGGTCGAGGAGCTCGGCCGGCGCATCGGCGACGACCTGCGCTCGGTCGGCGTGCACCAGGGGCTGGCCCCCGTCCTGGACGTGGTCCGCGACCTGCGCTGGGGCCGGGTGGAGGAGACGATCGGCGAGGACCCGTACCTCGTCGGCACGATCGGTACGGCGTACGTGCGGGGCCTGGAGTCGGCCGGGGTCGTCGCCACCCTGAAGCACTTCGCCGGGTACGCGTCCTCGGCGGGCGGGCGGAACCTGGCTCCGGTGCGGGCGGGCGGACGGGAGTTCGCGGACGTCACGCTGCCGCCGTTCGAGATGGCGCTGCGCGAGGGCGGCGCCCGTTCGGTGATGGCGGCGTACAACGAGACGGACGGCGTGCCGGCTTCGGCGGACGCGCGTCTGCTGACCGGACTCCTGCGGGAGGAGTGGGGCTTCACCGGAACCGTGGTCGCCGACTACTTCGGCGTCGGCTTCCTGCAGACCCTGCACCGGGTCGCGGGAAGCCCGGCCGAGGCGGCCCACGCGGCCCTGGAGGCGGGCATCGACGTCGAACTGCCGACGGTGAAGTGCTACGGGAAGCCGCTGGTGGACGCCGTACGGAGCGGAGGCGTCCCGGAGTCGCTGGTCGACCGGGCGGCCCGTCGCGTGCTGCTCCAGAAGTGCGAACTGGGCCTCCTGGACGCGGACTGGAGGCCCGAGCCCGAGGGCCCCGTCGACCTGGACTCGACGGCCAACCGCGACCTGGCCGGCCGCCTGGCCGAGGCGTCGGTGGTCCTGCTCGACAACCCGGCCGGGGTGCTGCCGCTGGCCCCCGGGATCCGCGTCGCGGTCGTCGGCCCCCGCGCGGCGGACCCGCTGGCGATGCTCGGCTGCTACTCCTTCCCGTCCCATGTGCTCACGCACCACCCCGACGTGCCGGCAGGCATCGACATCCCCACCGTCCTGGACTCCCTGCGCTCCGAACTCCCGGACGCCAAGGTGACGTTCGCCGAAGGGTGCGGCGTCCTGGACCCCGACCCGTCCGGCTTCGCGGAGGCGGTGGCGCGGGCGTCCGAGGCGGACGTGTGCGTGGCGGTCCTCGGCGACCGTGCCGGACTGTTCGGCCGGGGCACCTCCGGTGAGGGCTGCGATGCCCCGGACCTCCGGTTGCCCGGCGTACAGGGCGAGTTGCTGGACGCGCTGGTCGCCACCGGCGTTCCGGTGGTGCTCGTCCTGCTGACCGGCCGCCCCTACGCGCTGGGCCGCTGGGACGGCCGTCTGGGCGCGGTGGTGCAGGCGTTCTTCCCGGGCGAGGAGGGCGGCCCTGCGGTGGCCGGCGTCCTGTCCGGGCGCGTCAACCCCTCGGGGCGCCTCCCGGTGAGCGTGCCCCGGCTGCCCGGATCCCAGCCGTGGACCTACCTCCAGCCCCCGCTCGGCCTCGCGAACGAGGTCAGCAACCTGGACCCGACCCCGTTGCACGCCTTCGGACACGGCCGCTCGTACACCTCGTTCGCGTGGGAGGACGTCCGGGGAACGGACGCCGAGATCACGACGGACGGCTCGTACGACCTCTCGCTCACCGTCCGCAACACGGGTGAACGCGACGGCACCGAGGTCGTCCAGCTCTACCTGCACGACCCGGTGGCGTCGGTGACGCGTCCGGACGTGCGCCTGATCGGCTACCAGCGGCTGGACCTGGCGCCCGGTGAGTCCCGCCGGGTCACCTTCACATTCCACGCGGACCTGTCGGCCTTCACCGACCGCGCGGGCGGGCGGGTGGTCGAGCCGGGCGAGCTGGAGCTGCGGCTGGGGGCGTCGAGCGCGGAGACGCGGCACACCGCTCGGTTGACGCTGACCGGGCCGCGACGGGTGCCGGGCGCGGACCGGCGGCTGCGCTGCGAGGTGTCGACGCACGCGTGACGCACGCGTGCGGTCCACCGCGGGAACGCTCCCGCGGACGGGGCCGGGGTGCCTCTCGCGGAGCCGGGTGGATCAGGTCCAGCGGCTCCGCGCGGGCGCCTCCGGCACCGGACCCACCGGCGCCGGCCGGCGCCCCGTCAGTCCTCCGTCACCGACTCGAACCGCCACCTGTGCACGGTGCGGGCCACCAACTCCCCGTCAGGCTCGGGGAGTTCGGGCAGTTCGGCGTCGTACGCGGCGTCCCACCAGGTGATGACCAGGACCCGGTCCTGCGGCGCCCGCAGAACCTCGCGGCGCACCGGCTCCTTCCGCATCTCCTGCCGCCGGACCCAGGCGAGCAGGTCCTCGCCCCGGCCGGCGACGGCCCGGGCCTCCCACATCAGCGCGACGGTCACGAGTAGAGGTTCTCCTTCGAGACCTCGTGCACGTGATCGTGCGTGTGCGTGTGCGCGTGCGCGTGCCCCGGCACGTGCGGGTCGGTCACCGGCAGGGACGAGTCCGCGGACAGGTCCCAGTCGGAGGCGGCGCGGTTGCGGGCGACCATCTCGGCGCCGAGCGCGGCCACCATCGCGCCGTTGTCCGTGCACAGCTTCGGGCGCGGCACCCGCAGCCGGATCCCGGCGGCCTCGCAGCGCTCCTGGGCGAGCACGCGCAGCCGCGAGTTGGCGGCCACACCGCCGCCGATCATCAGGTGGTCCACACCCTGGTCCTTGCACGCCCGGACGGCCTTGCGGGTGAGCACGTCCACCACGGCCTCCTGGAAGGACGCGGCGACGTCGCGCACCGGCACGTCCTCGCCCGCCGCCCGCCTGGCCTCGATCCAGCGGGCCACGGCGGTCTTCAGACCGGAGAAGGAGAAGTCGTACGCCGGGTCGCGCGGCCCGGTCAGACCGCGCGGGAACGCGATCGCCTTCGGGTCGCCCTCCTTCGCGTACCGGTCGATGACCGGGCCGCCGGGGAAGCCGAGGTTCAGCACACGCGCGATCTTGTCGAACGCCTCGCCTGCCGCGTCGTCGATGGTCGCGCCCATCGGCCGTACGTCGGAGGTGATGTCGGTGGAGAGCAGCAGCGAGGAGTGCCCGCCGGACACCAGCAGGGCCATGGTCGGCTCGGGCAGCGCGCCGTGCTCCAGCTGGTCCACGCAGATGTGGGAGGCGAGGTGGTTGACGCCGTACAGCGGCTTGCCGAGCGCGTACGCGTACGCCTTGGCGGCAGAGACGCCGACGAGCAGCGCGCCGGCGAGACCGGGCCCGGCGGTGACGGCGATGCCGTCCAGGTCCCTGGCCGAGACCCCGGCCTCCTTCAGCGCCCGTTGGATGGTCGGGACCATCGCCTCCAGGTGCGCACGGGAGGCGACCTCGGGCACGACCCCGCCGAAGCGGGCGTGCTCGTCGACGCTCGACGCGATCGCGTCCGCGAGCAGCGTGGTGCCACGGACGATGCCGACACCGGTCTCGTCGCAGGAGGTCTCGATGCCGAGGACGAGGGGTTCGTCAGCCATGGGTCTCTGTTCCTTGTACGGAGGAGGAGGGGTCGTGCAGGCGCATCACCAGGGCGTCCACGTTCCCCGGCTGGTAGTAGCCGCGCCGGAAGCCGATGGGCTCGAAGCCGAAGCGCTCGTAGAGCTTCTGCGCGCGCACGTTGTCCACGCGGCACTCCAGCATCACCTCGACGCAGTCGAAGGCGCTCGCCGCCCGCAGCAGCTCGGTGAGCAGCCGGGCGCCGAGCCCGGTGCCCCACTGGTCCCGGCGCACGGCGATGGTCTGCACGTCGCCGAGATCGCCCGAGGCGGCGAGCCCCGCGTACCCGACGAGGAGGTCGCCGTCGCGGGCCACCAGATAGCGGCGGGTCGCCTGCGGCCCGCGCGCGTGGGCCAGCTCGGACCAGAACATGCCCCGGGACCAGGCGTCGACGGGGAAGAGTTCCTTCTCCAGCTCCAGTACGGGATCGATGTCCCACCAGCGCATCTCGCGCAGCTCGGCGGTCACTTGGGGGTGACCACCTTGTAGTTCTTGGGCACCTGGGCGTCCGGACGGCGCAGGTACAGCGGCCGGGGCGGCTCCAGTTCCTCGCCCGCGGCCAGCTTCTCGGCGGCCAGCGAGGCGAGCGCGGCGGCCGAGACGTGCTCGGGCGAGCGGGCGTCCGGGAAGGCGTCGGGGTAGAGGAGGGCGCCCGCACCGACGACGGGCAGCCCGGCGAGGGACTCGGCGATCTCGGCGGGGCGGTCCACGGCGGGCTCCGACACCCGGGTGCGGGGATCGGTGTAGCGGGCCCAGTAGACCTCCTTGCGGCGGGCGTCCGTGGCGACGACGAAGGGACCCTCCACGTCGGCCGCGTACGCGAGCCCGTCGAGGGTGCACAGGCCGTGGACGGGCACGCCGAGGGCGAGTCCGAAGGTGTCGGCGGTCATGAGGCCGACGCGCAGGCCGGTGTACGGGCCGGGGCCGACGCCCACGACGACGCCGGTGACGGCGTCCAGCCCGAGACCGGCCTCGGTGAGCACCCGGTCGACGGCCGGCAGCAGCAGTTCCCCGTGCCGTCGCGCGTCCACCTGGCTCGACGAGGCGACGACAGCCGTCCCGTCGTGCAGGGCGACGGTGACGGCGGGGGTGGCGGTATCCAGAGCGAGCAAGAGCACGCAAACAGCCTACGGCGCCCGAGCCGGACGTACGGCCGCCCGGGAGTCCCGTCCCTCGGCTGCTACCGTCACAGCAAAGACGTACGAAGGTCGAGAGGTGGGCACACAAGGTGGCTAGGAGCAGCTCGGGATTCGTGGCCGGGCTCACCGTGGCGGCACTCGCCGCAGTCGGCTTCCTCGCCTACCAGGCGTCCGCGAGCGTTCCGGACACCCTGGGCAAACCGAACGCGAGCGCGACGCCGAAGGCCTCCACGTCCAAGGCGCCTCGGGACAAGAAGAACCCCGCCGCGCTGCCCGCCCGGTCCGGCAGCGGCGAGCGGGTCGTCTACTCGACCGACGACGACCGCGTGTGGCTGGTCGGCGCCGGCAACAAGGTGCGGCGCACCTTCGAGGTCACCCCCGGCACGGTCGATCCGGCGCCGGGCACCTACGCCGTGACGACGCGGGCGGGCTCGGTGACCGGGTCCGACGGCGTACAGATCGAGCATCTCGTGCGGTTCACGCTGGTCAACGGCGTCGCGATCGGTTTCAGCGCGGCGGTCGACGGTTCCACGACCGCGCCCGACCCCAGCAAGAAGCTCGGCGGCATCCGGACCTCGCGAGCCGACGCCGACGTGATGTGGCAGTTCGCGATCGTGGGCGAGAAGGTCGTCGTCATCAAGTAGGGACGCGCCGTGGGCGTCGCCGGCGACATCGGGCGGTCACGTCGGGCCGTGACGTCAAGCGGCCCTGCGGGGCCCCTCGGCGGCGCGGTGCACCCGGTCCGTGGCCCGCGGTTCGCCCAAGGGCGCGCGGGGCGGCCGGGAGACGGCCTCCGCCGCGGCGCAGGCCGCCAGCAGGTCCCTCATCGACACCCCGCCCGCCACGCGCGGCGCCACCGGCACGTCACGGTCCGCGGCCGGCACTGCGGCCGACTCTGAAGCCGACATGGACGCCTCCTGGGGCTTCGGGGGCCAGCGTGGTTAGGTAGACCTAACCACGCACTGGAGACCATGTGACCACGGGCGGGACGCCGAACGCAATATCTTGCCGACGTCCTGTCGGATAGTTGGCCGAACGTACGAACGGCACGCACGGGCCGGAGCCATCAGCCGGAGACGAGCCGGACGTACGGGCCGAGCGCACCGGCCCGGCCCGCCGGCCACGCGGCGGGACGCTCCCGGCCGCCGGCCCGGCGCTCGTCCCGGTCAGCCGGCGAGGGCGTCCAGACCGGCGGCGGCCCAGCGCTCGCCGAGCCCGGTGAGCGTCACGTGCCGCACCTCGTCGGTGGTGTCGCCGACGGCGCGGTGGATGACGACGTGCAGCCGGTCGTCGGTCAGCTCCTCGACCTTGCCCTCGCCCCACTCCACGACGATCACGGAGTCGGAGAGCGAGACGTCGAGGTCCAGGTCCTCCATCTCGTCGAGCCCGCCGCCGAGGCGGTACGCGTCGACGTGCACGAGCGGCGGTCCGTCGACGAGGGAAGGATGCACCCGGGCGATGACGAACGTCGGGGAGGTGACCGCGCCGCGCACGCCGAGCCCCTCGCCGAGGCCCCGGGTCAGCGTCGTCTTGCCCGCGCCCAGTTCGCCGTTCAGCATCACGAGATCGCCGGCGCGCAGCAGCGAGGCCAGAGTGCGGCCCAGCTCCTGCATCTGTTCGGGGGAGGTCACGGTGATCCGCGCGCCGGCCCCGTCCCGCGTGGACTCAGCCGGGTTGTGCGCTGCTGGTGCTTCCATAGCCACCCACCGTAGCTCCTGCCGGGACGGCTCCCGCGCGTACCAGGAGGTCGGCGAGGCGGTCGGTGACGACCTCGGGATGCTCCAGCATGACGAGGTGTCCCGCGTCGGGGACGAGCACCAGCTCGGCGTCCGGCAGCAGGTCGGCGATGGCCTCGCTGTGCTCGCTCGGCGTCACCAGGTCCTTGACGCCGGCGAGGACGAGGACGGGCAGCTCGGCGAAGTGCGCGAGCGCGGCCGTCTTGTCGTGGTCGGTGAACGCCGGGTAGAACTCGGCGACCACGTCGATCGGCGTGCCCTCGATCATCCGCTCGGCGAACCGCTCGATCGCCGGGTCGATGTCCCGGCCGGCGAACGAGTAGCGCTTGATGACCCCGGCGAACAGGTCGGCGGTGGCCCGCCGTCCGCGCTCCACCAGGGCGGCCTGCTGCCCGAGCGCCTTCAGCACACCAGGGAGCACCCGCCGGACCGCGTTGACGCCCGCGACCGGCAGCCCGAAGTTGACCTCGCCGAGCCGCCCCGACGACGTACCCACCAGGCCGACGGCGACGACCCGGTCGCGGATCAGCTCGGGGAACCGGTCGGCGAGCGCCATCACCGTCATGCCGCCCATGGAGTGCCCGACGAGCACGACCGGGCCCTCGGGCACCGCCGCGTCGATGACGGCCTTCAGGTCGCCGCCGAGCTGGTCGATGGTGACCGGCGTGCCGTCCTTCGACTGGGCCGCGCCCCGACCGGAGCGTCCGTGGCTGCGCTGGTCCCAGTGCACCGTGCGGACCACCCCGCGCAGCGCGGCACGCTGGAAGTGCCAGGAGTCCTGGTTCAGGCAGTAGCCGTGACTGAAGACGACGGTCACGGGGGCGGGGGCCTTGCGGCCGAACAGCCGGCGCCTGCGCGGGCCGAGCGGTGCCTCCGGCTCGGCCTCGTCGACCTCGTAGTACAGCTCGGTGCCGTCCTCGGCGAACGCCTTGCCCGGGGTGCCGCGCAGCGCGCCGTACGGGCCGGTCGAGTCGAGGGCGAGACGGGCCTTCCTGCGCATGCCGCGGCCGACCGTGAGCCGCTCTATCGCGACTCCGGCCGCGGCCCCCGCCGCGACCACGCCTATCGCGGCGCCGGCCACCCCGGCCCTGCGCCAGTTCCCCGCGGAGGCGGCGGCCGAGGCCGCACTCACGACAGCCTCCACGCTGCTCTCGCTCACGTCCCGCTCCTCCTCGTTCCGGCTGTCGGCTCTCGGCCGCGCGCTGTCGGCCCGGCACCCGAACGGCGCGCGCCACCCGCGGCTTTTTGCCCGTCGGGTCCCGCGCACCAGTCGGCCCAGGGGTGTTACCCCACTTGTTCCTCGTTCACCTTCACGTAGACGCGGGGAACGCGGGTTCCGATGCGCGTGACGATTTCGTACGCGATCGTGCCCGCGGCGCGGGCCCAGTCCTCGGCGGTCGGCTCGCCCCGGTCGCCGGGGCCGAACAGGACCGCCTGCGCGCCGGGCTCGGGCTCGTCACCGCCGAGGTCGACGACGAACTGGTCCATGGCCACCCGGCCCGCGACCGTGCGCCACTTGCCGGCGACCAGGACCGGTCCGGTGCCGGAGGCGTGCCGCGGGATGCCGTCCGCGTAGCCGACCGGGACCAGGCCGAGGGTGGTCTCGCCGGGGGTGACGTAGTGATGTCCGTAGCTCACGCCGTGACCCGCCGGGGCGTGCTTGATCAGGGCCAGCGACGCGCTCAGCGTCATCACGGGGCGCAGCCCGAAGTCGCCCGGCGTGCCGACCTCCGGGCTCGGCGAGATCCCGTAGACCGCGATCCCTGTCCGTACGAGATCGAAGTGGCTCTCGGGGAGGGTCAGCGTCGCGGGCGAGTTGGCGATGTGGCGCACCTCGGGGCGCACGCCCTGCCGCTCGGCGTGGGCCACCATCTCGCGGAACAGCGTCAGTTGGGCCTGGATCGAGGGGTGTCCCGGCTCGTCGGCACACGCGAGGTGCGACCAGAGGCCGGTGACGGTGACGAGCCCGCGCGCCTCGGCGGCGAGGGCCGCCGCGACGAGCTCCGGCCAGTCGGCGGGCTGGCAGCCGCCGCGGCCGAGGCCGGTGTCGGCCTTGAGCTGCACCCGCGCGGGCGCGCCGACGGCCTCGGCGGCGGCCGTGACCTCGCGCAGCGCCCACATGCCGCTGACCGACACGTCGAGGTCCGCCTCGATCGCCTCGGCCCAGGGACCGCCCGGGGTCCAGAGCCAGCACATGATGCGGCCCGGGATGCCGGCCGCGCGCAGCGCCAGCGCCTCCTCCGGGGTGGCCGTGCCGAGCCAGGTGGCGCCCGCCTCGCGCGCCGCGCGGGCACACGGGACGGCGCCGTGGCCGTACGCGTCGGACTTGACCACGGCCATCAGGGCCGCGCTCGGCGCGTGGGCGCGCAAGGCCCGTACGTTGGCCCGCAGGGCGGCCAGATCGATCTCGGCGCGGGCGCGCAGGGGTGCCGTCCGCGGGTGTGCTGTCTCTGTCATCGCGCCCCAGTCTCTCAGAGGGCTACGACACCCTTCCGGCACCGGCCCCCGCGACAGGCCCGGCGGTGGGCCCCCGCCGATCCGGACGGCTCCCTAGCTGCCGGGCCTGCGGCCCCACACGTACACGTGGTCACGGGTCTTGAGGACGCCCCAGAGTTTCCGTGCGTCGGCGAGCCGCAGGTTCACGCAGCCCATCGAACCGCCGGTGGTGTGGATGCTGCCGTAGACGGCGTGGAAGGCCTGCCCGCCGCTGAAGAACTGGGCGTACGGCATGGGCGCGTTGTACAGCGAGGACCAGTGGTTCTTGTGCTTCCAGTAGATCCGGAACCAGCCCGTCCTGGTGCGGTGTCCGGCGCCGCCGCTGCGCATCGCCACCGGCCCGAAGAGGGTCTTGCCGCCCTTCTGCACCCAGGTGAGCTGACGCCTGAGATCGACGCAGGCGACCCGGTAGGAGCGGACCGGACAGCCGGCGGCCACGGCGCCGGTGCCCGCGCCGGTCGCCGGGCCGGCCACGACGTCGGTGGCCGGGCCGCCCGCCGGGCCACCTGCCGGGCCGGTCTCCGCGCCGCTCACCGCACCGGTCTCCGCCCCGCTCGCCACGCCGCTCGCCGTGTCGCCCGTCGTGCCCGTCGTGCCCGTCGTCATGCCGGTCGGGCCGGTCTGGCCGGTGTGGGCGGTCTGGCCGGTCTGGGCGGACAGCAGGCGCATCCGGGCCCAGGTGCGGGGGCCGGCGTAGCCGTTCGCCGGCTTGATGCCGTGCTTCGCCTGGAAGGCCCGCACGGCCTCGCAGTCCGCCGCGGACTGCCGGCCGTCCACGGTGAGCCTGAGCCACCGTTCGACCTGCCGCTGATGCGGGCCCCTCCCCGCGGCGCACGCCACCGTGCTGCGCCCCGCCGTGGCGGGCGACGCCGGTCCGGTCAGCGCGCGGCCACCCGCGGGCGGGGGCGGTCCCGGCGCGGCCGTGGCCGTCCCCACGGGCACGGCCGCCGCCACCGCCAGCAGCACCGCGACCACCCGGCACGCCATTCGTCTGCTCATCATGCGATCAGCCATACGCAACGAGCCGACGCCCCCGGGTGAGCCGCGCGGAGAGGGTCCCCCGATCTGGGCAACGCGACCTTCCGCCGCTCCCGCGGCCCGCCGTCGGCCACACCCCGCCGGCGTCGGCGGTTCACTGGGCGACCGGCCGGCATGAACGCCGCTTCGCGGCCCGCGCTCCGTCGCGCCGTGTCCGCCGCGGTCCGTCAGTCCGTCACGTCGCGCCACGCCTCCGGGACGGCCGCTGCCACGTCATGGGCGCCGGCGGGCGCGCCGTCCGCGGCGAACCGCCCGGCGAGGCCGTGCAGGTAGGCGGCCACGCTGCCGGCGTCGAGGGCGGACAGGCCGGACGCCAGCAGTGACCCGGCGAGCCCCGACAGGACGTCCCCGCTTCCCGCGGTGGCCAGCCATGCCGTGCCGGTCGCGTTCACCCGGACAGGGCCGCCGACCGGACCGGCGACCAGGGTGGTGGCGCCCTTGAGCAGCACCGTCGCCCCGTACAGCCCCGCCAGCTCCCGCACGGAGGCGAGCCGTGCCTCCTCCACCGCCTCGCGGGCGACCCCGAGCAGCGCGGCGGCCTCGCCCGCGTGCGGGGTCATCAGCGTGGGCGCGCTACGGGCCCGTACGGTCTCCCGGTCGGCGAGCCGGAGCGCGTCGGCGTCCACCAGGACCGGCACGTCCGCGGCGAGCACCTCCGCGACGGACGAGGCGTCGTCCCCGACGCCGGGGCCGACCACCCAGGCCTGCACCCGCCCGGCCTTCGCCGGACCGTCGCCGGACACCAGCGTCTCGGGGAACCGCGCGATGACGGCGTCCGCGGCGGGCCCGACGTAGCGCACCGCCCCGGCCCCGCCGCGCAGCGCACCGGAGACGGCGAGCACCGCGGCGCCGGGATAGCGGGCGGACCCGGCGGCGATCCCGACGACACCGCGCCGGTACTTGTCGCTGGCCGCACCGGGCCGGGGCAGCCGGGCCGCGACGTCGGCGTGCTGCAGGGCCTCCAGGTCGGCCTGCTCCGGGAGGTCGAGCCCGATGTCGACGAGGTGGACGGAACCGGCGTACCCGCGCGCCGGATCGACGAGCAGCCCCGGCTTGTGCGTGCCGAACGTGACGGTCAGGTCGGCGCGGACGGCGTCGCCGAGCACCTCGCCGGTGTCCGCCTCCACGCCGCTCGGCAGATCGACGGCGACCACCGGGGCACGGGAGGCGTCGGCGAGTTCGGCGAGCCGCGCGGCGTCGGGCCGCAGTCCGCCCTTGCCACCGATCCCGACGATCCCGTCGACGACGAGGCCGGCGCGGCGCAGGAGCGGTTCGGCGGCGTCCGGCGCGGCGGTCGTGCCCCCGGCGCGCAGCAGCGCCGTGAGTCCCTCCGGGTGCGTCCGGCCGGGGGCGAGCAGCACCGCGGTGACACCGGCTCCGCGCCGGGCGAGACGCGCCCCCGCGTAGAGGGCGTCGCCCCCGTTGTCGCCGGTGCCGACCAGCAGCACCACCCGGCTGCCGTACACCCGCCCGAGCAGGTCCGCGCAGGCGGCGGCCAGTCCGGCGGCGGCCCGCTGCATCAACGCCCCCTCGGGAAGCCGTGCCATCAGCTCCCGTTCGGCGGCCCTTACGGTCTCCACGCTGTACGCAGTACGCATGCTCCCGAGTCTCCCGCACCGCCGCGCACCGTGCCGCCCCGGCCACGGCGGGCGCGTCCGGCGGGACGGGCCTCCGGGCGCCCTATCCCTCGGCGATCACCACCGCCGAGGCCACTCCCGCGTCGTGACTGAGCGACACATGCCAGGAGCGCACGCCCAGTTCGGCCGCCCGGGCGGCGACCGTGCCCTTCACCCGCAGGCGGGGCTGCCCGCTGTCCTCGACGAAGACCTCGGCGTCCGTCCAGTACAGCCCGGCCGGGGCGCCCAGCGCCTTGGCCAGCGCCTCCTTCGCCGCGAACCGTGCCGCGAGCGAGGCGATACCCCGCCGCCCGCCGCTCGGCAACAACAACTCCCGCTCCACGAAGAGCCGTTCGGCCAGCCCCGGCGTCCGCTCCAGCGACGCCCGGAACCGGTCGATCTCGGCCACATCGATCCCGACCCCGATGATGCTCATGAGGGCACCCTAAAGCTCCCGGACCGGCCCCGGCCGCGCGCTCACTCCACCGTCACCGACTTCGCCAGGTTCCTCGGCTGGTCCACCTCGTTGCCGCGGGCCGTCGCCAGTTCGCAGGCGAAGACCTGGAGGGGGACCGTCGAGACCAGCGGCTGGAGCAGGGTCGGGGTGGCCGGGACGCGGATCAGGTGGTCGGCGTACGGGACGACCGCCTCGTCGCCTTCCTCCGCGATGACGATCGTGCGGGCGCCCCGGGCCCGGATCTCCTGGATGTTGGAGACGATCTTGTCGTGCAGGACCGAGCGTCCGCGCGGCGACGGCGCGATGACCACCACCGGCAGGTCCTCCTCGATCAGCGCGATCGGCCCGTGCTTCAGCTCGCCCGCCGCGAACCCCTCGGCGTGCATGTACGCCAGCTCCTTGAGCTTCAGGGCCCCTTCGAGCGCGACGGGGTAGCCGACGTGCCGCCCGAGGAACAGCACCGTGTCCTTGTGGGCGAGGGAGCGCGCCAGCTCCCGTACCGGCTCCATCGTCTCCAGGACCCGCTCGACCTCGCGGGAGATGCGGGACAGCTCGCGGATCACCGCCTGGATCTCGTCGCCCCACTTGGTGCCGCGCACCTGGCCCAGATACAGCGCGACCAGGTAGCAGGCCACCAGCTGGGTGAGGAAGGCCTTGGTGGAGGCGACGGCGACCTCGGGGCCCGCGTGCGTGTAGAGCACCGCGTCGGACTCGCGCGGGATCGTCGAACCGTTCGTGTTGCAGATCGCCAGCACCTTGGCGCCCTGCTCGCGGGCGTGCCGCAGCGCCATCAGGGTGTCCATGGTCTCGCCGGACTGCGAGATCGCGACGACAAGGGTCTGCCGGTCCAGGATCGGGTCCCGGTAGCGGAACTCGCTGGCCAGCTCCACCTCGCACGGCATGCGTGTCCAGTGCTCGATGGCGTACTTGGCGATCAGACCGGCGTGGAAGGCCGTGCCGCAGGCGACGATGACGACCTTGTCGATCTCGCGCAGTGTCCGGACCGGGATGCGCACCTCGTCGAGGGAGAGCGAACCGGCCGCGTCGATCCGCCCGAGCAGGGTGTCGGCGACCGCCTTCGGCTGCTCGGCGATCTCCTTGAGCATGAAGTAGTCGTAGCCGCCCTTCTCCGCCGCCGACGCGTCCCAGTCGACGTGGTACGAGCGCACCTCGGCGGGGCTGCCGTCGAACCCGGTGACGACGACACCGTCCCGGCGCAGCTCGACGACCTGGTCCTGCCCCAGCTCGATCGCCGAGCGGGTGTGGGCGATGAACGCCGCGACGTCCGAGGCGAGGAACGCCTCGCCCTCGCCGACACCCACCACCAGCGGCGAGTTGCGGCGCGCGCCCACGACCACGTCCGGGTCGTCCGCGTCGACCGCGACCAGTGTGAACGCGCCCTCCAGGCGCCGGCACACCAGCCGCATCGCCTCCGCCAGGTCTCCGCACGAGGAGAACTCCTCGGCGAGCAGATGGGCGACCACCTCGGTGTCCGTCTCGGAGGTCAGGTCGTGGCCCCGCTCGGCCAGTTCGGCGCGGAGCGACGCGAAGTTCTCGATGATCCCGTTGTGGACGACGGCGACCCGGCCCGCGTTATCGAGGTGCGGATGCGCGTTGGCGTCCGTCGGCCCCCCGTGGGTGGCCCAGCGGGTGTGTCCGATCCCCGTCGTGCCGGCCGGCAGCGGCCGGTCGACCAGCTCCTTCTCCAGGTTGACCAGTTTCCCGGCCTTCTTCGCGGCGGCGAGCCCCCCGTCCGCCAGGACGGCGACACCCGCCGAGTCGTATCCCCGGTACTCCAGCCGCTTCAGTCCGGCCATCACCACGTCAAGCGCCGACTGCGACCCCACGTATCCCACGATTCCGCACATGGCGGCAGCGTACGGGCCGACGCCGTTCCGATACCGGCATTCCGTGCCCGATATCGGAAATTCCAGCCACCCTCCGCACCGGCCCGCGGCCCCCGCGAATCCACCGCGCGGCCCCCGGCGTGACGGACCCCACCCTCCATCCCGTCCATCCTCCCGTAACAATGGACTGTGATCTCTCCGGTCTCCTCGTCGCCGCGGAGCGCCCACCGGTCCAAGCCGGAGGCGACTCCCTACCTCGACCTCACCCGTGCCGAGTGGAGCGCGCTGCGCGAAAAGACGCCGCTCCCGCTGAACGCCGAGGAGGTCGAGAAGCTGCGCGGCCTGGGCGACGTCATCGACCTCGACGAGGTGCGGGACATCTACCTGCCCCTGTCCAGACTCCTGAACCTGTACGTCGGCGCGACGGACGGACTCAGAGGCGCCCTGAACACCTTCCTCGGTGAGAAGGGCTCCCAGGCGGGCACCCCGTTCGTCATAGGCGTCGCCGGTTCCGTGGCCGTCGGCAAGTCCACCGTCGCCCGGCTGCTCCAGGCGCTCCTCTCCCGCTGGCCCGAGCACCCCCGCGTCGAACTGGTCACCACGGACGGTTTCCTGCTCCCCACCGAGGAGCTCGAAGCGCGCGGCCTGATGTCCCGCAAGGGCTTCCCCGAGTCGTACGACCGGCGGGCCCTGACCCGCTTCGTCGCCGACATCAAGGCGGGCAAGGACGAGGTGACGGCCCCCGTCTACTCGCACCTGATCTACGACATCGTGCCCGGCCGGCGGCTGACGGTCCGCCGCCCCGACATCCTCATCGTCGAGGGCCTGAACGTGCTCCAGCCTGCCCTGCCCGGCAAGGACGGCCGCACCCGCGTCGGCCTCGCGGACTACTTCGACTTCAGCGTGTACGTCGACGCCCGCGCCGAGGACATCGAGCGCTGGTACCTGAACCGCTTCCGCAAGCTGCGCGCGACCGCCTTCCAGAACCCGGACTCGTACTTCCGCAAGTACACCCAGGTCTCCGAGGACGAGGCCCTCGACTACGCCCGCACGACCTGGCGCACCATCAACAAGCCCAACCTGCTGGAGAACGTGGCCCCCACCCGCGGCCGGGCGACCCTCGTCGTACGCAAGGGCCAGGACCACAAGGTGCAGCGCCTGAGCCTGCGCAAACTCTGACCACTACGCTGCGCCCATGCTGCATCTGCGCCTGATCACGCCCGCCGACCGGACCGACGACGTGGTGCGTCTCGTCGAGGGCACGGTCGGCACCGCCCACCTCGTCGTCCTGCCGGGAGCCGCCCGCAATCCGGTCGGGGACGTCGTGCTGTGCGACGTGGCGCGGGAGGCGGGCGACGAACTCATCGGCGGGCTGCGGGATCTGGGCATCGACCAGACCGGCTCGATCGCGGTGGACGACATCGACCTGTCCCTGTCGAGGCGTGCCGACAAGGCGGAGGCGGACGCCCCGGGCGAGGGCGCCGACGCGGTGCTGTGGGAGCACCTGGAGGACGCGACGCACGAGGAGTCGACGCTGTCGGTCACCTACGTCGCGTTCATCACGATCGCCACGATGATCGCGGCCTGCGGTGTCGTGCTCGACAACGCGGTGCTGATCGTGGGCGCCATGGCCGTGGGCCCGGAGTTCGGCCCGCTCGCCGGCCTGTGCACGGCCGTCGTCCAACGTGGCCCGCGGCTGGCGCTGCGCTCCCTGACGGCGCTGCTGGCCGGCTTCGCGATCGCCATGGCGGTGACGGTGCTCTTCAGCCTGTTCATGGACGGGGTGGGCCTGTTCACCGAGGCGCAGTTGGAGGGATCGCGCCCCAACACGGGCTTCGTGTACGCCCCGGACTGGTTCTCGTTCGTCGTCGCGGTCCTCGCGGGCGCGGCCGGGATGCTGTCGCTGACCTCGGCGAAGTCGGGGGCCCTGGTCGGTGTCGCGATCTCCGTGACGACCGTGCCGGCCGCGGCGAACGCCGCGGTGGCGCTGAGCTACGGCGACATGGGCCAGACCTGGGGCTCCACCAAGCAGCTGCTGTTCAACCTGCTCGGCATCGTCATCGCCGGCATTCTCACGCTGATGGCCCAGAAGTGGTTCTGGGCACTGCAGCGCGAACGCAAAGTCGCCGCCTAGAGCCCGCACGCCGTGAGGCCCGGCGCCCTGTCGGGCGCCGGGCCTCACGGCGTGGACGAGAAATTCCGAACGGGCCCAGGGCCTGTCTTCTGGATCATGCGGCGGGGCATGGGGCTCGACCCAGCCGACAACGCGTCGCACATCTGCGCCACCTGACCCGAACGAAAGGCCCTAGCCCAGTGCCGACTTCACGACGTCGGCCAGGCGCGCGGCCACCGAGCGGGCTTGCTCGATGTCGGCGGCCTCGACCATCACACGGACGAGCTGCTCCGTGCCGGAGGGGCGCAGCAGCACCCGCCCGGTGCTGCCGAGCTCCCGCTCCGCGTCACCGACGGCCGCGGCCAGCTCGGCGGAGGTCTTCACCCGCGTCCGGTCGACGTCCGGCACGTTGATGAGGACCTGCGGCAGGCGCTCCATGACCGAGGCGAGGTCGCGGAGCGTACGGCCGCTCTGCGCGACCCGGGCGGCCAGCATCAGGCCGGTCAGCGTGCCGTCGCCGGTGGTGGCGTGGTCGAGGACGATGACGTGCCCGGACTGCTCGCCGCCGAGGGCGTAGCCGTGCTGCTTCATCTCCTCCAGCACGTAGCGGTCACCGACCGCGGTCTGGACGAGGGCGAGGCCCTCCCGCTCCATGGCGATCTTGAAGCCCAGGTTGGACATGACCGTCGCGACGACGGTGTCGGAACGCAGTGCGGAACGCTCTCGCATCGCCAGCGCGAGGACGGCCAGGATCTGGTCGCCGTCGATCTCGTCGCCCGTGTGGTCCACGGCGAGGCAGCGGTCGGCGTCACCGTCGTGCGCGATGCCGAGGTCCGCGCCGTGCTCGACGACGGCGGCCTTGAGCAGTTCGAGGTGGGTGGAACCGCAGCCGTCGTTGATGTTCAGCCCGTCGGGCGCCGCGCCGATCGTGATGATCTCGGCACCGGCCCGCGTGAACGCCTCGGGCGAGACCCGGGAGGCCGCGCCGTGCGCCTCGTCGAGGACGACCTTCAGACCGTCGAGACGGTTCGGCAGCACCCCGATGAGGTGGGCGACGTACTGGTCGAAGCCCTGGTCGTAGGAGCTCACCCGGCCGACGCCGGCGCCGGTGGGGCGGTCCCAGGGGGCGCCGGTGCGGTGCTCCTCGTAGACGCCCTCGATACGGTCCTCCAGCTCGTCGGCGAGCTTGTGCCCGCCGCGGGCGAAGAACTTGATGCCGTTGTCGGGCATGGCGTTGTGGCTGGCGGAGAGCATCACGCCGAGGTCGGCGCCGAGCACGCCGGTGAGATACGCCACCGCGGGGGTGGGCAGCACACCGACCCGCAGGACGTCCACGCCCGCGCTGGCGAGGCCGGCGACCACGGCGGCCTCCAGGAACTCCCCGGACGCACGCGGATCCCGCCCGACCACCGCCACAGCCCGGTGGCCCTCGAAGGTTCCCGCCTCGGCGAGTACGTGCGCCGCCGCCACGGAGAGCCCGAGCGCGAGCTCGGCCGTCAGATCCGCGTTGGCGACACCGCGCACGCCGTCCGTGCCGAAGAGTCGTCCCACTTGTCCTCCTGAGGAAGCTTCAGAGTACGAAATTCCCCCCGAAGAATACGGAGGTCATCCGATCACATGAGCCTTTGAGCACCTTGTGCCGTTATACGCCCAGCGCTGTGATAAACGAACGCCCCAGCGGCACTGTGGCGTGCCGCCGGGGCGTTCGAAGCTACGCGTACGACGCGTACGAGCAGGCAGCGAAGCTTAACGCTTGCTGTACTGCGGAGCCTTGCGGGCCTTCTTGAGACCGGCCTTCTTGCGCTCGACCGCACGGTCGTCACGCTTGAGGTAACCGGCCTTCTTGAGGGCGGCGCGGTTGTTGTCCACGTCGGCCTCGTTCAGCGCGCGGGCCACGCCGAGGCGCAGGGCACCGGCCTGACCGGAGACGCCGCCACCCGAGATGCGGGCGATGACGTCGTAGCGGCCGTCCAGCTCGAGCACCTTGAAGGGCTCGTTGACTTCCTGCTGGTGGACCTTGTTCGGGAAGTAGTCCTCGAGCGTGCGCCCGTTGACCTTCCACTTGCCGGTGCCCGGGACGATCCGGACGCGGGCGATCGCGTTCTTGCGACGGCCCAGGCCGGCGGCCGGCTGCGGGTCGCCGAAGCGGCCCGCGAGCGACTCCGAGGTGTACTCGCCCTCGACGGGCACCTCGGACTCGGTGGTGTAGTTCTCGACGTCGACGAGCTCAGTCTCTTCGACCGGCTGCTCAACAGTGGTCTCGGCCACGATTCTCCTCAGATTTCTTTATGTCTTAGGGGGTGGCCGGAACTACTGCGCGACCTGGGTGATCTCGAACGGGACCGGCTGCTGCGCAGCGTGCGGGTGGTTCTCGCCCGCGTAGACCTTCAGCTTCGAGAGCACCTGGCGGCCCAGGGTGTTCTTGGGAACCATGCCCCGGATGGCCTTCTCGACGGCCTTCTCGGGGTTCTTCGCCAGCAGCTCGTCGTAACGGACGGAGCGCAGACCACCCGGGTAACCGGAGTGGCGGTACGCCAGCTTCTGGGTCTTCTTGTTGCCGGAAAGGTGCACCTTGTCCGCGTTGATGATGATGACGAAGTCACCAGCGTCGACGTGGGGGGCGTAGATCGGCTTGTGCTTGCCCCGCAGGATGTTCGCAGCAGTGGTCGCCAGACGACCCAGGACGACATCCTGGGCGTCGATGACGTACCACTGGCGAGTGATGTCGCCGGGCTTGGGGCTGTACGTACGCACGGTCGTAGCCTTCGCTTCTTCAGTGAGTGGGTCCTGACATGGCCACCACGGACGATCACGACAGCCCTGACCGCACTGCGGTGACGCATACCGCGTGCAGGTCGCTGGTCATCAGCCCCGGTGGACCGGTGTAAGGGCCCCTCACGTGAGAATGAGCAAGCCAATACACATAACAAACCGCTAGCTTACCCGCGGTGCCCCGGACGGGTCAAAACGCGAGGGATCACACCCTCGTGGCCCGTCGTACCCGTCGCTGTGCGACGAAGTGGCCGGGGCCGCGGAGTGCCTGTTTCCGGCGGTGCCGGAGCACCACCGCAGCAGTCGTCACCACCAGGATAAAGCAGTCCCGGAACGCACGTAGGGTCACCGGTTCCAGCCAGGGCCGGTCCACGCCGGGCACCTGCGGCACCAGAGCCGGCCAGAACCAGACCCCCCCCCCGGATCACCGACCCCCGATACGGCAGCCCCGCCGCCGCAGGAGAGCGCGACCGACTGGGCCGGGCACCCCGAGCCGGGACAGCACGGCCGGCACCAGCATCACCGCGGCCGGTCCCGGACACCGGCGCGCGAACACGAAGAGCGGCGCCTGTCCATCCCGCCGTCCGAACCGGCCCGTGCGACCCCCGCGACATGTGCGCAGAGCACCACCGTCGTCACCGTCCACGCATGCCAGGACGCCCGGCGTACCAACCACCCGGAGATGTCACTTTTGCCCGTCCGCCTTCAGATCACGCTAGGGGCTCAAGTCCCCGATGGACCGGAACGGCACCCCCCAACGCCCGTCTAAGATGCGGCGCATGAGTTATGGGCAGGGTGGGCAGGGGCAGGCCCCGTGGGACCCCTGGAAGCCGGGTTCTCAGCAACAGTCCCAGTGGGGTGGCCAGCCGGCCGGCGCGAGCCCCGACTGGGCCGCGCTGGCGGAGGCTTCCGAGACGCGCAACAGGCGCCGCAGGCTGCTGTTCATCGTGGGCGGCGCGGTGGCCACCGTGGCGGTCGGCGCCGCCGTCGCCATGGCCGTCGTGAACGCCAACGGCAGCAACCAGGCGTCCAACCAGCCGTCGAACCTGCCCGCCACCGCGGACATCCCGAGTTCCACGGAGCCGGCGCCGTCGTTCGAGCCGACCTCGGCTCCGCCGCCGCTGGATCCCAAGGAGTTCATATCCAGCGCGCGCAAGGACACGGCGCCGCTGAGCCCGGACATCCTCTTCCCCGGTACGCAGCTCACCATGGGCGACCGCGTCTACCGCAAGGGTCCGACGGCCGACACGAAGAACTGCGCCTCGGCCGCGAAGGGCACGCTCCCGTCGGTCCTCACCAAGGACGGCTGCACCCGCTTCCTGCGCGTCACCTACAGCAAGGACGGCGTCGCGGTCACGGTCGGTGTCGCGGTCTTCGACTCCGAGGCCAAGGCGACCAAGGCGAAGGCCGACGCGGACAAGAAGAGCATCATCGCCTCCCTGTCGGGCAACGGCGTCAAGTCCTTCTGCGACGCGGCCGTCTGCCGATCCACCACCAACGCCTATGGCCGCTACGCCTACTTCACCCTCGCCGGCTTCGGCAACGGCAAGGACGTGACGACGAAGGACACCGCGGTGTTCACGAGCGGCGACGACCTGGCCGAGTTCGCCTTCCGGCAGATCCGCCGCCGTGGCGAGGCCCAGGCCTCCGCGGCCGCCGGGCAGTAACTCCCCCCGTACGGCGGCCGGGTGCGCCCCGGCCGCCTCCGGTGGTCAGCAGCCCGCGCAGCCGGACGCCCCCGGCAGCGTCCGCTTGTTCCGGGCCTCCTTGCTCCGCGCGGCCAGCAACTCGTCGGCGGGATAACCCACTTCCTCCAGCGTCAGCCCGTGCGGACGTACGACGTGGACGGCCGAGTCCCGTACGCCGGCGGCCAGCACCTTCCCGGGCCACTCGGGTCCGCGGTGCCCGTCCCCCACGAACAGCAGGGCGCCGATCAGTGAGCGCACCATGTTGTGGCAGAACGCGTCGGCCCGCACGGTGGCGGTGATGACGCCGTCCGCGCCCCGCACCAGGCTCAGTTCCTGGAGCGTACGGATCGTCGTCGCACCCTCGCGCTTCTTGCAGTACGCGGCGAAGTCGTGCTCCCCCAGCAGCCCTTCGGCGGCCCGGTTCATGGCGTCGACGTCCAACGGCCAGTCGTGCCAAAGGACATGACTGCGCAGTAGCGGATCGACACCACCGGGTTCATCGGTGACGCGGTAGGCGTAACGCCGCCAGACGGCCGAGAAGCGCGCGTTGAACCCCGCGGGCGCCTCGGTGAGCGACCACACCCGTACGTCCTTCTCCAGCCGCCCGGCGAGCCGCTTCAGCAGCTTCTCGCGGTGCTCCGCCCACACGTCCTCGGGCAGATCGACGTGGGCCACCTGGCCACGCGCGTGCACCCCGGCGTCCGTCCGCCCGGCCACGGTCAGCTCGTAGGTGGTGTCCTTCGTCCGTGTCACCGTCCGCAGCGCGGCCTCGATGTCACCCTGGACGGTCCTGCGGCCGCTGGCCTGCTTCGCCCACCCGGAGAACCCGCTCCCGTCGTAGGACAGGTCCATCCGTACCCGTACGAACCCGGGCTCTGCTTCGTCACTCACTCGTGGATCCTCTCAAGCCCGGCTCACCCGCCGGAACGCGAAAGCGGGCCCGCCCCCGAAGGGACGGACCCGCTCACAGCGAGGCAGTGCCTCAGGCGTCCTTCGACTCCTCGGCGGGAGCCTCGGTGGCGTCCTCGACCTTGGTGTCCTCGACCTTGGCCGGAGCCTCGGCGTCCTTGGCGGAACGCTTGGTCGCGGCCTCGGCCTCACCGGTGGCCTGCTGGGCCACGGTCAGGGCCTCGACCAGCTCGATGACAGCCATGGGCGCGTTGTCGCCACGACGGTTACCGATCTTGGTGATACGCGTGTAGCCACCCGGGCGGTTCTCGTAGCGCGGGCCGATCTCGGTGAAGAGCGTGTGCACGATGCTCTTGTCCGTGATCACCGAGAGCACCTGACGGCGGTTGTGAAGGTCACCCTTCTTCGCCTTGGTGACCAGACGCTCGGCGTAGGGACGCAGGCGACGGGCCTTGGCCTCGGTGGTGGTGATGCGGCCGTGCTCGAAGAGCGACTTCGCGAGGTTCGCGAGGAGCAGCTTCTCGTGCGCGGCGCTGCCGCCCAGACGGGCACCCTTGGCAGGCTTCGGCATGGTGTTTCTCCTAGGTGTCTGCTCCGGCCGTACCAGGTACCGAAGTCAGTGTCCGAGCGGGCGATTGCCCGTCGAAGATCCGGACACGCCCCGAAGGGGCGGTTCGGAAGGGGCGCGGGGAACTGCGCGATCAGCCGCAGCGACCCGCACCCAAGAACCGGCGAGCGGTTCCGAGCCTTAGTACTGCTCGGTCTCGACGAAGCCGGCGTCCGCGTCGTCGTCGGCGCCGAAGGCGTCGGCGGCGGCGGTCGGGTCGAATCCGGGCGGGCTGTCCTTGAGGGCCAGGCCCATGCCGGCCAGCTTCGCCTTGACCTCGTCGATGGACTTCGCACCGAAGTTGCGGATGTCCAGGAGGTCGGCCTCGGAGCGGGCGACGAGCTCACCCACGGAGTGGATGCCCTCACGCTTGAGGCAGTTGTACGACCGAACGGTGAGCTCGAGCTCCTCGATCGGCAGGGCGAGATCAGCGGCGAGGGCGGCGTCCGTGGGGGACGGGCCCATGTCGATGCCCTCGGCGTCGATGTTGAGCTCGCGCGCCAGACCGAACAGCTCGACCAGGGTCTTACCGGCCGACGCCATGGCGTCACGGGGACGCATGGCCTGCTTGGTCTCGACGTCGACGATCAGCTTGTCGAAGTCGGTGCGCTGCTCGACACGCGTCGCCTCGACCTTGTACGTGACCTTCAGCACCGGCGAGTAGATCGAGTCGACCGGGATGCGCCCGATCTCCTGACCGACCTGCTTGTTCTGAACGGCGGAGACGTAGCCGCGACCGCGCTCGACGGTCAGCTCCATCTCCAGCTTGCCCTTGCCGTTGAGCGTGGCGAGGACGAGGTCGGGGTTGTGCACCTCGACACCGGCCGGGGGCGCGATGTCGGCGGCGGTGACCAGACCCGGGCCCTGCTTGCGCAGGTACATCACGACCGGCTCGTCGTGCTCCGAGGAGACGACCAGCTGCTTGATGTTGAGGATCAGGTCAGTGACGTCCTCCTTGACGCCCGGCACGGTGGTGAACTCGTGCAGGACACCGTCGATCCGGATGCTGGTGACAGCGGCGCCGGGAATCGAGGAGAGGAGCGTGCGGCGAAGAGAGTTGCCGAGGGTGTAGCCGAAGCCCGGCTCCAGCGGCTCGATCACGAACCGGGAGCGGAATTCGTCGACGACCTCTTCGGTCAACGAGGGACGCTGAGCGATCAGCATGGTGTGAATCCTTCAGTCATGGACGCCCGCTATTTGACGCCCTGCTGTTACTGCAAGGGTACGGGCGGCACCCCTCCGAGGAGACGTACCGCCCGAAAGCCCGGTCAGACGCGAGACAACCGTGCGTCAGACGCGGCGGCGCTTGGGCGGACGGCAGCCGTTGTGCGGGGTGGGGGTGACGTCCTGGATCGAGCCGACCTCGAGGCCCGTGGCCTGGAGGGAGCGGATCGCGGTCTCACGGCCGGAGCCGGGACCCTTGACGAACACGTCCACCTTGCGCATGCCGTGCTCCTGCGCGCGACGGGCAGCCGACTCGGCGGCCATCTGCGCGGCGAACGGAGTGGACTTGCGCGAGCCCTTGAAGCCGACGTGGCCGGCGGAGGCCCAGGAGATCACGTTGCCCGAGGGGTCCGTGATCGAGACGATCGTGTTGTTGAACGTGCTCTTGATGTGCGCGTGGCCGTGAGCGACGTTCTTCTTTTCCTTGCGGCGCACCTTCTTGGCAGCGCCCTGACGACCCTTGGGGGGCATCTATTTCTCCTACGGGGAGGTGGTCGGTCCTACAGCGAAGACCGCTGGTGAAGCGTTGTCCGCTGAGGACTACTTCTTGCCCGGCTTCTTCTTGCCGGCGATCGCGCGACGCGGGCCCTTGCGGGTACGAGCGTTCGTGCTGGTGCGCTGACCGTGCACAGGCAGGCCACGACGGTGGCGGATGCCCTGGTAGCAGCCGATCTCGATCTTCCGGCGAATGTCGCCCTGGATCTCGCGACGGAGGTCACCCTCGGTCTTGATGTTGGCGTCCACGTACTCGCGGATCTTGACCAGCTCCTCCTCGGAGAGGTCACGAACGCGGGTGTTGGGGTTCACGCCGGTCTCGGCCAGCGTCAGCTGGGAAAGCGTCCGGCCGATGCCGAACACGTAGGTGAGGGCGACCTCCACACGCTTTTCGCGCGGGATGTCAACACCGGAAACGCGTGCCATTCAATGGCTCCAGTTGTCGTTCGGAGGTCTTCCACAGAACCGGATCCCGCCCGCCGTCGTCCTCTGATCCGTGGATCGAGAAGTCGGTACGAACCGGGTCCCCGGCCTCCGACCGGGGGTGTCAGGCCTGACGCAGGTCAGCCCTGGGTTCCGCGTATGAACATGTACTGCTTGCGTCGCGCGAAGTATCTGCGGGTGCAGAAGGTGCGGTCGTGCGTCAGCCCTGGCGCTGCTTGTGGCGCGGGTTTTCGCAGATGACCATGACCCGACCGTGACGGCGGATCACCCTGCACTTGTCGCAGATCTTCTTGACGCTCGGCTTGACCTTCATTAGGTGAGGTTCTCCGGGTCAGTGCCACCCCCCGCGTCCCGGAACGGGAACACGGAGCAAGGCAAGATCTACTTGTACCGGTAGACGATCCGGCCACGCGTCAGGTCGTACGGAGACAACTCCACCACGACCCGGTCGTCAGGGAGGATACGGATGTAGTGCATACGCATCTTGCCGCTGATGTGAGCCAGGACCTGGTGGCCGTTCTGGAGCTCCACCTTGAACATGGCGTTCGGAAGAGACTCGACGACAGTGCCTTCGATCTCGATGGCACCTTGCTTCTTGGCCACGCTTCGCCCTTCGAATCGACTACCTTGATCGACTCCGCACGAACCGCATGCAGACATGCGGGTGCACGAGAGCCGACGAGTCAGTCTACGTCAGGGCTCTCGGAAAGACGAATTCGTCTCCGGCGTCCTCCGCCACTCATGACGATGCCCCACCCGTCGGCGTGATATGCGCGAGGAGCAGGGCGGACCGGTGACACACGGTCGGCTGGAAGGGGTGGCGCGGCGGTGAGCCGAACGCCACAGCGACAGGGGAGACGCGAGGAGAGACAAGAGGAGAGAGGGGAACGCGAGACAGATCCTAAGGGATCTTGCTCGCGTTCCGCACCGCGGTCGCCTCAGCCGGCCAGGGGGTCCGGAGCCGTCGTGATCCCGAACTCGGCGAGCTTCGCCTTGCCACCGTCGGGTGCCGTCAGGACGAGAGGCCCCTCCTCCGTCAGCGCCACGGAGTGCTCCCAGTGCGAGGACCAGGTCCCGTCCGTGGTGATGACGGTCCAGTCGTCCTCCAGGACCTCGGTCCGCGGTGTGCCGAGGGACACCATCGGCTCGATCGCGAGGCAGAACCCGGGGACCAGCTTCGGACCCTTGCCGCGCTTGCGCTCGACGTAGTTCAGCAGGTGCGGGTCCATGTGCATCTCGGTGCCGATGCCGTGGCCGCCGTAGTCCTCGACGATCCCGTACTTGCCGCCGCCCGGCTTGGGCTGCCGGCGGATGTACGTCTCGATGGCCCGGGACACGTCCACCAGCCGGTTGCCCAGCTTCATGGCCGCGATGCCCGCCCACATCGACTCCTCGGTCACCCGGGAGAGCTCGACCAGCTCCGGAGCGTGGCCGGAGCCCACGAACGCGGTGAACGCGGCGTCGCCGTGCCAGCCGTCCACGATCGCTCCGGCGTCGATGGAGATGATGTCGCCGTCCTTCAGGACGGTCTTGTCGTCCGGGATGCCGTGGACGACGACCTCGTTCACCGAGGTGCAGATCGTCGCGGGGAAACCGCCGTACCCGAGGAAGTTCGGCTTGGCGCCGTGCTCGGCGAGAACCTTGCGCGCGACCTCGTCCAGATCCCGGGTCGTCGCACCGGGCACGGCCGCCTCACGCGTGGCCGCATGAATGGCGGCGACGACCAGCCCCGCCTCACGCATCTTGGCGATCTGCTCGGGGGTCTTGATCTGCACCATGGTGGCTGCGGCCTTTCTGGACCGGGACGACGGACTGTCTCAACGAGGAACTACCCCAACGATACGGGGACCGGCCCCCACCCCGCCCGGGGCCTTGGACCTCTCCCCGCACAGGGCTCACGGCCCTCCCCCGTCGCGCACGTCGGCCGCGGCACCCTCTTCGGGTGCCGCGGCCGATGCGACGTACTGCTTCACACGCCCGCGGTGCACGTGCACCGCCGAGCGGATCCCGCACGAGACCTAGGCACCCTCGCGGGACAGCGCCTCCATGGCGCGGGCCGTGACCTCTTCCACCTTGCCGAGCGCCAGGATCGTGACGACCAGGCTCTGGGCCCGGTAGTAGTCGATGATCGGCTCGGTCTGCGTGTGGTAGACCTCCAGGCGCTTGCGGACGGTCTCCTCGGAGTCGTCGTCGCGCTGGTACAGCTCGCCGCCGCAGACGTCACAGACGCCCTCCTGCTTAGGCGCCTTGTACGACACGTGGAACACGTGCGCCGAGTCGTTGCGGCAGATGCGACGGCCCGCGATACGGCGGACCACCTCGTCCTCGGGGACCTCCAGGTCCAGCACAGCGTCCAGCTTCATGCCCTCGGTGCTCAGCATCTCGTCGAGCGCCTCGGCCTGCGAGACGTTGCGCGGGAAGCCGTCGAGCAAGAAGCCGTTCTCCGCGTCGGGCTGCTCCATGCGGTCCTTGGCCATGGCGATGGTGACCTCGTCGGGTACCAGATCGCCCTTGTCCATGTAGGACTTCGCCAGCTTGCCCAGTTCCGTCTGCCGACTGATGTTGGCGCGGAACAGGTCGCCCGTGGAGATGTGCGGGATCCCCAGGTTCTTGGCGAGGAACGCAGCCTGCGTTCCCTTGCCGGCACCGGGCGGCCCGACGAGGACGATTCGCATCAGCGGAGGAACCCTTCGTAATTGCGCTGCTGAAGCTGACTCTCGATCTGCTTCACCGTCTCGAGGCCGACACCCACGATGATCAGGATGCTTGTGCCACCGAACGGGAAGTTCTGGTTTGCCCCGAAACCTACCAACGCCACTGTCGGTACGAGAGCGATCAGCCCCAGATACAGCGAACCCGGCCAGGTGATCCGGTTGAGTACGTAACTGAGGTACTCAGCGGTCGGCCGGCCAGCCCGGATGCCCGGGATGAAGCCACCATACTTCTTCATGTTGTCGGCTACTTCCTCGGGGTTGAACGAGATCGCCACGTAGAAGAACGCGAAGAAAACGATCAGAAGGAAGTACATCGCGATGTAAACCGGGTGGTCACCCTTGGTCAGGTTGTTCGTGATCCACGTCTTCCACTCCGAATTGCCCTTGGAGAACTGGGCGATGAGGCTCGGGATGTAGAGCAGCGACGAGGCGAAGATGACAGGGATCACACCTGCCTGGTTGACCTTCAACGGAATGTAGGTCGACGTGCCACCGTACGAACGGCGGCCGATCATGCGCTTCGCGTACTGGACCGGGATCCGCCGCTGCGCCTGCTCGACGAAGACCACCAGGCCGACCATGAACAGGCCCACCAGGATCACCGTGCCGAACTCGATCCAGCCGTCCGCCAGCTTGCCCTGGATCTTGACGGTCCACAGGGCGCTCGGGAAGGTCGCGGCGATCGAGATGAACATGAGGATCGACATGCCGTTGCCGATGCCGCGGTCGGTGATGAGCTCACCGAGCCACATGACGACGCAGGTACCGGCGGTCATCGTGATGACCATCGTGATCGTGGTGAAGATCGACTGATTCGGCACGATCTGATTGCCCACGGGGCAGCCGGAGAAGAGCGCGCCGCTGCGGGCGGTGGCCACCAGGCCCGTGCCCTGCAGGATGGCGAGCGCGACCGTCAGATAACGCGTGTACTGCGTGATCTTCGCGGTGCCGGCCGAGCCCTCCTTCTTGAGGGCTTCCAGGCGCGGAATGACCACGGTCAGCAGCTGCAGGATGATGCTCGCCGTGATGTACGGCATGATCCCGAGCGCGAAGATGGTGATCTGCAGCAGCGCGCCGCCACTGAACATGTTGATCAGGCTGAACAGCCCGCGGTTCTTGTCGGCCACGTCCATACACGTCTGGACGTTCTTGTAGTCCACGCCGGGGATCGGAATGTGGGTACCGACCCGGTAGACCACGATGATGGCCAGCGTGAAGAGCAGCTTCTTGCGCAGGTCGGGCGTCCTGAACGCCCGGGCGAACGCGGTGAGCACGGTGCCTCCTGCGACCCCCGCGCTACTGCGTCAGAGGTGACGGTCTTGAGGTTCGACGGATGACTGACAGCTAACCAACAGTCAAAGCCCGCCCGGAGTTCCCTTGAGGCACACCAGACGAAAATTAACAGTGCAGTGCACCTTACCGGCGACACTGCCCCCCTAGGAACGACCAACCGGGGATGCCCCTTTTGTGGGGCATCCCCGGTCGGGATCGCTCATGTCATCGAGGTGTCTGAAATCAGACGAGCTCGGTGACGGTGCCGCCGGCGGCGGTGATCTTCTCCTTGGCGGAGCCGGAGACGGCGTCGACCGTCACCTGCAGCGCCACGGAGATCTCGCCCTGGCCGAGGACCTTGACGAGGCTGTTCTTGCGAACGGCACCCTTGGCGACGAGACCCTCGACGGTGACTTCGCCACCGTCCGGGTACAGCGCGCCCAGCTTGTCGAGGTTCACGACCTGGAACTCGGTCTTGAACGGGTTACGGAAGCCCTTCAGCTTCGGAAGGCGCATGTGGAGGGGCATCTGGCCACCCTCGAAACGCTCCGGAACCTGGTAACGAGCCTTCGTGCCCTTGGTACCACGACCAGCCGTCTTACCCTTCGACGCCTCACCACGACCAACACGGGTCTTGGCGGTCTTGGCGCCCGGGGCGGGACGAAGGTTGTGGATCTTGAGCGGGTTGTTCTCCGCCATGATCTAGTCGACCTCCTCGACCGTCACGAGGTGGCGGACGGTGTGAACCATTCCGCGGAACTCGGGGCGGTCCTCCTTGACGACCTGCGTGTTGATGCCCTTGAGACCAAGGGAACGCAGGGTGTCACGGTGGTTCTGCTTGCTGCCGATGTACGACTTCGTCTGCGTGACCTTGAGGCGAGCCATTACGCACCCGCCCCTGCACGCGCCCGAAGGAGAGCCGCGGGGGCGACGTCCTCGAGGGGCAGACCACGGCGAGCCGCGATCTCCTCGGGACGCTGCAGACCCTTGAGGGCCGCCACGGTCGCGTGCACGATGTTGATCGCGTTGGACGAGCCGAGCGACTTCGACAGGATGTCGTGCACGCCGGCGCACTCCAGGACAGCTCGCACCGGGCCACCGGCGATAACGCCGGTACCGGGGGAAGCAGGCTTGAGCAGGACGACGCCCGCAGCCTTCTCGCCCGTGATCGGGTGCGGGATGGTGCCCTGGATACGGGGGACCTTGAAGAAGTGCTTCTTGGCCTCTTCAACACCCTTGGCGATCGCGGCCGGCACCTCCTTGGCCTTGCCGTAACCGACACCGACGGTGCCGTCACCATCGCCCACCACGACCAGCGCGGTGAAGCTGAAGCGACGACCACCCTTCACAACCTTGGCGACGCGGTTGATCGCGACAACGCGCTCAACGTACGCGGTCTTCTCGGCAGCAGCTGCGCCGCCGTCACGGCCCTTCCGGTCCCGCCGCTCGCCGCCACCGGCACCGCCACCGCGGCGCTGGGGTCCAGCCATTGGAATTACCTCTCTCTGTTTCCGCTAGCTACGGAACCGACTCAGAACTTGAGTCCGGCTTCGCGGGCGGCGTCCGCCAGGGCGGCAATGCGCCCGGCGTACTGGTTTCCACCACGGTCGAATACGACAGCCTCGACACCGGCGGCCTTGGCGCGCTCGGCGACAAGAGCGCCGACCGACTTCGCCTGGGCCGACTTGTCGTTCTCGCCGCCGCGGATCGTCGTGTCCAGGGTCGACGCCGACGCCAGGGTGTGACCCTTAACGTCGTCGATGACCTGGGCCACGATGTGGCGGTTGGAACGCGTCACGACCAGGCGCGGACGCTCAGCCGTACCCGAGATGTGCTTACGGATCCGGATGTGACGACGCTTGATGGCAGCACGCTTGTAAGCGTCGCCCTTAGCAATCTTGACACCGTATGCCATGGCTTACTTACCCGCCTTTCCGACCTTGCGGCGGATGACTTCGCCTTCGTACTTGACGCCCTTGGCCTTGTACGGGTCGGGCTTGCGCAGCTTGCGGATGTTGGCCGCAACCTCTCCGACCTTCTGCTTGTCGATGCCCTCGACCGAGAAGTGCGTCGGGTTCTCGACCTTGAACGAGATGCCCTCGGGCGCCTCGACCGTGATCGAGTGGCTGTAGCCGAGCGAGAACTCCAGGTTGGAGCCCTTCGCCAGGACGCGGTAACCGACACCGCTGATTTCGAGCTTCTTCACGTAACCCGTGGTCACGCCGGTGATCATGTTCGCCACCAGCGTGCGGGACAGGCCGTGGAGGGCCTTGTTCTGACGCTCGTCGTTCGGGCGGGTGACATTGAGAATGCCGTCCTCACCCTTGGCGACCTCGATCGGCGCCGCGACGGTGTGGGAGAGGGCGCCCTTGGGGCCCTTCACCTGGACCGTACGGCCGTCGATGGTGACGTCCACGCCGGCGGGAACCGTGATGGGGAGCTTGCCAATACGCGACATAGCTGTTTCCTCCGTTCCCTTCCGCTACCAGACGTAGGCGAGAACTTCTCCGCCTACGCCCTTCTTGCCGGCCTGCTGTCCAGTGAGGAGACCGTGCGACGTGGAGATGATCGCCACGCCGAGGCCACCGAGCACCTTGGGCAGGGAGGTGGACTTCGCGTACACACGCAGACCAGGCTTCGAGATCCGCTTGATGCCCGCAATGGAGCGCTCACGGTTCGGGCCGAACTTCAGCTCGAGGACGAGCTTCTTGCCGACCTCGGCGTCCTCGACCTTCCAGCCGGTGATGAAGCCCTCCTGCTGGAGGATCTCTGCGATGTGCGACTTGATCTTGCTGTGCGGCATCGCGACATCGTCGTGGTACGCCGAGTTCGCGTTACGCAGACGAGTAAGCATGTCTGCGATGGGATCAGTCATGGTCATGAATTGGCCTTCGGCCTCTCTCGCCGGGGTTTCCTGTATGCGCCATCCCTCTCCCCACTCAGTGGCGGGACGGGTGCGGTGCGGGGACCTACGGCGTAGTAAGTCGTACGGGCGTCAGGCGCCCAACCCTCCTAGCCTAAGGCATGGAGAGGTGGGCACCTGACAGAGCCCTTTACTTACCGAGAGCCCTGGAATCCCTTGTCGGGGACTACCAGGAGCTCTTGGTCACGCCCGGCAGCTCGCCACGGTGAGCCATCTCACGAAGGCAGACGCGGCACAGGCCGAACTTGCGGTACACGGAGTGCGGACGACCGCAGCGCTGGCAGCGCGTGTAGCCACGCACACCGAACTTGGGCTTACGAGCAGCCTTGGCAATCAGAGCCTTCTTCGCCATCTCGCTTACGCCTCCTTGAAGGGGAAGCCGAGGTGACGGAGAAGGGCGCGGCCCTCAGCGTCGTTGGTCGCCGTGGTGACCACGGTGATGTCCATACCCCGGACGCGGTCGATCTTGTCCTGGTCGATCTCGTGGAACATGACCTGCTCCGTGAGACCGAAGGTGTAGTTGCCACGGCCGTCGAACTGCTTGGGGGACAGACCACGGAAGTCGCGGATGCGCGGAAGCGCGAGCGACAGGGTGCGGTCCAGGAACTCCCACATGCGGTCGCCACGGAGGGTGACGTGCGCACCGATCGGCTGACCCTCGCGCAGCTTGAACTGCGCGATGGACTTCCGGGCCTTGGTGATGGCCGGCTTCTGACCGGTGATGGTGGTCAGGTCACGGACGGCACCGTCCATGAGCTTCGAGTCACGGGCGGCGTCGCCGACACCCATGTTGACCACGATCTTGACGAGGCCGGGGATCTGCATGACGTTCTCGTAGGAGAACTCCTCGTGCAGCTTGCCCGCGATCTCCTCGCGGTACTTCGTCTTGAGACGCGGAGTGGTGGTGGTAGCCATCAGATGTCCTCACCCGTCCGCTTGGCAACGCGGATCTTGTTGCCCTCGTCGTCGAAGCGGTAACCGACGCGCGTGACGACCTTGTCGCCGTCCTTCTCAACGACCAGCTGGACGTTGGAGACGTGGACGGGCGCCTCGGTCGTGACGATGCCACCAGCCTGCGAACCCTTTGCGGTCGGGCCGGCCTTCGTGTGCTTCTTGACCCGGTTGACACCCTCGACCAGGACGCGCTCGTCGCGCGGGTAAGCGGCAATGACCTTGCCCTGCTTGCCCTTGTCCTTACCGGTGATGACCTGAACCAGGTCGCCCTTCTTGATCTTCATGCTTACAGCACCTCCGGCGCGAGCGAGATGATCTTCATGAACTTCTTCTCGCGCAGCTCACGGCCCACCGGGCCGAAGATACGGGTGCCGCGAGGGTCGCCGTCGTTCTTCAGAATGACGGCGGCGTTCTCGTCGAAACGGATGTACGAGCCGTCCGGACGGCGGCGCTCCTTGACGGTGCGAACGATGACCGCCTTGATGACGTCACCCTTCTTCACATTGCCGCCGGGGATCGCGTCCTTGACGGTGGCGACGATGACGTCACCGATGCCCGCGTAGCGGCGACCGGAGCCACCGAGCACACGGATGCAAAGGATTTCCTTCGCACCAGTGTTGTCGGCGACACGGAGTCGCGACTCCTGCTGGATCACGTCTATCTCCTGATTGTCTGCCGGTTCCCGGGGCGGGGTCGGCCTTTACGGCGACCCCGCCCCGAGCCTGGCGGAACCAACCTGAGGGATACCCCTCAGGTAATTACTTGGCCTTCTCGAGGATCTCGACGATGCGCCAGCGCTTCGTCGAGGACAGCGGCCGGGTCTCCATCAGGAGGACGCGGTCGCCGACGCCGGCGGCGTTCTGCTCGTCGTGGGCCTTGAGCTTGCTCGTACGGCGGATGACCTTGCCGTACAGGGCGTGCTTCACGCGGTCCTCGACAGCGACGACGACGGTCTTGTCCATCTTGTCGCTGACGACCAGACCCTCACGGGTCTTGCGGAAACCGCGGTCGGTCTTCTGCTCAGTCACGTTGCTCTCGCTCATCAGGCGCTCTCCACCGTCTCGATGCCCAGCTCGCGCTCACGCATCAGGGTGTAGATCCGCGCGATGTCCTTGCGGACGGCCTTGAGCCGACCGTGGTTCTCGAGCTGACCGGTCGCCGCCTGGAAGCGGAGGTTGAACAGCTCTTCCTTGGCTTCGCGGAGCTTCGCGAGAAGCTCCTCGTCACCCAGTTCGCGCAGCTCGGACGCCTTGGTACCGGCCGACATCACGCTTCACCTGCCTCGCGCTTGACGATCCGGCACTTCATCGGCAGCTTGTGGGCTGCGCGAGTGAGGGCCTCACGGGCGATCTTCTCGTTGGGGTAGGACAGTTCGAACATGACCCGGCCCGGGTGCACGTTCGCGATCCACCACTCGGGCGAACCCTTACCGGAACCCATGCGGGTCTCGGCAGGCTTCTTCGTGAGCGGGCGGTCCGGGTAGATGTTGATCCAGACCTTGCCGCCACGCTTGATGTGGCGGGTCATCGCGATACGAGCGGCCTCGATCTGGCGGTTCGTCACGTACGCCGGCGTGAGGGCCTGAATGCCGTACTCGCCGAACGAAACCTGCGTACCGCCCTTGGCCTGACCACGGCGCTTCGGGTGGTGCTGCTTGCGGTGCTTGACCCTACGGGGGATCAGCATTTCGGTCAGGCCTCCGTTCCGGTGCTCTCAGCCGGAGCGGCAGCCGCCGGAGCCTCGGCCTTGGGGGCCTCGGCAGCGGGAGCCTGCTGCGGCTTACGACCGCGACCGCCACGCTCGCCACCGCGGCCACCACGGCCGGCCGGGCGGTCGTTGCCGCCACCACGGGCCGGGCGGTTGCCGGCGCGGGCAGCAGCGTTCTCGGCGCGGACCTCGGCGATGTTCTTGACATCGCCCTTGTAGATCCAGACCTTCACACCGATACGGCCGAAGGTCGTCTTGGCCTCGAAGAAGCCGTAGTCGACGTTCGCACGGAGCGTGTGCAGGGGCACGCGGCCCTCGCGGTAGAACTCCGAGCGGGACATCTCGGCGCCGCCGAGACGGCCACCACACTGGATCTTGATGCCCTTGGCGCCGGCCTTCATCGTGCCCTGCATGCTCTTACGCATGGCGCGACGGAAGGAGACGCGGGAGGACAGCTGCTCGGCAACGGCCTGGGCAACCAGCTGGGCATCGGTCTCGGGGTTCTTGACCTCGAGGATGTTCAGCTGGACCTGCTTGCCCGTGAGCTTCTCGAGGTCACCGCGGATGCGGTCGGCCTCGGCGCCACGGCGGCCGATGACGATGCCAGGACGCGCGGTGTGGATGTCCACCCGCACGCGGTCACGGGTGCGCTCGATCTCAACCTTCGAGATACCGGCGCGCTCCATGCCGGACGACATCATCCGACGGATGGCGACGTCTTCCTTGACGTAGTCCTTGTACAGCTTGTCGGCGTACCAGCGGGACTTGAAGTCCGTGGTGATGCCGAGCCGGAACCCATGCGGGTTAACCTTCTGGCCCATTACCGGGTTCCTTCCTTGCTGCTGACGACCACGGTGATGTGGCTGGTCCGCTTGCGGATCCGGTAGGCGCGGCCCTGGGCACGCGGACGGAACCGCTTCAGGGTCGGACCCTCGTCGACATACGCCTCAGAGATGACGAGGCTGCCGGCGTCGGTGTGGTCGTAGTTGTGTGCGGCGTTGGCAATGGCGCTGTCAAGCACCTTGCCGACCGGCACGCTCGCGGCCTGCGGGGCGAAACGCAGGACCGCCTGAGCCTCCGTGGCATCCATGCCACGGATAAGGTCCACCACTCGGCGGGCCTTCATGGGCGTAACGCGGATGTACCGCGCCTGGGCCCTGGCTTCCATGGTTGTCCTTCCAGTGTCTGTCATGGTCGATTCCACCCCGCGTTAGCGGCGCTTCGACTTCCGGTCGTCCTTGACGTGACCCCGGAAGGTGCGCGTCGGCGAGAACTCGCCGAGCTTGTGGCCGACCATCGACTCGGTGACAAACACCGGGATGTGGGTCTTGCCGTTGTGCACCGCGATCGTGTGGCCGAGCATGGCCGGGATGATCATCGAGCGACGGGACCAGGTCTTGATGACGTTCTTGGTACCGGCTTCGTTCTGTACGTCCACCTTCTTTACAAGGTGTCCGTCGACGAAGGGTCCCTTCTTGAGACTGCGCGGCATCTAAACCCGCTCCTAGCGCTTCTTGTTCGTCTTGCGGCGGCGGACGATGTACTTGTTCGATGCCTTCTTCGGCGAACGAGTACGACCCTCCTTCTGACCCCACGGGGAGACCGGGTGGCGACCACCGGAGGTCTTGCCCTCACCACCACCGTGCGGGTGGTCAACCGGGTTCATCGCCACACCGCGGACGGACGGGCGAACGCCCAGCCAGCGCTTACGGCCGGCCTTACCCCAGTTGATGTTGCTCTGCTCGGCGTTACCGACCTCGCCGACCGTGGCGCGGCAGCGCTGGTCGACCAGGCGGATCTCACCCGACGGCATGCGGAGGTGGGCCATGGTGCCCTCCTTCGCGAGCAGCTGCACCGAGGCACCGGCGGAGCGGGCGAACTTGGCGCCGCCACCGGGACGGATCTCGATCGCGTGGATCGTGGTACCGACCGGGATGTTGCGGAGCGCCAGGTTGTTGCCCGGCTTGATGTCGGCCCCAGGACCGTTCTCGACGCGGTCACCCTGCGACAGGTTGCGGGGGGCGAGGATGTAGCGCTTCTCGCCGTCCGCGTAGTGAAGCAGCGCGATGCGCGCGGTGCGGTTGGGGTCGTACTCGATGTGCGCGACCTTCGCCGGCACGCCGTCCTTGTCGTGACGACGGAAGTCGATCACTCGGTAGGCGCGCTTGTGTCCGCCACCCTGGTGGCGAACGGTCACACGACCGGCGTTGTTACGGCCGCCCTTGCTGTGCAGCGGGCGGACCAGCGACTTCTCCGGCGTGGACCGCGTGACCTCGACGAAGTCGGCGACGCTGGAGCCACGACGGCCCGGCGTAGTCGGCTTGTACTTGCGGATTCCCATTTCTCAGTCCTCGTCCGATATTCGGACCAGGGCGCTCCGTTAGGAGGCCTGGCCGAAGATGTCGATACGGTCGCCCTCAGCGAGGGTCACGATCGCGCGCTTGCTGTCAGCACGCTTGCCGAAGCCCGTCTTGGTGCGCTTGCGCTTGCCCTGACGGTTGATCGTGTTGACCCCGGTGACCTTGACCGAGAAGACCGCCTGGACGGCCTGCTTGATCTGGGTCTTGTTGGCCCGCGGGTCGACGACGAAGGTGTACTTGCCCTCGTCGAGCAGCGCGTAGCTCTTCTCCGAGACGACCGGCTTGAGGAGGACGTCACGGGGGTCCGTGAAGCTCTTGCTCAGCGGGGTCTCGACGGTGTTCTTGCCTTCGGCCTCGTGGCGCTTCGCCTTGGCGACGCGCGCGACCTTCTTGGCCTTGGCGGCCTTCGAGGCAATGCTCGGGTGACGCGTAGCCATCAGGCTTCGCTCCCTTCGGTGTCAGCGGCCTGGGGGCCAGACACGAAGGACTCGAAAGCGGCCTGGGTGAAGACCACGTCGTCCGAGACGAGAACGTCGTACGTGTTGAGCTGGCCCGGCTCCAGGATGTGGACCTGGGGCAGGTTGCGCGCGGAGAGCAGCGCGGCCTCGTCGGAGCGCTCGATGACCAGGAGCACGTTCTTGCGCTCGCTGACCTTGCCGAGGAAGCTCTTCGCGGCCTTGGTGGAGGGGGTCTCGCCCTCGATCACGCCGGTGATGACGTGGATGCGAGCGTTGCGGGCCCGGTCGGTGAGGGCGTGGCGCAGGGCCGCGGCCTTCATCTTCTTCGGGGTCCGCTGCGAGTAGTCACGCGGGGTGGGGCCGTGAACGACGCCACCGCCGGCGAACTGAGGCGCGCGGGTCGAGCCCTGACGGGCGCGGCCGGTGCCCTTCTGGCGGTAAGGCTTGCGGCCACCACCACGGACCTCGCCACGACGCTTGACCTTGTGCGTGCCCTGACGGGCCGCGGCCAGCTGCGCGACGACAACCTGGTGGAGCAGCGGGATGCTGATCTTCTCTACATCGAAGATCTCGGCCGGGAGCTCAACGGTCCCGGCGTTGTCGCCGGAGGGCGACTGAATGTCAATGGTGCTCATGTCCTCAGGCCCCCTTGGCCGCGGTACGGACCAGGACGAGGCCGCCGTTCGGACCGGGGATCGCTCCCTTGATGAGGAGCAGGCCCTTCTCCGCGTCAACGGCGTGAACGGTCAGGTTCTGGGTGGTGACCCGCTCGTTGCCCATGCGGCCCGCCATGCGGACGCCCTTGAACACACGGCCCGGGGTGGCACAGCCACCGATGGAGCCGGGAGAGCGGTGCTTGCGCTGGACACCGTGTCCGGCGCCGAGGCCCTTGAAGTTGTGACGCTTCATGACACCGGCGAAGCCCTTGCCCTTGCTCTTGCCGGTCACGTCCACCTTGAGGCCGGCCTCGAACACCTCAGCGGTGATCTCCTGGCCGAGGGTGTACTCGCTGGCGTCAGCGGTACGGATCTCGACGAGGTGGCGGCGGGGCGTGACGTCGGCCTTGGCGAAGTGACCCTTGAGGGGCTTGTTCACCTTGCGAGGGTCGATCTCGCCGAAGGCGATCTGGACCGACTCGTAGCCGTCGGAGTCATTCGTGCGGACCTGGGTCACGACGTTCGGGCCGGCCTTGACGACGGTGACGGGAACAACACGGTTGTTCTCGTCCCACACCTGCGTCATGCCGAGCTTCTCGCCCAGGATTCCCTTGATCTGCTTAGCCATTCTCAGATCACCGATCCCTAGAGCTTGATCTCGATGTCGACACCGGCCGGGAGGTCGAGTCGCATCAGAGAGTCAACGGTCTTCGGAGTCGGGTCGAGGATGTCGATGAGGCGCTTGTGCGTGCGCATCTCGAAGTGCTCGCGCGAGTCCTTGTACTTGTGCGGCGACTTGATGACGCAGTACACGTTCTTCTCAGTGGGCAGCGGCACCGGGCCCGCGACCGACGCACCAGTGCGCGTCACCGTCTCGACGATCTTCTTCGCCGAGGAGTCGATGACCTCGTGGTCGTAGGCCTTGAGCCGGATGCGGATCTTCTGTCCCGCCATGGCTACTCAGTAGTCCTTTGTCTAGTGAAACGCTCTGGAACCCGGGGGTTCGCGTCCTGGTCTCCGACCCACGCGGTCGGGTGTGTCGCGCTCCTGCCGCACAGATATCCGCCAACGGATTTCCCTACGAGGGACGCGGCTCGCCCGAAAGCAACCGCTGGACCGGGGGCTGAACACCCACCGGGCGCCTGGCCTGCACCCCGCTGACACTTCCCGGAAGATTCCCGTACGTCCGCCCGAGCGCTGCCTTACGGCAGATCGAGCGACGAGTACTGTGGGACTCGCTTCCAGTCCTCCCGACGGGAGGCGCGCAGCATCGGCACTCGACCGAGCAACCCCGCTAGTCTGCCATACGGGGCAGGGGCCTGGCCAATCGAGCCGAGGATCGTACCCCCAAGGTGACGCAGGTCAAACCCGGGAGTCCTTGACCCCGCCGGCCGGCGCCGACTCGGGTGGCGTGAACATGCTACGAGCGTCGGCAGACGCTACCTCGCGGAACCGCGTTGCGGAAGGATCGGCGACGTGACGCGAGAAGGCATACCCCTGGAGCGGCTGGCGGAAGTCCTGGAGTTCCAGAGGGGGCTCTGGGGGACCGAAGGGCTCCATCCCTCCCCCGTGCTGCGTACGGAGGACGACGAGCAGCTGGGCATCCGCATCGCTTCGCCCGGCTGGCACGTCGGTCTCACCGTGGAGGTACACCGGAGCGGCTGGGCACACCTTTCTTTCTCCTCTCCCACGCATACAGGGGACGAGCCCCGCCGTATCCGCTCCGTCGAGGCCTGGAGTGCCCTGCTCGACGAGGCGGTCACCCGCGCTTCCCGCCTGCGGCTGCTCCCCGCCCGTCTGCTGGCCCGGACCTGTACGACGGGGTGGCTGGACTGGATACACGGCGAGCTGTGGCTGCTCCCGGACGCCCTGATCCGCGTACGCAGCGGCCTGATGGACTCCGTGGCGAACCCAGGCGTTTCGGCGAGGGAGCCCTACCAGGTGATCCCCTACGACGCGGAGAGCATCCTCTCGGCCCACCGCACGAACAAGGTGATCCCCCTGACCGAGCTGTCCGAGGCCCGTCTCCACCGGGGTCTCACGACGTCCGGGATGACGGTGGTCATGCGGGACGGCACCCACCACAAACTCCTGTGGCTGTCGTCGGAGCCGACGACCCGACTCCTGAAGGACCGGCTACTGCCGGTGCTGGGGCCACGGTTGAGGCACTGAGCACTGTCGGCCAAGGCGCCACCTACACCCCCGCCGCGCTACGCCGTCCCGGTACCCCACGGATCCCGGCCCCGGTCAGCGACTACGGCGCACCCACCGCCACGCGTCGCCGACGGCATCCCACGCCCGCGTCCCCAGGTACTCCAGCTTGTCCAGCACCCTCATCCGCGCCGACTGCCACCTGAACCACACCGGAAGCTGCTGATACGGCACGAAGGTGAGGGTGTCCCGGATGGCGTCGTCGGCGAGGCTCCCGCGACCCGCGCCCTCCGCACGGAGTGCGGCATACAGCTCCGGTGTCAACGCCCCGTTGAGCCGGGCCGCGACACCGGCCGCGGTGAAGGCGAACCCACGCTGGTTGACGTCCGACAACCGCATCGCCCTGACGATCCGCGGTGACGCCTCCTCCAGCGAACAGTTGAAGGCGAGCCCGATCACCGCGGTCCCGAGATGCCCGTTGCCCCGCTCGAAGGCAGCGTCCACCTCGGCCGGGTCATGGACCCGGATCAGGCCCTCCCCGGTGTCCCAGTCATGGCCGACCGTCATACCGATACTCCACCGCTCCCCTGATGCCGGCCCACGGCGATCCTCCAACGCCTCGATGATCAGTCCCACGGATCACGTACTGGCCTGCGCTTCCACCACACTCCGAGTTCCGCCTCGGGCCTCGCCCTCGTCGGACGCACCCAAGTACGTAGTGACAGCTCCGGATCCGGCACAGTCACGGCCATGAAGCGCTCGTCCAACTGCGACAGCAACCGACCCACCGCACTCTCCCGCGCCTCCGCGAGCTGTCCGTTCATCAACTGGCCGAGCGAGTCACGGGAGTCGAGGTCGTTCTCGTAGGCGCTGATGGGATAGAAGTCGTCGCTCGCCCACCCCGGCTCCATCCGGCGCACCATACGCTCCCAGGACGCGAACCGCTCCGCGACCGAATAGACGGGGGCCGTGATGCTGTCCCGCAGCTCCTGGGCGACCCGGGAGCGCTCCACCTCGAGGCGCTCCGCGTCACACCGGGCGACGGCGGCCATGACCGCGGCGGGCAACTCGGCCCACGCGGCACTGGTTTCCGGCGTGGAGCGGAACAATTCGTATGCCACGACGCCTGCTCTCCGGTGTGCTCCGAGCCTTGAACGTGCTCATCACTCGCCCCCAGACTTCAATCAGCTCTTCCTGCGCAGGGCCTTCCAGACATCACCGACCGCGTACACGAGCTCCAGCCGCCAGGTCTCCAGCTTGTCCCGGACCCTCGACTCGACCTTCCACCACTTGAGCCACAGCGGCAGATCCCGGAACGGCACGTAGTCGAGTGTGTCGTCGATCGCGTGCACGGCGATACTCAGGCGGCCGGGGCCTTGCGCACGCAGTGCGGCGTACAGCTCCGGTGTCAACGCCCCGTTGAGCCGGGCCGCGACGCCGGCCGCGGTGAACGCGAACACGCGCTGGTCGATGTCCGACAACCGCGTCGCCCTGACGATCCGCGGCGAGGCTTCCTCCAGGGAACAGTTGAAGGCGAGCCCGATCACCGCGGTCCCGAGATGCCCGTTGCCCCGCTCGAAGGCAGCGTCCACCTCAGCGGGGTCATCGACCCGGATCAGTCCCTCCCCGGTGTCCCAGTCATGGCCAGTCACCACAGTGATCCTCCAACGCATCGACAGTCAGGCACACGGAGCACGCGAGGGCCGACGCTTCCACCACTCTCCGAATTCCGCCCCAAGCCCCGCCTTCGTCGGACGCACTCGTCCAAGCTCGCCAGTTACCGATTCGGCGCCCTCGCCTCCGCAAGCTGCTTGCCCATCTCAACTGCATTGCGAATTAAGGGAGTCGAGGTCGTTCTCATCGGCGCTGACGGGACAGAAGCCGCCGCTCGACCTACCGGGCCCCTCCGCCGCACCACGTGCTTCCAGGACACGAACCGATCCGCGACTGAAGAGAACGGGACCCCGCGCGCCGTGATCACCCGTCCGCGTCGATAAAACGCTCCAGCGCGTGCGCTTGCGCCCGCAGATTTCCCTTGACCGCGTCCGGCGCGTTCGAGTCCGGTCGCAGGATGTCCGGCAGATATTTGACGCGCCACATACGAAAAGTGTCGGACACCACTCGCTCGCCACGGAGCCCCAGAAAGTCTCCCGCCCGTCGCACGGCATCGACGACAAGCGGCACGGAGAATTCAGGACCGGGTCCCCGCACGGTGGATGTTCCCACGAGGGCGTCCACGAAAATGACCAATTGAAGGTCGCTGCCCATGCGCACCATTCGCCGCAGGACAATCGGGTCGTCCAGGTCCGGAGGATATTGCTCAATGCACCCGGAGTACATCATCAAATACTCGGCAGTCACTTCACGGCCGTCGTTCCATCCACCCTGCGACTCGAAGATGGCCATGGTGTCGGACGAGAACTCACCGATGTCCCGGACGGTCGCCAGCAGACGCTCGAGGTCGTTCCGACGAGCTGCCACGAAGCCGCCGAGTGAAACATCCCCGAGTCCCCCGCCGACCGAGTCTGATACCGCACCCAACTCCAGGATCCCCCAGAGAGGCGCGAACACGTCGTAGCCGAGCCCCGTCTCCGAGATGGGTGCATGTTCTTCCGTCATACCAAAGATCCTCAATCCATCAGAAAAGCCCGCCGAAGTGCTTCACGGTGGCCTCCATAGTGGGCAGGACGTCCGTGATTCCGTCGTTCAATATCTGCACCCCCTCGAGGGTATCGACAAAGAATTCTGGCTGGTTGAACTTCGGGCCACCCATCTGGAAGACCGAATCCGCGAACTCCTTCGGTACCTTGACTCGCACGATGTGCCCGCCCCGACCGTAGGATCCCGCGACCCGGGCGAAGTCGTCCGAAAGGTACACGCCCGCATTCGGGGTACCTGCCCGCTTGGCTTCCTCAGAGATGTTCAGGGCGAACTTGGAACCCTGCCAGTCCATCGACCCATGGTACAGAATCTTGTACGGAGAAAGACCAAGAGGGTCGATCACTCCGAGCGGGTTCGTGACATACCCATAGGGGTTCGAAGCCGGCTCCAGGCCGAGCGGATCGAGAGAGGAATACCGCGCCGTCTCGGGGTCGTAATAGCGGTGGAAATTGTAATGGAGCCCGGATTCCACATCGTGGTACTGCCCTGGGAACCGCAGTGGGGTGTAAGCGGTGCTGTCGGCCTTCCAAGTGGTGACACCCCACAGCGTCCTGCGTGCACGCCAGGCGACATGTCCAGTTCCGTCGATGAGTTCGGTGGGCGAGCCGACCAAGTCGGTGACGATCGCGAAGAAGCGGGAGTCGATCTCCTCCTGTGTGGCCCGGTCGGTGAGACGTTCGGTCTGAGCCAGTGGGAGCAGTCCGTCGTGGTCCCAGGTCAGTGTCACCGGATGCGGCAGATCGGGGCCGACGCTCGTCTGTTCCGTGACGGTGGGGCCGTCCCAGGTGAAGTGGGTCTGCTCCACAACCGTCACGCCGTCGGCGGCCATGCGCTGCTTGGCCGTGCGGCGGCCGAGCGGGTCGTAGCTGTAGCGCCACACCGTCCCGTCCGGGGTGGTCACCGAGGTCAGTCGGTCCTCGGCATCCCATTCGTACCGCCAGACGTCCGGCTTGCGCGACAGACGGGTCTTGCGGCGCTCCACGATGCGCCCGGCCCCGTCGTACTCGTACCGCACGGAACCCGCGTGTGTGAGGCGATTACCCTCGACCTCACGCTCTCCCTGTACCTCCTGGCCCGCCCTCCCTACGGGCCAGGAGCCACGGTCCTGGTTTCCCCGCTGGTCATAGGAGTAGCTCTCCGTCCAGTCGCGAGCCTGAACCCGCGTCACGCGGCCGGCGGGGTCCACATCGAGACCGATCCGGCCGTACCACGAGTCGTCCACGCCGATGAGTGCGTCGTCCGGCCGGAAGTCGTACGAGCGGTGCTGAACGGGCCCGTGGGGCGTCGTCACCGCCCTCTCACTCGGCCGACCTGCGGTGTCCCAGGTCTGGGCGTAGGTGAGGAAGCCGTCCACGAGGCGTGACGTCTCACGGCCCGCCGCGTCGTGAGTGAAGGTGAGGGTGTGGCCGGAGGTGACCAATGAGGTCGTGCGGCCCGTCGCGTCGTAGCCGTAGGAGGCGAGGACACCGGTGGGCGTCCTCCGTTCGGTACGCCGACCCGCCGCGTCGTAAGCGACCGACAGCGTACGGCCGTTGACGGTCTCGGCGACGACCCTCCCCGCCGCGTCCCGCTCCCACACGATCTCGCAGTCCGGGTTCGCCGCCCGCAGGCCCCTGCCCGCGCTGTCGTACGCGTACCTGGTGACCGTGCCCTCCACGTCCTTGCAGGCGAGGCGACCCAGGGTGTCGTACTCGTAGACGACCGACTGTTCCAGCGGGTTCGTACGGGCGAGCATGCGCCCCGACGGATCACGTCGGTAGGTGACACGGTGACCGTCAAAGTCGGTTTCCGCGACCAACCGGCCGGCCAGATCGTACGCGTACTCCCACGTCAGGCCCCCCGGGTCGACGACCTTCGTCAGCCGCAGGGAGGTGTCGTGCTCGAACGAGTAGCGCGCACCGTCGGGCCCGGTACGTGAGGTCAGCAGATCGAAGTGGGTGTACTCGAAGGTGGAGACACCGCCTCCGGCATCCGTGTGGCGGATGCAGTTGCCCTCTCCGTCGTACACCCACGACTGCTCCGCCCCGTCCGGCCCGACCTCGCGTGCGGGCAGACCCTCGATGGTCCACCAGCGCTGCGTACGCGCGCCCAGAGGGTCGGTGGTCAGACGGACCCGCCCGAACGCATCGTAGTGTGCGACGCGGCTTCTCCCCGATGGATCGGTCAGCTCCGCCACCAGACCGGCGTCGGTACAGCGCACCCGCGTGGTCGCTCCCAGCGGGTCGGTGATGGCTGTCAGCCTGCCGGACCGGTCGTACGAGTAGCGCGTTGTCGCGCCTGTCTCGTCGGTGGTGGCGGTGCAGTTGCCGTGCTCGTCGTAATCGCTCAGCAGGCTGGAGCCATCAGGCAGAAGCACGGTCGTCGGACGCCCGAGGCTGTTGTACGTGCATCGGGTCACCGCACCGTCCGGAGCGGTGACGGAGAGAGGCCGTCCCGTCGCGTCGACATCGAACCGGGTGGTGTGGCCGAGCGCGTCGGTGCGGGACCTGACGTGATGGTTCCGGTCGTACTCGGTGCCTGTCGTTCCTCCATTGGCGTCGACCTCCGCGACGACCTGGGAGAACTCGTTGACGACGAAGCGACTGACAGCCCCCTCCGCGGATGTGAGCGTCGTGACGCGATGACCGGGCCAGCGGGGATCGGTTCCGTCGTACTCGAGGGTGATGGTGATGTGGCCCGCTTCGCCGCCCTCGGCGACACAGCGGTCCCGCGCGTCGTAGGCATACGCGTAACGGCTGCCGTTGGTGTCGGTCCACGAGCTGACACGCAGCCGCTCGTCGTAGGTGAAGGAGAGCGGGAGGCCCGAGGAGTTGACCACGGCGCTGAGACTGCCGTCGGTGTAGCCGAACCGCCTGACAACGACATCCGAGCCGTCATCCGACGCGGCGGCCAGGGTCACCGCGGTGACGCGTCCATCTTCGGTGGCGAGCTTCAGGTGATAGCCGCCCGAGTGGCGGATATCGGTCGGGGTGCCGCTCTCGTCGTAGGCGAAGTCGATCGTGTGGCCGTTGCGGTCGGATATCCGTTCCAGCAGGGCGAGCCCGGCGGATCCTCCGGCGCCCGCGGTGAAGCGGCGCGTGTGACCGGTCACGGGATCGGTCACCGTGTATCCGCCGTCTTCCAGGAGGGCGAGAGGCCACTGCGGCCCGGTCTCCGGCAGCACGGGTACGGCGGGTGAATCGGGGTGAGGATAGGCGAGCAGCAACCCCTCCTCCGTGATGAACACGACCCCTTCGGCATCGATCTCCAGCCGCTGATCCACGGTGGAGGCCCAGGTGGGGCCGAACCACCAGCCGCAGCGATAGTCGGACGCGACCCGGCGACTGAAGGTGAGGGGAAGCTTGCCCGGCAGGACGATGTCGGTCTGCGGGAGGAACATCGCGCCGGTGGCCATGTCCACCGGGTCGCTGCCCTTGAACTTGACGACGTTCTTCAGCCGGTTGAAGGCCCCCTTGCCACCGGCGGCAAGCATGCTGCGGGCCCCCTTGCCCAGCCCCCGCGCCGCCAGGCTCATCCCCTTCAGGCCGCCCTTGAGGCCCTTCATCGCGGCGAGGCCGCCCTTGAGGCCCTTGGCCAGGCCGCCGAGGGTGGTCAGGCCCTTCATGCCGGGTATGCAGTCCAGCGCAGCGAAGGCCACATCCCATAGGGATGCCTGCCCCTTCGCATACTTGTTGAGGGTGTCCGCCAGGACGACCAGGGCGGCGATCAGCACGATCGCGCCGAGAATCGGCCCCCCGATGATCATCGCGATGATCCCCAGCACCGCGACGACGACCTTGCACACCGCGACGATGGTGTCCCAGTTGTCGGAGAACCAGTCCCCGACCTCCTCCCACCACTTCCGGTTGTGGATCCCCGCATCCGACGCCTCGTCGATCTTCGACTTCGCGTCCCGCGCCGCCTCCTCCCGCATCTTCCGGGCATCCGCGGCCATCTTCTTCGCAGCGTCCAGCGCATTGCCCGCCGTCGTCACATCCGACTGAGCACTGTCGTGCGCCGACTTCGCGTGCTGCGCATCCCGGGTGGCGGCCCGCACCTTCGCCTCATCCGGCTTCTCGGTGCCGCTCTTGCTGCCGGTCGGATCGTCCTTGTACTTGTCCGCTTCCTTACCGGCCCGCGTCACCCACGAATCAGCCGACGACAGACGCGACTTCGCCGACGTGAGATCAGCCTGTGCATCCCTGCCCTTCGCCAGCGCCTTGTCCGCCAGCGCCTGCGCCCGCTCCAACTTCGGCCAGTACGCGGCCAGGGCATCCCCCGCCATCTCGTACGACTTCTTCAACTTCTTCAACTGCTTCGGCACACCGGCGAACTCGTCCTGAAACGCCTTCGCCGACTTACCCGCCCACTGCAGAACCGTGTCCTCGTCCGCCATCCCCTTGATCAGACGAAGCGCATCCCCCACGTCATCGGCGAAGTCGAGCAGGTTCTTCGACAGATGCCGCACCCGATCCGGATCACCCGGCGTCGGATCCTTCTCCAAGTCCAGCACATGCCAGTCACCCGGCCGATTCCCCGCCATGCCGCAACCCCCGTGACAGCAACACCAACAACAACTTGCGTATGCACAAGCGAACTTACAGGGAACAGGGGTTCGTTTCCCAGGCGTCCTCGTGAACCTGTCTCGCCGGCGTCACACGGGTGCCAGCAACCGTTCCAGTTGCTCGTCGTACGCACGGTGGCCCGCCTTGACCCACTCCGGTGCGGTCGCGTTCGGGCTCAGGAGGCTGGGCAGTTGCGCGACCCGCCACATGCGGAACACCCCCTCCGGAGTGTTGCGCCCCGTGGCGTCCACGAGTTCGCAGACGATACGGAGGATCTCGGCGATCTCATCCGTCCCCTCCGCGACCTCGGCACCTGCCGCCACCCCGACAGCCACCAAAGCATCCAGCAGATGGGTTAGTTGGAGATCCGCACCCATGCGACACATGCGGCGCACCACCTGCGGGTCTTCCAGATAGGCCAGGTCCTCCGACGGCTGCGAACCCTGAGGTGCCCAGGTGACTCCCGCCGACCAGAGCAGCAGGGACCGCACGTCGACGGGATGGTCGCGCAGGTATCCCAGTTCGTGGGCCTCGGCCATGACCGGGTCGCCGAACCGGCCGACCGCCTGGGTGCCGGCGACGACCCGCGTCACCTCATCGCGCCTGAGGGCCAGGAAGTCCCCCACCGATGCCTCGGCCGGCCTCCAGGTACCGGTGTGGTTCAGCGCACCGATCTCCACGACTGCGCCCAGGGCCGCGAACAGGGGGCGGGCGTCGCTGCCTGGGTGCATCACTGCTCCGTCATTCGGGTGGGATGTGCAGCGGCGCGGGGACGGTTCAGCCCTGTGCGGCGAAGGTGACGAACGCCGTCCAGGTGGCCCGACCCAGGGCGAGGCGGCCATCGTCCGGCCGCTTGGAGTCCCGGACGTGGACCCCGGTCCGAGCGGTGGCCACCTCGACGCAGTCACTGGGGTTGCTGCTGTCGCTGTAGCTGCTCTTGAACCAGGTCAGATCGCGAGCATCTCCGGACGAGGTCTCCCTGGTCATGTCTCTCCCAGCGCCTGCTCGATGAAGGCCAGTGACTCTCCTGGCGAGAGTGCTTGAGCCCTGATGATGCCGTACCGCAGTTCGAGAATGCGGAGCTGCCTCGGGTCCGATACCGGGCGACCGTTGAACTCGTCGTCGGTGCGGCCCACCGCGGTGCCGTCCCCGAACTTCAGCACTTGGATCCGCCCCGCAGCGCCCGGGTGATCGGCGCGAGACGTAGGCATCACCTGAAGCTCCACGTGCGCCAACTGTGCTACACCCAGCAGGTGTTCGAGCTGACGACGAAGCACCATTGTGCCTCCGACCGGACGGCGCAGCGTCACCTCTTCCTGTACGAAGCTAAGTTCCGGCGCCGGTGACCGGTCGAAGACCGCGCGCCTGGCCAGGCGCGCGGCCACGGCCCGTGCCAACTCGTCCTGCGACAGGGTGGGTCGCCAGGTCGCGAACAACGCCCGCGCATACTCCTCCGTCTGCAACAGCCCATGGATGTTGTGGTTGCTGTAGAGCAACTGCTCGACCGCCCTGGCCTCCAACTGGGCCAGCTCCCGCACCTTCTTCGGGTAGCGGGCCCTCTCCATGTCCTCCTTGAACGCCGCGATATGCCCACCGGCGTTCAGAACCCCGTCCGCCCTGTCCAGGAACTCCGCCCGGGGAATCCGGGCCCCCCGCTCCACCTTGCGGACCAGATCCTCCCCGTAGCCGATCGCCTGGCCCAGCTCGACGACGCGCATCCCCGCGGCCTCGCGCCACAGCCTGACCTGGCGGCCCGCCGCCTCGACCACCGGGGCGATCTCGTCCTCGGGGCTGACGGCCCACCCCGGCTCGTCCGTACCGTCGCTGTTCACACCCACCCACCTCCAACGCCCACCGTTCCCGCACGGCACCCGGGACAGCCGGGACAGAACGGGACAGTGACCGGACAGTCCACGCGAGCACCCAGCGGGCACCCCGCGGGCACCGGAACCCTGCTTCACCGGATCGCGGATCTTCACGTTTCGGAGAACGGCGACGCGGTCGCTCGCGACGTAAAGAGTCTGAAAGTACGGGGGACAGAACCCCTCCCAACCCCACCAGCCCCCGTCGGCCGCCAGATCACCCGCAAGGGTGACAATCGCCAACTGAGCTGGATTCTGCGCACGTTGAGGGGCATATGCTCGCGGCGAACCACAACCGCAGCCTCACCACGGTGTGAGGGCAGACGCTGCACCGCGGACATACAGCGGCCCCCGGCCGGGACTGGCATCCCGATCGAGGGCCTCACCAACAAGGAAGCAAGACCTTCCCGATGGATACCCAAAACCTTAGCGCGCCCTCGTGCGCGCAGCCCCTGATTCCCCGGGGCGTCACCCACATCAACGTCCGGCACACCACCCGCTACACGGTGATCGGCAACCATCTCGCCCAGCACCGCGAGCTGTCACTCCTCGCGATCGGCCTCGGGGCCCACATCCAGTCGCTGCCCAGCGGGGCCCGCGTCGACATCAAGTCGCTCACGGCACGCTTCCCCGAGGGCTAGACACGGATCGCCGCCGCCTTACGGGAGTTGGAGGCGCACGGCTACCTCTCCCGTACGAGAGAACGCCTCACGAGCGGCCGGGTGGTCACGCACACGGTGTCGTACAACCAGCCTCGGGAATCCGCCGTACAGCGCGCCCGGGCCGCGCTCGCGGGCCTCCGGCATCCAGGGCGCGCACGCGTCGACCCCCTCCGCCCCCTGCGAAGCGACCCGATCCTCACCCACGCGCAGAGCGCCCCGGACGGCCCCGTCACGTGCGTCGCGCCATCCGTCGGGCCCCCCACCGCCCGCGCCGACTCACCGTTCGAGCGCCCCACCCCTCCGGTCGGGACACCCCCGGCCCCCGCCGTCCCTCCCCCGGCATCCGGCGAAATCCCCGAGCAGGCCCGACGCAAGCCGACGCTCCCCACCCCACAGACCCCCAGCCCGGACGGCGACCCCACCGCGGCCGACCTCCTCGCCGGCCTGCACCGGTACGACCCCCGACTCCTCCTCGCCGAACGCGACGTCCTCCGTCTCGCGCCCGCCGTCACCGCCTGGCTGGAACGCGGGCCCACCCCCGAGGCCGTACGCCGGGCCCTGACCGCGGACCTCCCCGAGCCGCTCCGCCACCCGGCCGCCCTGCTCGCCCACCGCCTGACCGAGCTGCTGCCGCCCCCGCTCCCCGCAACGCTCCCGCCCCCGCACCGGGACCCCCTCCAGAACTGCGACGGCTGCGACCGCGCCTTCCGCGCCCCGGAACCGGGCCACTGCCGCGCCTGCCGACACCGACCCCGGCTCGAGGGAGCCGCCTAGCATGAACGTGACGACCCTTGCCCCCGGGCAGAGACGAGGAGCGCACGCCATGAGCATCGTCCCTGACAACGCGCGGCGAGACGCCCACCACCTCTACCGGGCGATGCGCGAATTCCTGGAATCGATGGACGACACGCTTCCGGGCAAGTTCGAGATCACCAAGGAAGGGATCGTCCACGACATGATGGCGCCCGTCGGCCCACATGAACTGACCACCTTGCACCTCCGAAGGCGCCTGGAGAAGGTCATGCCGGAGGAGCTCGTGGCCCACACGGGCACTCCGGACGTGGAAGCCGAATCCGAGGGCATCATGCGGCATCCCGACGTCATGGTCATCGCGATGGCCGACATGGACGTCCCGGGTTCCATCGACGGACGGACGCTGATCGCCGCCATCGAAGTGGTGTCCCGCTCCAACCCTGAGAACGACTGGGTCGGCAAGACACGCGACTACCCGTGCCTCGGCATCCCGATCTACGCGATCTTCGACCCCCGCACCGCCACCGGCGCCGTACTCTCCGACATCCACCCGACCCCCGCTACGCCACCCGCAAGGACTTCCTGTACGGCGAGGACGTCACGATCGCCAACTGGACCATCTCCACGGTCGGGCTCCCCCGCTACGGAGACACCCCCACGGACAGCACCGCCACCGACCCGTCGTCCTGACCCCACCCGCCACCTGGCCCACTCCCCCGCGACACCCCACCCCCGCGCCCGGACAGTGGAACCATGGCTGAACAGACCACCCTGCTGACCGGGCAGAACCTTCCTCCCGTGCGGGACTGGACCGCGGGCGACGTGCAAGGGAGCGACTTCGATCCCGTGCTGGCGGAGCTGATGCAGGACGGGCCCCTGGCCCGGATCCGGCTGCCGCACGGAGAGGGCTGGGCCTGGCTGGCCACCCGGTACGACGACGTACGGATGATCGCGAGCGACCCCCGGTTCAGCCGGGCCGCGGCCGTCGAACAGCCGATCACCCGGCCCGCGCCGCACCTCGAACCCGATCCGGGTTCCCTCGCCTTCGCCGACGGCGCCGAACACGACCGGCTGCGCCGCACCGTCGAGCGTGTGTTCTCCGCCGACGCCGTGCACCGTCTGCGGCCGCACGCGCAGCAGATGCTCGACGAGCTGGTGGACGCGCTGCTGCACGACGGTCCCCCCGCCGACCTCGTCGAACGCGTCCTCCAGCCCTTCCCCGTCGCCGTCGCCTGCGAGGTCATGGGTGTGCCGTCGGGCGAGCGACGTCAGGTGCACGCCTGGGTCCGGCAGATCAACGCGACCGAGGGGTGTGCCGACAGCACGAAGCGTGCCAAGGAAGCCCTGTCCGCCTTGTACGAGTGGATCGGTGCCGCGGTCCGCGAACGGCACGGCAGCACGGACGCGGACGTTCTCTCCGTGCTCGGCGCCGCCGTCGGACGCGGGGACATCAGCGAGGCCGAGGCGGTCGGGATCGCGGGACCGCTCCAGACCGGGGGCGACGCCGTCACCCACACGTGCGGGCAGATGCTGTTCCTCATGCTGACGGACACCGCGTTGTACGAACGGCTCCGCGGGCAGCCCGACGCCCGTACCGCCGCCGTCGACGAGCTGCTGCGCCACATCCCGCACCGCGCGTCCGTGGGCCTCGCCCGTATCGCGCTGGAGGACGTCGACGTGCACGGTGTCCGGATCTCCGCCGGTGAACCGGTCTACGTCTCCTACCTCGCCGCCAACCGCGACCCGGACGTCTTCCCCGACCCGGACCGGATCGACGTCGGCCGGGACGCCGGCGCGCACCTCGCGTTCGGCAGCGGACCGCACCACTGCACGGGTGCCGCCCTCGCCCGGACGCAGACCGAACTGCTGGTCGACACCCTGCTGGACCGGCTCCCCGGGCTGCGTCTCGCCGTGCACGTCGACCAGGTGCCGTTCCGCCGCCGCACCATGGTCCGCGGACCGCGGAGCCTGCCCGTCCGCTGGTGAGAGCGGTGGCGGTGCCGGCCGCGCGGGCGGCGACACGGCCAGGAACAGCGAGAGGGCCCGTACGACCGAAGTCGTACGGGCCCTCTCTGGAGCTCGTTGAGGAGCTACCAGGTCATACGGTCAACAATTACTTGTTGATCTTGGTGACCTGGCCGGCGCCCACGGTCCGGCCACCCTCACGGATGGCGAACTTCAGGCCCTCTTCCATGGCGACGGGCTGGATGAGTTCGACCTTCATCTCAGTGTTGTCGCCCGGCATGACCATCTCGGTGCCCTCGGGGAGGGTCACGACGCCGGTCACGTCCGTGGTGCGGAAGTAGAACTGCGGACGGTAGTTGTTGAAGAAGGGGGTGTGACGGCCACCCTCGTCCTTCGACAGGATGTAGGCCTGGGCCTCGAACTCGGTGTGCGGCGTGACCGAACCGGGCTTGATGATGACCTGGCCGCGCTCGACGTCCTCGCGCTTGATGCCACGGAGGAGCAGACCGACGTTCTCACCGGCCTGGCCCTCGTCGAGCAGCTTGCGGAACATCTCGATGCCGGTGACCGTGGTGGTGGTCTTCTCCTGCTTGATGCCGATGATGTCAACGGTCTCGTTGACCTTCAGGACACCACGCTCGATACGGCCGGTGACGACCGTACCGCGACCGGTGATCGTGAAGACGTCCTCGACGGGCATGAGGAACGGCTTGTCGACGTCACGCTCGGGGGTCGGGATCGCCTCGTCGACGGCGGCCATGAGGTCCAGGACCGACTGGCCCCACTCCTTGTCGCCCTCGAGCGCCTTGAGCGCCGAGACCTTGACGACCGGAAGGTCGTCGCCCGGGAACTCGTACTCGGAGAGGAGCTCACGAACCTCGAGCTCGACGAGCTCCAGGATCTCCTCGTCGTCCACCATGTCGGCCTTGTTCAGGGCGACGACGATGTACGGAACGCCGACCTGGCGGGCCAGGAGCACGTGCTCCTTGGTCTGCGGCATCGGGCCGTCGGTCGCGGCGACGACGAGGATGGCGCCGTCCATCTGCGCCGCACCCGTGATCATGTTCTTGATGTAGTCCGCGTGACCGGGGCAGTCGACGTGGGCGTAGTGACGGCCCTCCGTCTGGTACTCGACGTGCGCGATCGAGATCGTGATACCGCGCTGGCGCTCCTCGGGAGCCTTGTCGATCTGATCGAAGGCCGAGGCCTCGTTCAGGTTCGGAAACGCGTCGTGCAGCACCTTGGTAATGGCGGCCGTGAGGGTCGTCTTACCGTGGTCGATGTGACCGATGGTGCCGATGTTGACGTGCGGCTTAGTCCGCTCGAACTTTGCCTTCGCCACTGGGGTCCTCCTGCGGAGTGGTTCTGGTACGCCTTACTCATCGGCGCCAGGTGATCTTTGCTGGGATGCCGCCCGCCGGGGTTTTCCCTCCCGGGTCAGCCCCGGCGGTCGGTGTCAAGCCTAAAGCGTGTAAACGGGGTGTGTTACTCGCCCTTGGCCTTCGCGATGATCTCCTCGGCGACGTTCCTGGGAACCTCGGCGTAGGAGTCGAACTGCATCGAGTAGCTTGCGCGACCCGACGTCTTGCTGCGGAGGTCTCCGACGTAGCCGAACATCTCCGAGAGGGGCACGAGGCCCTTCACGACGCGAGCGCCGCTGCGCTCCTCCATGGCCTGGATCTGGCCACGGCGGGAGTTGAGGTCGCCGATGACATCACCCATCGACTCCTCGGGCGTGGTGACCTCGACGGCCATCATCGGCTCGAGCAGCACGGGGCTGGCCTTGCGCGCGGCCTCCTTGAACGCCTGCGAACCGGCGATCTTGAAGGCGAGCTCGGAGGAGTCGACCTCGTGGTAGCCACCGTCGAGAAGAATGACGCGGACGCCCGTCATCTCGTAGCCGGCCAGGATGCCGAACTGCATGGCCTCCTGCGCACCGGCGTCCACCGACGGGATGTACTCCCGCGGGATACGGCCACCGGTGACCTTGTTCACGAACTCGTACGCCGGACCGTCGGTCTCGGTGATGGGCTCGATCGCGATCTGCACCTTGGCGAACTGACCGGTACCACCGGTCTGCTTCTTGTGGGTGTAGTCGTGACGCTCGACGGTCTTGCGGATCGTCTCGCGGTAGGCGACCTGCGGCTTGCCGACGTTGGCCTCGACGCGGAACTCACGCTTCATACGGTCGACCAGCACCTCGAGGTGCAGCTCGCCCATACCGCCGAGGATGGTCTGGCCGGTCTCCTCGTCCGAGTGGACGTGGAAGGAGGGGTCCTCCTCCGCGAGACGCTGGATGGCGACACCCAGCTTCTCCTGGTCACCCTTGGACTTGGGCTCGATGGCGACCTGGATGACCGGCGCCGGGAAGTCCATGGACTCCAGGATCACCGGGTTCTTGTCATCGCAGAGCGTCTCACCGGTCGTGGTCTGCTTCAGACCCATCACGGCGACGATGTCGCCGGCGCCCACCGCCTCGATCTCCTCACGCTTGTTCGCGTGCATGCGGTAGATCTTGCCGATGCGCTCCTTCTTGCCCTTGACGGAGTTCAGCACCGCAGTGCCGGTCTCCAGGCGGCCCGAGTACACCCGGACGAAGGTGAGCTTGCCCAGGTGCGGGTCGCTCATGATCTTGAACGCGAGCGCGGAGAGCGGCTCGTCGAACGACGGCTTGCGCTTGATCACGAGCTCCGGGTCCTTCACGTCGTGGCCTTCGATGGCCTCGACGTCAAGCGGAGTCGGGAGGTAGCGCACGACCGCGTCGAGCAGGGGCTGAACGCCCTTGTTCTTGAACGCGGTGCCACAGAACACGGGGGTGACCGTGACGCCCTCGGACTTGCCGGACGCGATGGTGACGCGACGGATCGCGGCGTACAGCTGCTCCTCGGTGGGCTCCTGGCCCTCCAGGAACAGCTCCATGATCTCGTCGTCGTGCTCCGCGACGGTCTCGATCAGCTGACCGCGGTACAGCTCAGCGGCCTCGGCGTGCGTGGCCGGGATGTCGACGACGTCGTACATCTCGCCCTTGGCCGCCTCGGCGGACCACACGAGCGCCTTCATGCGGACCAGGTCCACAACGCCCTGGAAGTCCATCTCGGCACCGATGGGGAGCTGCATGATGATCGGGACAGCGCCGAGGCGGTCCTTGATCATGTCCACGCAGCGGTGGAACTCGGCGCCGGTACGGTCCAGCTTGTTCACGAAGCAGATGCGCGGCACGCCGTAACGGTCGGCCTGACGCCACACCGTCTCGGACTGCGGCTCGACACCGGCGACACCGTCGAACACCGTGACGGCACCGTCGAGGACGCGGAGCGAACGCTCCACCTCGACCGTGAAGTCGACGTGCCCGGGGGTGTCGATGATGTTGATCGTGTAGTCGTCGTCCTCGAGCGGCCAGTGACAGGTGGTGGCAGCAGAGGTGATCGTGATGCCACGCTCCTGCTCCTGCTCCATCCAGTCCATGGTGGCAGCGCCGTCGTGGACCTCACCGATCTTGTAGCTGACGCCGGTGTAGAAGAGGATCCGCTCGGTGGTGGTCGTCTTACCCGCGTCGATATGCGCCATGATCCCGATGTTGCGGACCTTGGCCAGGTCAAGTGAAGTGGTAGCCATAAGGCTTCGGTCTTCTCTCGGTCTCGATGTGGGTAGCGACTACCAGCGGTAGTGCGCGAAGGCCTTGTTGGACTCGGCCATCTTGTGGGTGTCCTCGCGCTTCTTCACAGCGGCACCAAGGCCGTTGGAGGCGTCGAGAAGTTCGTTGAGCAGACGCTCGGTCATGGTCTTCTCGCGACGGGCGCGGGAGTAACCGACGAGCCAGCGCAGCGCGAGCGTGCTGGCGCGACCGGGCTTGACCTCGATCGGCACCTGGTACGTCGCACCGCCGACGCGGCGGGACTTGACTTCGAGGGTCGGCTTGATGTTCTCAAGCGCGCGCTTCAGCGTGATGACCGGGTCGTTGCCCGTCTTCTCACGCAGACCCTCCATGGCGCCGTAAACGATGCGCTCAGCGGTGGAGCGCTTGCCGTTCATCAGAACCTTGTTGATGAGGGAGGTCACCAGAGGGGAACCGTAGACCGGGTCGATGATGACCGGGCGCTTCGGGGCGGGGCCCTTACGAGGCATTTTCTACTTCTCCTTCTTGGCGCCGTAGCGGCTGCGAGCCTGCTTGCGATTCTTGACACCCTGGGTGTCAAGCGAACCTCGGATGATCTTGTAGCGAACACCCGGCAGGTCCTTCACACGGCCGCCGCGCACGAGCACGATCGAGTGCTCCTGCAGGTTGTGTCCCTCACCCGGAATGTAAGCGGTGACTTCGATCCCGCTGGTCAGACGCACACGCGCGACCTTACGCAGGGCCGAGTTCGGCTTCTTCGGGGTGGTCGTGAACACACGCGTGCAGACGCCGCGACGCTGGGGCGAACCCTCGAGTGCGGGCGTCTTGTTCTTCTCGACCTTGTCCTGCCGGCCCTTCCGGACCAGCTGCTGGATCGTAGGCACTACTTCTCCGGTTTCTGTGTGCCGAATGGTGAAGCTAACCTGGAACATCGCCGACCCACGCGGTCGGGTGTGTCGAACACTGCAGACTTTCGCCGTGAAGCGAAAAGGGCGCAGATTGCGGCGGCCGCTTACGGCTCTCGTTGCGGTTTGAAGGCACGCACCAGAGCCAGGGCACACCCCAGGCACAAGGTCTGAGGGTACCTACCTCATGGACTTCGGTCAAAACAAATGCCGTGGTGCCCGACACGCCGGACTTCTCCCCATCCATTCTGGGCGTTCCCAGCCCCTCCCGCAGCCTCGCGGAGGCCCGGAACGGGCAGGTCGGTTGCGCTGTGCGTGAACACCCCGCGCGATGCTGACCGACAGCCGCCGAACGGTCACCACGCGTCGGGGGCCGGCACCTGAGCCCCGCTCACCGGCAAGGCCGTACGACGACGCTGGACCGGCTCCCACGGCATCCTCGGCACCCACGGCGGCCACGGAGGTCGAGAGCCCTCCTGGCGCCGCGGAACGCCTCCAAGGACGACGCATGCCGGAGGGCGGCCACCCCCACCGGGGATGACCGCCCTCCGTACTACTGCCTACTGCCTACCGCTTACTGGTTGTACGGACCGTAGTCGTAGTCCTCCAGCGGGACGGCCTGGCCGGAGCCGGTGCCGAACGGCGAGTAGTCGATGTCGTCGTAGCCGACGGCCGAGTACATCGCGGCCTTGGCCTCTTCGGTCGGCTCGACCCGGATGTTGCGGTAGCGGGACAGACCCGTACCGGCCGGGATGAGCTTACCGATGATGACGTTCTCCTTGAGGCCGATCAGGGAGTCGGACTTGGCGTTGATCGCCGCGTCCGTCAGAACCCTGGTCGTCTCCTGGAAGGACGCCGCCGACAGCCACGACTCGGTCGCCAGCGAGGCCTTGGTGATACCCATCAGCTGCGGACGGCCGGAGGCCGGGTGGCCGCCTTCCTGGACCACACGACGGTTCTCGGTCTCGAACTTCGACCGCTCGACCAGCTCGCCGGGCAGCAGCTCCGCGTCGCCCGACTCGATGATCGTCACACGGCGCAGCATCTGCCGGATGATGATCTCGATGTGCTTGTCGTGGATCGACACACCCTGCGAGTTGTAGACCTTCTGGACCTCTCCGACCAGGTGGACCTGGACGGCACGCTGACCCAGGATGCGCAGCACGTCGTGCGGGTTGGTGGCACCCACGGTGAGCTTCTGGCCCACCTCGACGTGCTCGCCCTCCGACACCAGGAGACGGGCACGCTTCGAGATCGGGAACGCCGTCTCGTCGCTGCCGTCGTCCGGGGTGACGACGAGCTTCTTGGTCTTCTCGGTCTCCTCGATCCGCACGCGGCCGGAGGCCTCGGAGATCGGGGCGACACCCTTCGGCGTACGAGCCTCGAAGAGCTCGACGACACGGGGCAGACCCTGGGTGATGTCGTCACCGGCCACACCACCGGTGTGGAAGGTACGCATCGTCAGCTGGGTACCGGGCTCACCGATGGACTGGGCGGCGATGATGCCGACCGCCTCACCGATGTCGACCAGCTTGCCGGTGGCCAGCGAACGGCCGTAGCACATGGCACAGGTGCCGACGGCGGACTCGCAGGTCAGGACCGAGCGGGTCTTGACCTCCTCGATGCCGTGCTTGACGAGCTCGTCGATGAGGACGTCGCCGAGGTCGGTGTTGGCCGGGGCCAGCACCTTGCCGTCGACGGTGATGTCCTCGGCCAGCGCACGTGCGTACACGCTGGTCTCGACGTTCTCCGTCTTGCGCAGCACACCGTCCGCGCCGCGCTCGGCGATCGCCAGCTTGAGGCCACGGTCGGTGCCGCAGTCCTCCTCGCGGATGATGACGTCCTGCGAGACGTCCACGAGACGACGGGTGAGGTAACCCGAGTCGGCGGTACGCAGAGCGGTGTCCGCCAGACCCTTACGGGCACCGTGGGTCGAGATGAAGTACTCGAGCACCGACAGGCCTTCACGGAAGGAGGCCTTGATGGGGCGCGGGATCGTCTCGTTCTTGGCGTTGGACACCAGACCACGCATACCGGCGATCTGACGCATCTGCATCATGTTGCCTCGTGCGCCCGAGTTCACCATCATCGAAACCGGGTTGGTCTTCGGGAAGTTCGCGTTCATCGCCTCGGCAACCTCGTTGGTCGCCTTGGTCCAGATCGCGATGAGCTCCTGCGTGCGCTCTTCCTTGGTGATCAGACCACGCTCGTACTGCTTCTGGACCTTCTCGTCCTGGTCCTCGTAGCCCTTGACGATCGCGCGCTTCGCGTCGGGAACGACGATGTCGGAGATGGCCACGGTGACACCGGAACGGGTCGCCCAGAAGAAGCCGGCCGCCTTCAGGTTGTCGAGCGTCGCCGCCACGATGACCTTGGGGTAGCGCTCGGCGAGGTCGTTGACGATCTCCGAGAGCTGCTTCTTGCCGATCTCGTAGTCGACGAACGGGTAGTCCTCGGGCAGCAGCTCGTTGAAGAGCGCGCGGCCCAGGGTCGTCCGCAGGCGGAAGGTGTCACCCTGCTGCCACTCCGGCTCGCCCTCCTCGCGGGCCGGCGGGGTCCAGCCGCGCGGCGGGATGGTGCCCACCGGGAAGCGGATGTCCACGCGCGACTGCAGCGAGAGCTCGCCGGCGTCGAACGCCATGATCGCCTCGGCCACGGAAGCGAAGGCGCGGTCCTCGCCCTTCACGTTCCGCAGGTCGCCGTCGGTGGTCAGGAAGAACAGACCGAGGACCATGTCCTGGGTCGGCATCGTGACCGGGCGGCCGTCGGCCGGCTTGAGGATGTTGTTCGAGGACAGCATCAGGATGCGGGCCTCGGCCTGCGCCTCCGCGGAGAGCGGCAGGTGCACGGCCATCTGGTCACCGTCGAAGTCCGCGTTGAACGCGGTGCAGACGAGCGGGTGGATCTGGATGGCCTTGCCCTCGACCAGCTGCGGCTCGAAGGCCTGGATGCCGAGGCGGTGCAGCGTCGGCGCACGGTTCAGCAGAACCGGGTGCTCGGCGATGACCTCTTCCAGGACGTCGTACACGACCGTGCGGCCGCGCTCGACCATCCGCTTGGCGCTCTTGATGTTCTGCGCGTGGTTCAGGTCGACCAGGCGCTTCATCACGAACGGCTTGAAGAGCTCCAGCGCCATGGCCTTGGGCAGACCACACTGGTGCAGCTTCAGCTGCGGACCGACGACGATCACGGAACGCGCGGAGTAGTCCACACGCTTGCCGAGCAGGTTCTGACGGAATCGACCCTGCTTGCCCTTGAGCATGTCGGACAGCGACTTCAGCGGACGGTTGCCGGGGCCCGTCACCGGGCGGCCACGACGGCCGTTGTCGAAGAGCGCGTCGACGGCCTCCTGGAGCATGCGCTTCTCGTTGTTCACGATGATCTCGGGGGCACCGAGGTCGAGAAGGCGCTTCAGGCGGTTGTTGCGGTTGATCACACGGCGGTACAGGTCGTTCAGGTCGGAGGTCGCGAAGCGGCCACCGTCCAGCTGCACCATCGGGCGAAGGTCCGGCGGGATGACCGGCACGCAGTCGAGCACCATGCCCTTGGGGCTGTTGCTGGTCTGCAGGAACGCGGAGACGACCTTGAGGCGCTTGAGCGCACGGGTCTTCTTCTGGCCCTTGCCGGTGCGGATGATCTCGCGGAGGCGCTCGGCCTCCTCGTCCAGGTCGAAGGACTCGAGGCGCTTCTGCAGCGCCGCGGCACCCATCGAACCGTCGAAGTACGTGCCGAAGCGGTCACGCAGCTCGCGGTAGAGGAGCTCGTCGCCCTCCAGGTCCTGGACCTTGAGGTTCTTGAAACGGGTCCACACCTCGTCGAGACGGTCGATCTCGCGCTGCGCACGGTCGCGCAGCTGCTTCATCTCACGCTCGGCACCCTCGCGCACCTTGCGGCGCACGTCGGCCTTGGCACCCTCGGCCTCGAGCTCGGCCAGGTCGGTCTCGAGCTTCTTGGCGCGGGCCTCGAGGTCGGAGTCGCGACGGTTCTCGACCTGCTGACGCTCGACGGAGACGTGCGCCTCCAGCGAGGGCAGGTCACGCGTACGACGCTCGTCGTCGACGTACGTGATCATGTACGCGGCGAAGTAGATGACCTTCTCGAGGTCCTTCGGGGCGAGGTCGAGCAGGTAGCCCAGCCGCGACGGAACGCCCTTGAAGTACCAGATGTGGGTGACGGGAGCGGCAAGCTCGATGTGGCCCATCCGCTCACGGCGCACCTTGGCGCGTGTGACCTCGACGCCACAGCGCTCACAGATGATGCCCTTGAAGCGGACGCGCTTGTACTTGCCGCAGTAGCACTCCCAGTCCCGGGTCGGACCGAAGATCTTCTCGCAGAAGAGTCCGTCCTTCTCGGGCTTGAGGGTGCGGTAGTTGATGGTCTCAGGCTTCTTGACCTCGCCGTGGCTCCACTGACGGATGTCGTCAGCGGTGGCCAGACCGATCCGGAGCTCATCGAAGAAGTTGACGTCGAGCACTATGCGTCAATCCCTCTCAGGGTTGTAAGTCTTAGGGGTCTGATACGGGGGTCCTGGGGCCGGCGGGCCTTGATCACCTTTTCCACAGGCGGTCAAGGCCCGGCCGGACTCCCGTCAGACCTCTTCGACGCTGCTCGGCTCGCGCCGGGACAGGTCGATGCCGAGCTCCTCCGCCGCGCGGAAGACGTCCTCGTCGGTGTCACGCATTTCGATGGACATGCCGTCGCTGGACAGCACTTCCACGTTGAGGCAGAGGGACTGCATCTCCTTGATGAGCACCTTGAAGGACTCGGGGATGCCGGGCTCAGGGATGTTCTCGCCCTTGACGATGGCCTCGTAGACCTTCACGCGGCCGGTGACGTCGTCGGACTTGATCGTCAGGAGCTCCTGGAGGGCGTAAGCGGCGCCGTACGCCTCCAGCGCCCACACCTCCATCTCACCGAAGCGCTGACCACCGAACTGAGCCTTACCACCCAGCGGCTGCTGGGTGATCATCGAGTACGGACCGGTCGACCGGGCGTGCAGCTTGTCGTCGACCAGGTGGTGGAGCTTGAGGATGTACATGTAGCCGATCGAGATCGGGTCCGGGAACGGCTCACCCGAGCGGCCGTCGAACAGCCTCGCCTTGCCGGACGGGAGGACCAGACGGTCACCGTCGCGGTTGGGCAGGGTGTGCTCGAAGAGACCCGCGAGCTCGTCCTCACGCGCACCGTCGAAGACGGGGGTGGCGACGTTCGTGCGCGGCGGAACCTGGTCGGCACCGATGGCCTGCAGGCGCTGCGCCCACTCCTCCTCGAGTCCGGAGACGTCCCAGCCGCGGCTGGCGAGCCAGCCGAGGTGGATCTCCAGGACCTGTCCCGGGTTCATTCGGGACGGGACACCCAGCGGGTTGAGGATGATGTCGACCGGGGTGCCGTCCTCCAGGAACGGCATGTCCTCGATCGGCAGGATCTTCGAGATGACACCCTTGTTGCCGTGACGGCCGGCGAGCTTGTCACCGTCCGTGATCTTGCGCTTCTGCGCCACGTAGACACGAACCAGCTGGTTCACGCCCGGCGGCAGCTCGTCGCCCTCTTCACGGTCGAAGACGCGGACACCGATGACCTTGCCGATCTCGCCGTGCGGGACCTTCAGGGAGGTGTCGCGGACCTCACGGGCCTTCTCACCGAAGATCGCGCGCAGCAGGCGCTCCTCCGGCGTCAGCTCGGTCTCGCCCTTGGGCGTGACCTTGCCGACGAGGATGTCGCCGGCGACGACCTCGGCACCGATACGGATGATGCCGCGCTCGTCGAGGTCGGCGAGGACCTCTTCGGAGACGTTCGGGATGTCCCGGGTGATCTCCTCGGGGCCGAGCTTGGTGTCACGGGCGTCGACCTCGTGCTCCTCGATGTGGATCGAGGAGAGGACGTCGTCCTGCACGAGGCGCTGCGACAGGATGATCGCGTCCTCGTAGTTGTGACCCTCCCACGGCATGAACGCCACGAGCAGGTTCTTGCCGAGCGCCATCTCGCCGTGTTCGGTCGCGGGACCGTCGGCCAGGACCTGGCCCTCGATCACGCGGGCGCCCTCGTCCACGACAACCTTCTGGTTGACGGAGGTGCCCTGGTTCGACCGGGAGAACTTGTGCAGGCGGTACGTGGTGTACGTGCCGTCGTCGTTGGCGGTGGTGATGTAGTCCGCGGAGACCTCCTGGACCACACCGTCCTTCTCCGACTTCAGGACGTCACCGGCGTCGACCGCGCAGCGGTACTCCATGCCGGTGCCGACCAGCGGCGCCTCGGACTTGATGAGCGGAACGGCCTGACGCATCATGTTCGCGCCCATGAGGGCACGGTTGGCGTCGTCGTGCTCCAGGAACGGGATCATGGCGGTCGCGACCGACACCATCTGGCGCGGGGAGACGTCCATGTAGTCGACGTCGTCACCGGGGACGTAGTCGACCTCTCCGCCACGACGGCGGACCAGGACGCGGGACTCCTCGAAGCGGAACTCGTCCGACAGCGGCGCGTTGGCCTGCGCGATGACGAATCGGTCCTCTTCGTCGGCCGTCAGGTAGTCGACCTCGTCGGTGACGACGCCACCGGTGACCTTGCGGTACGGGGTCTCGACGAAACCGAACGCGTTGACCCGGCCGTAGGAGGCGAGCGAGCCGATCAGGCCGATGTTCGGGCCTTCGGGGGTCTCGATCGGGCACATGCGGCCGTAGTGCGACGGGTGCACGTCACGGACCTCGAAGCCGGCCCGCTCACGGGAGAGACCACCCGGACCGAGCGCCGACAGGCGGCGCTTGTGGGTGAGACCCGACAGCGGGTTGTTCTGGTCCATGAACTGCGACAGCTGGCTGGTGCCGAAGAACTCCTTGATGGAGGCGACGACCGGCCGGATGTTGATCAGGGTCTGCGGCGTGATCGCCTCGACGTCCTGAGTCGTCATGCGCTCGCGGACGACGCGCTCCATACGAGCCAGACCCGTGCGGACCTGGTTCTGGATGAGCTCGCCGACGTTGCGCAGACGACGGTTGCCGAAGTGGTCGATGTCGTCGGTCTCGACGACGATCGTCGTGCCGTTGTCACCAACGGTCTCGGTCTCACCGGCGTGCAGCTTCACCAGGTACTTGATCGACGAGATGATGTCCTCGACGGTCAGGATCCCGGCGTCCAGCGGCGCGGTTCCGGCCAGCTTCTTGTTGACCTTGTACCGGCCGACCTTGGCGAGGTCGTAGCGCTTCGGGTTGAAGTAGAGGTTCTCCAGAAGCGTCTGCGCGGCCTCGCGGGTGGGCGGTTCGCCCGGACGCAGCTTGCGGTAGATGTCGAGCAGCGCGTCGTCCTGGCCCTGGGTGTGGTCCTTCTCCAGGGTGGCGCGCATGGATTCGTACTCGCCGAACTCCTCGAGGATCTGCTCGGTGGTCCAGCCGAGAGCCTTCAGGAGAACGGTGACGGACTGCTTGCGCTTGCGGTCGATGCGGACACCGACCATGTCGCGCTTGTCGATCTCCATCTCCAGCCAGGCACCCCGGGAAGGGATGACCTTGGTGGAGAAGATGTCCTTGTCGGACGTCTTGTCGATGGAGGAGTCGAAGTAGACACCCGGCGAGCGGACCAGCTGCGACACGACGACACGCTCGGTGCCGTTGATGACGAAGGTGCCCTTGTTGGTCATGAGCGGGAAGTCGCCCATGAAGACCGTCTGGGACTTGATCTCGCCGGTCTCGTTGTTGGTGAACTCGGCGGTGACGAAGAGCGGGGCCGCGTACGTGAAGTCGCGGTCCTTGCACTCGTCGATGGAGTTCTTCGGAGGCTCGAAGCGGTGGTCGCGGAACGTCAGCGACATCGACCCACTGAAGTCCTCGATCGGGGAGATCTCCTCGAAGATCTCCTCCAGACCGGACTTGGTGGGGACGTCCTGTCCACTGTCCAGAGCCGCCTCGACACGAGCCTTCCACGCGTCGTTTCCGAGCAGCCAGTCGAAGCTCTCGGTTTGCAGCGCAAGAAGGTTCGGAACCTCGAGGGGCTCCTTGATCTTTGCAAAGGAGATGCGCAGCGGGGCGGTGCTGGCGCCGTTGTTCGTATTCGCGGTCGAGGCAGTGCGCGAGGCGGCCAAGAGGGGGTCCTTCCGAGGGCTCGGACTCACTACGCGCGTACCGGTCCCATGTCGGACACAGCATCGGGCCTTTCTCTGTCCGGCCGGATAAGGCCAGGTCAGAGATGATCCGATCGTCGATGCTCCAGCATGGGTATGCCCCTGGTGACGGGCAGGAGGCAGCTAACAGGCAGCGCAAAGGGTCAGTGTAGCCACTCGGCCCACTGATGTCCAGTCCCGGTTTTTGAGACCCTCTTCGTCGTCCTCAACACCTGCCGCAAGCCATGCCCTCGATGCACATCGATACTGCCCTCTTCGCCGCCGATCCATGCCTCGGATACGGATCGTTGTGACGACGCGTCCTGAGAATTGCGCGCTCCGTGCGGTTCGTCAAGGCCCCCCAGGCCCAAAGCGTGTGCCGCGATCGTCACGTCCGGCCCGTCCCGCAACCCGTCTCTCTGCCTGTCACAGGGCCGCGGGGGCACAACGAAGATCACCATACTCGCCGTGACCTGCAGTGCAAGGCAGCCGCTTCGGGGACCCCCGGCAACGCCGAAGAGCGACCACCCAGTTGGGTGATCGCTCTTCGGTGCGTCAGCGTTACAGCGCTACACGAGCGGCTGTGACAGCTTCACAGGAGCCCTTGAGAGGCTCGTCGAGTTACTTGACCTCGACGGAGGCGCCGGCGCCCTTGAGGGACTCGGCAGCCTTCTCGGCGGCCTCCTTGGCGACCTTCTCGAGGACCGGCTTCGGAGCGCCGTCGACGAGGTCCTTGGCCTCCTTCAGACCCAGCGAGGTGAGCTCACGCACGACCTTGATGACCTGGATCTTCTTCTCGCCGGCACCCGTGAGGATGACGTCGAACTCGTCCTGCTCCTCGGCGGCCTCAGCGGCGGCGGCGGGGCCGGCCGGGGCAGCGGCAACCGCGGCGGCGGCGGTGACGTCGAACTTCTCCTCGAAGGCCTTCACGAACTCGGAGAGCTCGATGAGGGTGAGGGACTCGAACTGCGCGAGCAGCTCTTCCTGGGACAGCTTCGCCATGATGGCGTCCTTCCACTAATTCGGCAGGTGCCGGGATGTACTGGTGAGGCGGGCGTACGTTCGGCCCGCTGCGACCGTCGCCTCAGGCGGCGGTCAATGCGCGAGCCGAATTACTCGGCACCGCCCTGCTCTTCGAGCTTGACGCGAAGCGCCTCCGCAGTGCGGACGAACTTCGACGGGAGCGCCTGGAAGAGCTGCGCAGCCTGAGTCTGCTTGCCCTTCATGGCACCCGCCAGCTTGGCGAGCAGAACCTCGCGGGACTCGAGGTCCGCAAGCTTCTTGATCTCGTCGGCGGACAGCGCCTTGCCGTCAAGGACACCGCCCTTGATGACGAGGTTCGGGTTGTCCTTGGCGAAGTCACGAAGACCCTTCGCCGACGTCACCGGGTCACCGGTGATGAAGGCGACCGCCGTCGGACCGTTGAACAGGTCGTCGAGCGTAGAGATCCCGGCCTCGTTGGCCGCAATCTTGGTCAGCGTGTTCTTCACCACGGCGTACTGGGCGTCTTCACCGAGCGAACGACGCAGCGTCTTGAGCTGCGCCACGGTGAGACCCCGGTACTCGGTCAGCACGGCAGCGTTCGAGCTACGGAACTGGTCCGCGAGCTCGGCTACCGCGGCAGCCTTGTCGGGCCTTGCCATAAGCGTGGCCTCCTTCCGGGTGATGAGGACCGCTCAGAAGGGGCCGACAAAACAAAACGCCCCGGCGCAGGCGCACGGGGCGTAGCTCTACCGGATGATCCGCACGCGTGGCAGCGGGTTCCGGGAACATGTCCACAGTCACCTACGCGGGTCGTCCGCAGTTTCAGCGGATCCTTCGGCCACCACGCCCTCTTGCGAGAACGAGGCAACGACCAGCGGTCTTTGGCTTCTCGTGGAGAGTACGTGAACCGAACTCCGTGAAGCAAATCCGGCCGAACGGCCCAGTACAGACGGGCGCCGGCCGGACCCGCTCACGCGGGTCAGCCCGCTTGGGCGCCCTTCATCATCTCGGCGAGATCGGCGGTGTCCTTGGCGGGCGGGGCCTTCACCGTCACCGGCTTGTTGTAGTCGAGGAAGGTGATGGTCATGTCGAGCGGACCCTTCTCGGCGGTCCCCCGCATACGGAACTGCTTGGTGCGGCTCCCGCCGTCGATCCAGGCGTCCATCGTGATCGCGTCGATGCCCATCTTCTCGTACTGCTCAAGGCTCTTCTCGCGCTGCTCGCGGGTGGCCTTGCTCTCGCTCTTCAGCGTCTTGCGCAGCCCGTCGAGAGTGATCGATCCCTTGTAGTGCGTGGTCTTCACGCCCTCGACGGTCTCGGTGCCGACCTTCTTCACGTTCTTCGAGCCGGTGAGGAAGGTGGACTCGGCCGCCGGGTTCTTGTCGGCCTCGCCGCCGCCGAGCTGGTCGGCGCTCACCCCCTTGCCGGCGCCGAGCGCGGACATGTCGAACTTGATCCAGCTCTTGCCGTCCATCTCCTTGGCGGCCTGCGCGCCGCCGCCTATGTACATCGCGCCGTCCACCAGGCGCATCTCGACCGGGCCGTCGGTGCCCGAGTCCGCGGCCGTCATCTTCATGCTCATGGCCAGCGGCTTCATGCTCATCGACGCTTCGGCGGTGACCCGGCCCTCTTCCGGGACCTTGCCGGCCATCCGGTAGTGCAAGGAGGTGATGTCCTCGGTGTTCTTCGCGGCCTTCGCCACGGCCGCGGCGGGCGTCATCTCCGGCGACTGGTCGGTGCCCTTGGAACAGGCCACCGCTCCCCCGCCCAGGACCAGCGCCGCGAGGGCCGCGCCGGTCGCTCCGCGTCGTACCGAGGTGTGCACAGCAGGTCTCATGATTCCCCCCAGGAAACAGATGAGCGATTCACAGATTCAGATGTGGCATGAACATACCGGAGGGGTACGACAGGACCCTCAGGGTTTTCGGCGCCCTCACGGCCGCCGCGGGGCCGTCTCCGGGCCGCTGCGAGGGCGTTCCGGAGGCGGCCTCCAGGGGTCAGGACGTGGCCCCTCCGGCGGCTCCCTGGGCCTTCAGGAGGTCCTTGAAGTCGGCGGTGTCGGAGGCCGGGGGCTTCTCGGCGGAGACCTTCGTCCCGTAGTCGCTGTAGTACGCCGTCGAGGTCATGGTGCCGCTCGTCAGCTCGCCCTTCTCGACCTTCTTGACGAGCAGGTCGTCGCCGTCGACCCAGATGTCGACCTTCTCCGTGCTGACGCCGGCCGTGGTGAGCTGCTTCTTGAGGTCGGCGAGCTGCCCGGCGCTGAGGTGGGACGACCTGGTCGCGAGGTCCGCCACGTCGACCGTGCCGGAGTAGTGCGTGGTCCGCCGGCCGCGCACGCTCTCCGAGCCGACCTTGTGGACGTCCCCGGAGGCCAGCAGGAGCTTCACCGACTGGTTCGGCGTGGTGTTCTGCATCTGGTCCTTCAGATACGCGCCCGAGCTGCCGCCGAACTGGGCGAGGTCGTCGTACGCGTACCGGATCCAGTGCTTGCCGCCCGACTGCCGGGCGAACGTGTCGCTCATCCGCGCGTAGTACGCGTCGGAGAGGTACCGGGCCTGCATCGAGGTGCTGCCGGTCCGCCGCATGGTGTCGGCGAGCGTGCCGCCCGTGTACGTGATGGTCATCGTGCCGGTGAGGCCGTCGGCCCAGCCCATGACTCCGTCGGCCTTCATGTCCATCAGCGTGCCCATGGACGTCGTGGACTCGACCTTCGCGGAGTCCGCGCCGTCGGTGGACCGCTCCGCGGAGCGCAGGGCCGCTATCGGGCTGACGCGGGTGGTGCCCTTGTGCACCGCCTTGCCGTCCTTGCCCGAACTCCCGGACGAGTCCGACGAGTTGCAGGCGGTCACGCCCCCGAGCGCGGCGGTCAGCGCGATCGCGAGGGTCACCCGGCGCACGATGATGCTCTTCATTCGTCCCCACCCCTATGTGATTCCTGTGACCGCACGCTGACGCG
>NZ_JBEXGN010000012.1:0-156251 GCF_040607345.1 Streptomyces sp. NPDC005302
GGTCCGGAACCCCACCGTACGCCGGTCCAGTCGCTCATGGGTTCGTCAGGTGTCCCTGGACCACGGGGGCCACTCGGGCCACGATGCGCTCGATGCTCAGCTCCGTTCAGCCGCGCCGTGTCAGGCGTTGACCGAGTCCTCGGCGCCGTTGTCCTCGGAGTCCGCGTCGGCGCCGAGGCCCTGCTCGGACTCGTGCGCGGAGTCCTCGGCCGCCCCGCGCTGCGAGGGGATCTCCGCGGCGAGACGGGCGGTCATCCGCACCCGGCGGTCATCCGCCTTCGCGCACAGGTCCGCGATCGCCGCGTCGAAGCGGGCCAGCGACGGCGGGTCCGAGGGACCCAGCAGGTGCTCCTTGAGGTCGGCGCGGGCCGCCGTGAACTCGTCGCGCTCCGGGTGACGGACCGCGTCCAGGAGAGCCGGGACGCCGTCCGCGGCCGGCGAGAGGATCGCGCCCGCGGACACCGTCGGGAACCCGGCACGGAAGGCCGCCTCCGGCATGCCCGAGGTGTTGGCGACCGCGTACGGCTTCTCGCTGGAGAGCCAGTCCGAGACGACCGACGAGACGTCGCTGATCAGCAGGTCGGCCTCGTTGAAGCAGGTGAAGATCGCCGGACGCGGGCCCGTGACGATCTGGTGCTCCCACTCCGGGAAGGACGCCCAGAAGGCGGACTCCCACGCCGTCGTGGCCCGGGCGATCTCCGCCTCGCGGTCGCCGCGCGGCGCGTCCTGCAGCAGCATGCGCTCCAGTTCGTCCGCGCTCGTGCGGAACGCGGTCGAGGTCAGGGTGTCCAACTCGGCCGTGCGGCGCGCCAGTTCGGCAGCGGCCTCCGGGCCGGGGCGGGCGCCGGAACGCCGGGTGTTGGCCTCACGGATCATCGCCATGATGCGCTCGTTGGCCGCACCGGCGCGCGGGTCGACGGAGCCGGTCATCGGGTGCGGCTTGTACAGCAGGCGCACCCCTTCGTCGGCGAGCAGGTGGCGCACGATGTTCTCGCCGGCCAGCACCACCGAGGTGTTGCCCGGGTTGCCGTCCCAGCCCTCCCAGGTGGGGGCGTAGAGGACGGTCGTGTACGTGCCGGTGGGCGGGCCCGAGAAGAGGCGTATCGGCGTCAGCTGCGGCCGGCCCACCTCGACGATGTTCTTGTCCTCGACGCCGACCTCGGCGAGCGCGTACCGCTCACGGGCGGCGGGACCGGCGACCCACACCTCGTCGTACGCCTTGGCGTACGGGTTGCAGGAGGACAGCTTGTCGCTCTCGCCGTGGTTGATGAACGCGTGCTTGATCGTGGGGATGCGCAGGACCTGGGAGGTCTTCGCGGCGTTGGCCGGGTGCAGCATCATCTTGAGCGTCGAGTTCTCCAGCGAGAACATCGTGGAGACCTTGGGGAAGCAGATGATCGGGACGTCGGTCGCGTCGATCTTCTGCACCATGAAGCGCTCACGCAGCACGATCAGCGGCCGGGCGTCGATCTGCGAGAGCGTCGAGAGCCACATGTTCGCCTGGTACGCCGACGTCGTGCCGCCCGAGAAGTACATGGCCACGCCGGGCTGGTACTCCGCCAGCCACGAGTCGACCCACTCCATGACCTTCGCCTCGCTCTTGGCGCGCTTCTTGGGAAGCAGCCAGGTGCCGAGGTAAACGATGCCGCCGAGGGCCAGCGCGACGGCGACGCCCTCGCCGATGCCGCCCCACAGGGCGTTCGTGGTGGCGGCGGTCACGAGCAGGCCGGCCGTCGCCGGGACGGAGAGCGCCAGCAGCCGGTGGCTCTGGCGGCGGGCCAGGATGCGCGGCGGCGCGGCGGTCAGACGCAGCGCGGAGGCGTCGATGTTGCGGGTGACGACCGGCAGCGTACGGCTGCGGCGCACCAGGACCGAGACGGCGTGGCACGCGAAGTGCAGGGCGTAGAGGACGCATATCGCTATCAGCAGCGGCGCCTGCTCGTGCGTCGGGTTGATGCCGTCGATCCGCAGCAGCCCCACCATGATCAGCATGTCGCGCAGCAGCTGGCGGACGGTGACGTCGAAGCGCACCTTGCCGAGCAGCGAGAGCAGACCGGGGTCGCGGTACTGCAGATACACGTCCAGAAGGAGACCCGCCGCACTCGCGGCGACGAACACCGGGACGTTCGGCAGCAGCGCGGAGACGATCTGGGCCGTGAGGAAGGCGAACATCGCGAGCAGCGCGGAGAGCTGCACGATGCGACGGGGGGCAAGGCCTGCGGAGGGCACGGGCTGGGCTCCTGCGAGGGGGATGCAGCGGATGGGGGATCGTGCGGCCGAGCTGTCACCAACAGAGGGCCGACGACTGACCGTATGACCTGAAGACCCTGCTAGCAATCTTCCGTGGGAACAATCACTGCATAGGGCACATAATGCCCGGAGACTCTGTGAGCGAGCCCTCAACGGACCATGTGCCGACTGGCCGGGCGCGGGTGCGGGACCGCTCCGGCAGCCACTGGAGACAGAGGTCGGCAGCACCCCGAAACCCCTCCCCGGCACACCGCCCGAAACCCTCCCCGGCACACCCCTCGACCCCCGCACCCGCACGCCACCGCCCGCACCCCGCGCCCCCGAGCCGGCGCGCTCCGGGGGCCACGCTCCGTCGCGGGCCGTGGACGCTGGGCGTCCGCCCGTCGGAACGGCCAATCGCCGCCGAGGCCCGCTCGCGTAGATTGCAGACACCGGGCTGGTCGGAACATTGGGGATGGCGTGTCAGCGGCAAGGAATGCGGTGCGGGCGGGCGTGGCCGAGGCCCACAGGATCGTCGTCAAGGTGGGCTCCTCGTCGCTCACCACCGCCTCCGGCGGCCTCGACGCGGACCGGGTCGACGCCCTCGTCGACGTCCTCGCCAAGGCGCACGGCGGCGGCGCGCGCGAGATCGTCCTCGTCTCCTCCGGGGCCATCGCCGCCGGACTCGCGCCGCTCGGGCTGCGCCGCCGCCCCAAGGACCTCGCCCGCCAGCAGGCCGCCGCCAGCGTCGGCCAGGGTCTCCTGGTGGCCCGCTACACCGCCTCCTGCGCCCGGTACGGCATCCGCGTCGGACAGGTGCTCCTCACCTCCGACGACACCAGCCGCCGCTCCCACCACCGCAACGCCTCACGCACCCTCGACAAACTGCTCGCGATGGGCGCCCTCCCGGTCGTCAACGAGAACGACACCGTCGCCACGGACGAGATCCGCTTCGGCGACAACGACCGCCTCGCCGCCCTCGTCGCCCACCTCGTCCACGCCGACCTGCTCGTCCTTCTCTCCGACGTGGACGGCGTCTACGACGGGGACCCCAGCCGGCCCGGCACCTCCCGGATCGCCGAGGTCCGCGGCCCCGCCGATCTCGCGGGCGTCGAGACCGGCAGCGCGGGCAAGGCGGGCGTCGGCACCGGTGGCATGGCCACCAAGGTCGAGGCGGCCGGGATCGCCGCCGCCGCCGGCATCCCGGTGGTGCTGACCAGTGCCGTCCACGCGGCGGACGCCCTCGCCGGCCGGGACACGGGCACCTACTTCCACGCCACCGGGAAGCGCTCCGCCGACCGGCTGCTCTGGCTCCAGCACGCCTCCACCCCGCAGGGCGCGCTCACCCTCGACGACGGCGCCGTCCGCGCGGTCGTCCAGGGGCGCAAGTCGCTGCTGCCCGCGGGCATCGCCTCCGTCGAGGGCGACTTCACCGCCGGCGACCCCGTCGAACTGCGCGACAGCACCGGCCGGGCCGTCGCACGGGGCCTGGTCAACTTCGACGCCAAGGAGATCCCCCAGCTGATCGGCCGCTCCACCCGGGAGCTGGCACGGGAACTGGGACCCGCCTACGAGCGTGAGGTCGTCCATCGCGACGACCTCGCCCTGCTCAACCCCTGAGTCACCCGCCCCGGTGTTCCCGGCCGCATCCTGGATCAACTGTCCGCTACACCCGTAAACGGCCGATTCCGCCGCCCCCACCGGGGGACGTTCCGTAAAACCGCCACACGACGGCTTCTCACCTGCTCAACTTTGTGGCAGGGAGAGTCCGGGATTCGGTACGACCATCGGGTTAAGGAGGCCGTCGTGAGACGAGTGCGCCCTGGGGCGGCGGCGTCCCGCGGTGGTCCCGCCTCCCGTGCGCCGGGCGAGGAGAGAGCCCTCACGAGCGTCGCGGCCGGTGACACCTACGAGGGCGAGCAGCCCGTCGAACAGCCCCGGCTGTGGCACGTCACGCTGAGCGTCTCGGGCGGCGAGGCACCGTTGACCGAGGTCAGGCGCGGTCTCGAACAGCTCGCCCACGACCACCCCTTCCTGCTGACCAGCCGGTACGCCAACGACCACGCGGAGATCCGCTACTGGGAGGAGGCCCGCGACCTGCACGACGCGGCGGCGGTCGCGCTGCGCCTGTGGGGCGAGCACCGGCAGACCGCCAAACTCCCGCCCTGGGAGATCGTCGGCCTGGAGGTCATCGACCGCGAGACCTACCACCAGCGCATCGCCGAGGGGTACGGACCGCTGCCCGCGACCCCCGTCGGAGTTCACCCCTTTTGAGCCTGTCTCGGGGTGTGGGACAACCGCTGAACCGTCGTGCCGGGCGCACTACGCTTCCCCCATGACCACGCTCTCGCCGTACGACTCGATGTCCCCGGTCACCCAGGCCGCCTATCGCGCGAAGTCCGCCGCCGCCGACCTGGCGCCCCTGCCGCGGGCCGAGAAGGACGACGCGCTGCTCGCGATCGCGGACGCGCTCGAGGTCCGTACGAGCGAGATCGTCGCCGCCAACGCCAAGGACATCGCGAAGGCCCGCGAGGCCGGCACCAGCGAGACCGTCATCGACCGGCTCACGCTGACCCCCGAGCGGGTGCGCGCCATCGCCTCCGACGTGCGGGACGTCGTGGCCCTGCCCGACCCGGTCGGCGAGGTCGTCCGCGGCTCGACCCTCCCGAACGGCATCGACCTGCGCCAGGTCCGCGTCCCGCTCGGCGTCGTCGGCATCATCTACGAGGCCCGCCCGAACGTGACCGTCGACGCGGCCGCCCTCTGCCTGAAGTCCGGCAACGCCGTCCTGCTGCGCGGCTCCTCCTCCGCCTACGAGTCGAACAACGCCCTCGTGCGGGTCCTGCGCGACGCGGTGGGCGGCGCCGGACTGCCCGCCGACGCCATCCAGCTCGTGCCCGGAGAGGGCCGCGAGTCGGTCCGCGAGCTGATGCGCGCCCGCGGCCTGGTCGACGTCCTCATCCCGCGCGGCGGCGCGTCCCTGATCCGCACGGTCGTCCAGGAGTCCACCGTCCCGGTCATCGAGACCGGCACCGGCAACTGCCACGTGTACGTCGACGCCCGGGCCGACCTCGACATGGCCGTCGACATCCTCATCAACTCCAAGGCCCAGCGGCCCAGCGTCTGCAACTCCGCAGAGACCCTCCTGGTCCACCAGGACATCGCCGCGGAGTTCCTGCCGCGCGCCCTCGACGCCCTCGCGGACGCCGGTGTCACCGTCCACGCGGACGAGCGCGTCCTCGCCTACGCGAAGGACTCCCGGGCCACCGTCGTCGAGGCCACCGCCGAGGACTGGGACACCGAGTACCTGTCCTACGACATCGCCGCGGCTGTCGTCGACTCCCTCGACCGGGCCGTGACGCACATCCGGCTGTGGAGCTCGGGTCACACCGAGGCCATCGTCACGACCTCGCAGCAGGCCGCCCGGCGCTTCACCCAGCTGGTCGACTCCGCGACGGTCGCGGTGAACGCCTCGACCCGCTTCACGGACGGCGGCCAGTTCGGCTTCGGCGCCGAGATCGGCATCTCCACGCAGAAGCTGCACGCGCGCGGCCCCATGGGGCTGCCGGAGCTGACGAGCACGAAGTACATCGTCACGGGCGACGGCCACATCCGCCGCTGATCCGCCCGCACCGCGGGGCCCACGCGCGTGCCGGGGCGCCCGGGACCCGTGCGGCGACCGCAGGGGCGCACGGGGCGTGCGACGGGTGGTGCGCGGCCGTCCGACCGCGCACGAGGTGTCTCGTCAGGTGGATGAATTTCCGTACCGTCTGCCCAAATTGACCCCCCAGGTCTACTCTGGATCCGTGCCGGAGGACGTGGGGGGCACGCCGTTCCCTGACGGCTGGGAGCCCGACGAAAACCGTGACCGCGGGGGTGCGGACGAAGAGTTCGCCTCCGTGGTCTTCGACGAGGACTTCGTCCGTGCGGCGGTGATCCACGAGCCGACCGCCGTGGAGAGGCTGCTCTCCGCCGCGCAGGCCCGCGCGGAGGCGTCCGAGGCCGAGGCGCGCCGGGCGCACGCCCGCGGCGCCCGCTCCGACGACTACGAGGACGGCTTCGGGCCGGACGAGCACGGCGATTTCGGCCACGATCCCGACCTGGACGACCTCGACGACAGCCACCTCCTCGAAGGCCGCTACGGCGCTCCGGGGACGTACGGCCGGCTCTACGGGAAGCACGCCCGCTGGCACCGCCCGGTCGCCTGGATACTCGCCCTCGTGATGGGGGTGGGCATGGTCGCCCTCGCCTTCACCGCGGTCTACCGCGGCGCTTCCGGCGCCCACGACGAACAGATCCCCTCGCCCGCCTCCACCGGCCTCGAACAGGGCCGTGAGAAGGTCACCGGCACCGGCCCCTCCGCCTCGGCCGACTACTCCCAGCCGGCCGTCTCGGCGGTGCCGCGAACCCCCTGACGTCGAGCTGTCCGGCAGAGCCGTGACGACCCCTCGAACAGCCTGACCGTCCTGGTGGGAACCTGTCAGAACTTGTCGCACACCGCAGCGTTTACCGAGGCTCCCTGAGACCTACTCTGAAGGTATGGGCGGGCCTGGAGACCCACCTGAGGGGACACCCGAGGGCGTCCCCACCGGTGGAGAGGACGAATACCGATCCGTCGTCTTCGACGAGTCGTTCGTCCGTGCTGCCCGCCTCCAGGAGTTCTCCGCCCAAGAGCGCATGGCCGACCACAGCCCGGCCGTGCGCCGCCGGCCACCCCTGCGGCGCGGACTGTCCCGGCAGGCACTGGTCCTCGTCCTGCTGATCGCCATCGCCTTCGGCACCGCGATCTACATGGGCGTGCGCCACCCGTACCAGACCCCCACCACCCAGCCGGCCGAACCGCTGCGGATGACTGTCATCCCGCTCGCCCCGCAGACCGCGGTGCCGGGATCAACGGACCCCGAGAAGCTGTACGCCGACAGCCCGGCCGCCCAGTTCCGCATCGGCGCCGACGGCATCACGATGCCCGCGTCCCGGCGCACCGCGCACTTCTCCGACAGCCAGGTCGTCAGCGCCCTGACCACCGCCAAGGACTACCTGGTCGAGTCCGCCCTCGACCCGAGCGTCCTGACCGGCGGTGCCACCCGGCCCGTGCGGATCCTGCTCGACCCACGCCAGCTCGACCAGTTCGACCAGAGCTTCGAGCACCCCATGGCCGACGGGCGGCACGCCCCGACCGGCTGGCTGATCCGCTTCGACGCGACCCGGGCCCGGCTCGCCGACCAGCGCATCCGGGTCCAGGGCACCCTCCAGGCCGCGGAGTTCGACGCGAACACCCTGGAGGTCATCGCCGACCACACCTTCGTCTACGCGCTCAGGCCGGCCGGCGCGGCGGCCAAGGCCAAGGCGTCCCTGTTCACCGTCCGGCGCGAGCTGCACTTCCGCTTCGACCGCGACGACCTGCGCATGCACCAGGCCGAGCTGGCGGTGTCGTACGTCCAGGCCGGCCCGCTGACCTGCTCCGACGACTCGGTGAGCCGGCTGCACCCACTGCTCGCGGGCCAGACGGCCAGGGCGGGCGGCCCCGCCGGCACCGACCCGTACGCCACCGGAAGCGCCACCGCCCTGTGCGGGACCCTGGCCAGGAGCGCGCAGCCGAAGCCGTAGCCGGCGGGACGGCCGCCGCCGCCGCCCGACGCACTGCTCAGCCGCGGCTGTCGGTGCCCTCGTCGTCCGGGCGGCCGTCCCGCGGCGCGTCCGCGGCCCCGCCGTCCTTGCCGCCGCCGGTGTCCTTGCCGGCCGCGGTGTCCGTGCCGCCGCCCGCCCCGAAGCCGCCGAAGCCGCGCCGGACCCGGCCGCCGAGGTCGCCCGCGCCGCCCGCGATGTCGCTCACCAGCTTCATCAGCGGGTCCTTGGAGTTCTTCATGTCGGTGGCGTAGCTGGCCGCCGACTGCCGGAAGGAGTCCGACACCGAGGTGTCCTTGTCCTCGTCGCGCCGCGGGTAGTGGCCGTCCATGATCCGCTGGTGGTCGCGGGACTCGGCCCACTTCTTCAGCTCGGCCGCGCGGACCGCCGTGAAGGGGTGCGTGCGGGGCAGCACGTTCAGGATCTTGAGCACGGAGTCGCGCAGGTCGCCCGCCGACTCGTACTCCTCGGCCTGCGCGAGGAACGCGTCCACGTTCATCTCGTGCAGGTGGTTGCCGCCCGCGATCTTCATCAGGCCGCGCATCGAAGCGCGGAGGTCCTGGCCGACCAGGAGGCCCGCACGGTCCGCCGACAGCTCCGACTTGCGGAACCACTCGCGCAGCGCGGTCACGATCGCCATGATCGCGAGGTTGCCCAGCGGGATCCAGGCGACCCGGACCGCGAGGCTGGTGAGGAACAGCAGGATCGTCCGGTAGACCGCGTGACCGGACAGCGCGTGGCCGACCTCGTGGCCGACGACCGCCCGCATCTCCTCCTCGTCCAGCAGCTCGACGAGTCCGGTCGTCACCACGATGATCGGGTCGTCCAGGCCGATGCACATCGCGTTCGGCTGCGGGTCCTGGTTCACGTACATCGGCGGGACCTTCTCCAGGTCCAGGATGTAACAGGCGTCCCGCAGCATGTCGTTGAGGTGCGCGAACTGGGCGTCCGAGACCCGCACCGAGTCCGACAGGAACAGCAGCCGCAGGCTCCGCTCGGGCAGCAGACCGCTGAGCGCCTTGAAGACCGTGTCGAAGCCGCTCAGCCGGCGCAGGGCCACCAGGGCCGAGCGGTCCGCCGGATGTTCGTACGCCCGCGAGGAGATCCCCTCGAAGCGCCTGCGCTGCCTGCTGGGCACCTTCTCGTGCCCGTTCCGCTCGTCGCCGCCGTCGGACATGCGATCCCCCATGTGCGTCTGAGTGCCTCATGTGCCCCCGAGGCAGGGCCCAGCCTAGGCGGAGATACCGTGGACGGGCAGTACAGCGAAGGAGTCGTACGTCATGGAGCACATCCCCACAGCCGCCTGGCTCACGGAGGCCGCGCACGCGGCGGACAAGCAGGGCCCGGGCAATCTGCTCCGCGTCGTGCTGGTCGTCATGGTCATCGGCGTGGTCCTGGCCGCCTGGTTCCTGCTGCGCGGGTACAAGCGCGAGGACTGACCGGGTCCGGCACGGCCACCGGCCCGCGCGGGCGGTCACGGGCAACCGGCTTCCCCAACGGCGGAGTCGGCGTGTTCGCGGCCCGGGCGCCCGCATACGATGAGCCGACGTCTTTATCCCGCCGACACCGGATAGGTCCTGCCGAGATGAGCTTCCACAGCACCGCCGCCCAGTTGGTCACCGTCGCCGCCGAGGGCGAGAACGGCGGCAACCACGAAAGCCTCAGCCCGTACCTGACCGGCGGCGGCGCCCTGGTCATCCTGCTCCTGCTGCTGTGGATCACCACGCGCTTCAACCGCGACCGCTGAGCCCCACCGGCCCCGTTCAGGGGCCCCTGTCGGCCGGAGCCCGTCGGCCGGGCCGGTAGGGTCTGCACGCATGGGAGAGCAGGACATGCCTACCGGTCCGGCGAGTGACACGGGCAGCGGCGCCGACGGCGCCGCCACGGGCGGCGCGAGCGGCACGGCCGGCGGCGCGGCGAAGCTGCTGACGGCCGGCCCCAAGGGCGGACCGTCGAATCCGGGCAAGCGCCGCCTCGGCGTCATGGGCGGCACGTTCGACCCGATCCACCACGGTCACCTGGTGGCGGCCAGCGAGGTCGCCGCCCAGTTCCACCTCGACCAGGTCGTGTTCGTGCCGACCGGCCAGCCGTGGCAGAAGACCGACCGCAAGGTCACCCCGGCCGAGGACCGCTATCTGATGACGGTCATCGCGACCGCCGAGAACCCGCAGTTCTCGGTGAGCCGCATCGACATCGACCGCGGCGGGCCGACCTACACCACGGACACCCTGCGCGACCTGCGCTCGCTCAATCCCGACGCGGACCTCTTCTTCATCACCGGCGCCGACGCGCTCGGCCAGATCCTCACCTGGCGCTACACCGAAGAGCTGTTCTCCCTCGCGCACTTCATCGGGGTCACCCGGCCCGGCCACACCCTGACCGACCCGGGGCTCCCGGAGGGCGGTGTCTCGCTCGTCGAGGTTCCCGCACTCGCCATCTCGTCCACAGACTGCCGTGCGAGAGTCGCCAAGGGCGATCCCGTCTGGTACCTGGTGCCCGACGGTGTGGTGCGCTACATCGACAAGCGTGAGCTGTACCGCGGCTAGTGAGCCGAGAGGGGCACCCGGTGAACGACCGATACGACGGATACGCGGGCGGCGAACCGTACGAACTCGTCGGCTACGACGAGTTCGGGCAACCCGTGTACCGGCAGGTGCCGCAGCAGCCTGCCCAGGGGTACGACGGCTACGGAGCCCAGCAGCAGCAGGGCTACGGCTACGACCCCTACGCGACGGGTACCCAGGAGCCCGTCCAGCCCTACGACACGGGCCGGCAGCAACCGGCCTCCCCCTACGACACCGGTCAGCAGCCGGCGGCGGCCCCCTACGACACCGGTCAGCAGCCGGCGGCGTCCCCCTACGACACCGGTCAGCAGCCGACCGCCCCGTCCTACGGCTCCTACGACGGGTACGGCACCGGTGCGCCCGGCGCCGGCGGCCCCGCCGGGACCACGTACGACCCTTACGGCCGGCAGGGCGCGGGCACCGGTCAGCAGCCCCGGGTCGCCGAGCAGACCGCGTACATCCCGCAGCAGGCCGGCCCCCCGAAGGACGACGACAGCGGTACCGACAGGGACTACCGCACCGAGCAGTTCGCCTTCGTCGAGGAACCGGAAGCCGAGTCCGAGGACGTCATCGACTGGCTGAAGTTCACCGAGAACCGCACCGAGCGCCGCGAGGAGGCCAGGCGCCGCACGCGCGGCCGGGTCGTCGCGCTGGTCGTGGTCCTCGCCCTCGTCGCCGTCGGCGGCGCCGGCTACCTCTGGTACGCGGGCAAGCTGCCCGGGACCACCACGGCCGGCAAGCACGGGACCACCACGGCCGTCAGCGCCCAGAAGCGCGACGTGATCGTCGTCCACCTGCACAACACCAAGGGCGGCGGCACCTCCACGGCGCTGCTCGTCGACAACACCACCACCCGGCAGGGCACCACCGTCCTGCTGCCCAACTCCCTTGCCCTGACCGACGACGACGGCTCGACGACCACCCTCGCCAAGTCCGTCGACGGCGACGGCTCGTCCGGCACGCGGGACGCGGTCGACACCGTGCTCGGCACCAACATCCAGGGCACCTGGCGGCTCGACACCCCCTACCTCAACAACCTCGTCGAGCTCGTCGGCAACGTCGACATCACCACCAACGCCGACGTGCCGGACCCCGAGTCCAAGAAGAAGGGCGAGGCCCCGCTCGTCAAGAAGGGCGCGGGCCAGACCCTCAGCGGCAAGATGGCCGTCGCCTACGCCACCTACCGGGCGCCGGGCGAGGCGCAGAACGCACAGCTGGAACGGTTCGGCCAGGTCATGCAGGGAGTGCTGCGCAAGCTGTCCTCCGACAAGCAGGCCGCGACGACCACCGTGCAGACGCTGGCCCAGATCCTCGACCCGTCCCTGACGGACCAGGACCTCGGCGCCTTCCTCGCCAAGCTCGCCGACCTGGCCAAGGGCGGCGACTACAAGACCGCGCTGCTCCCGGTGCAGCAGGACGGCACCCTCAGCGAGAGCGCCTCCAACAGCGTGATCAAGGACATCCTCGGCGGTACGGCGAAGAGCCCGGACGCCGACGCCGCGGTCCGCGTCGGCATCAAGAACGCCACCGGCGACAAGGCGGCCACCGGACAGGCCCGCGTCGTGCTGGTCAACGGCGGCTACACCTACCTGGACGCCGGTTCCGCGGGCGCGGCCCAGAGCGTGTCGCAGATCACCTACGGCGACGCGGCCAAGAAGGGCGACGCCGTGGAGGTCGCCAAGACGCTGGGCCTGCCGACCAGCGCGGTCAAGAAGGGCACGGTCACGAACAACGCCGACGTGTCCGTCGTCCTTGGCCAGGACTACAAGGTCGACACCGCGCCCAAGGGGTGACCGGCACCACGCCCCGGGGCAGCCCGGGGCGTGGCCGGCGAAACGCGTGGGGGGTCCTCGGCGGTCCGTGAGACCCTTGAGTCATTACTGACCGCCGACGGAAAGCCGCGTAGTGACCGCCACGGACCGCTCCATCGAGCTCATCAAGCACGCCGCGCAGGCGGCCGCAGACAAGCTCGCGCACGACATCATCGCCTACGACGTGAGCGATGTGCTCTCGATCACCGACGCCTTCCTGCTGGCGTCCGCCCCGAACGACCGCCAGGTCAAGTCGATCGTCGACGAGATCGAGGAGCGCCTGAGCAAGGACCTCGGCGTCAAGCCGGTGCGTCGCGAGGGCGACCGCGAGGCCCGCTGGGTCCTGCTCGACTACGTCGACATCGTGGTGCACGTCCAGCACAGCGAGGAGCGTGTCTTCTACGCCCTCGAGCGACTGTGGAAGGACTGCCCCGAGCTGGACCTCCCCGAGGAGGCCAAGGCGACCCGCGGCAAGGGCGCCGAGCACGCCAAGTTCCAGGCCGAGGAGGACTCCGCCGAACTGGAGGAGCTGCGGTGAGCAGCGGGGCCGAGAAGAGGCCGGGCGCGGAGAGCGGCGGCAGGCCGGGCCGCGGCCGCCGCCTCATCCTCTGGAGGCACGGCCAGACCTCGTGGAACGTGGAGCGCCGCTTCCAGGGCACCACGGACGTCGCGCTGACCGAGACGGGCGTCGGGCAGGCCAGGCGTGCCGCCCGGCTGCTCGCCTCGCTGAAGCCCGACGCCATCGTGGCCTCGGACCTCCAGCGGGCCGCGAACACGGCCGCCGAACTGGCCGCGCTGACCGATCTCGAGGTCACCCACGACGAGGGCCTGCGGGAGACCTACGCGGGCGTCTGGCAGGGCCTGACGCACGAGGAGATCATCGCCCGCCACGGCGAGGAGTACGCGGCGTGGAAGCGCGGCGAGGCGGTGCGCCGCGGCGGGGGAGAGCTGGAGAGCGAGGTCGCCGACCGCGCCGCCCCCGTGGTGCTGCGGCACGCGGAGAAGCTCCCCGACGACGGCACGCTCGTCGTCGTCAGCCACGGCGGCACGATCCGCACCACCATCGGCCGTCTGCTGGGTCTGGAGTCCCAGCACTGGGAGAGCCTCGGCGGGCTGTCCAACTGCTGCTGGTCCGTCCTCGGTGAGGGTGCCCGCGGCTGGCGGCTCCTCGAGCACAACGCCGGCACGCTGCCCGAACCGGTGCTCGGCGACGACGACTGAGCGGTGCTCCGGAAGGCCTCCGTCCGGTCCCGCGGGCCCGGACGGACCGGATTTCACTTTCCGGCTGGTCGCAGGCTAAAGTTCTTCTTGTTCGGCCCGCAGGGCGGGAAGAACACGCGGGGCTATAGCTCAGTTGGTAGAGCGCCTGCATGGCATGCAGGAGGTCAGGAGTTCAATTCTCCTTAGCTCCACAGATCGACTCCCTTTCGAGTTCTGGAAGGGTCGATGATCGCTTGTGAAGATCCCGTCCCCGGCAGGGGGCGGGATTTTTCGTTGTTCTCCGCTTGAGTGAGTTGGCGCCGCCGGGCGTATATCTCTGCGGACACCCTCCTGGCGTGCACGTATGCGCGGGCCGTGACTGCCGCGTCGGGTGCCGTGTCCGGACTGGTACGAAGGCGTCGCTGACCGTATTGCCGCCGCCGTGGCAGAATCAGACGGCCGGAGGGGGCGCGGCCCGACGGGAGGGAGAACCGATGCCTGCCAGCATCCTCGAGGAGGTCGACGATCTCCCCGAAGCGGTACTGACCCGGAAGCCAGCCACCCTCCTCGACTGCCCGTCCTGCGGATCGGTCCACATCGCCCAGGTTCTCGGCGACAACGGTGGGATCTCCTACGTGTGCACGGCCTGCGGCCACAGCTGGAGCTGATCGATGGGTGCACACAGGCGGAAGTGCGATTGGTGCGGCAGTGGTACGCCGATCGTCCGCGACATGGAGCCGGTCAACCACGACTACCAGTACTGGTGCGAGGAGTGCGCACGGGCGCTGATCATAAAGGGCGACCCGATCGAGACGTATCGGGAGCTCGAGGGCGAGCCGATCTACGGACGGCTCCTCGACGAACACTGCACCCTCAAGCGGTTCTACTCGTTCGCCACGGCCTGACCGGGGAGTGCTCGACCCCCGTCACCGAATCCGACATATGCCGCCAATCGGCGCGTGCGGGAAACGATTTGGTGGTTCCCCAGGGAGACCGTGTAATGTTGGCGTCGCCGCCGGGGAAACCGGGCGGAACGGCCGAGAAGCGGTTTCACCGCTTGGTCGCGAGGGGCTATAGCTCAGTTGGTAGAGCGCCTGCATGGCATGCAGGAGGTCAGGAGTTCAATTCTCCTTAGCTCCACAGCAGTTGAAAGCGGGTCACCCGGATCGGGTGGCCCGCTTCTTCGTTGTCCCGCGCCCGAAGGGGTACGGAGAAGCGGGCCGCCGGTCACCGGCGGCCCGCTTTCCCGTGTTCAGCGTCCTCGCGTGCTCATCGGCCGCTGCCCAGCGCACGGCGGCCGCGCCCCTGGGACAGCACCGGCAGGTTGTTGCGCGCCGGCGCGGAGGACCGGGTGTCCTCCTCCAGGCGCAGGGCGAGCGCCGGGCAGCGCCGTACCGCCCGCAGGGCCTTCGCCTCGGCGTAGCGCGGCACGGAGGCCTGCGCGACGGTCGGGAAGCCGTCGGCGCCCAGTTCGAAGACCTCGGGGAGGATGTCGGCGCACAGGCCGTGCCCGCGGCACAGCGTCCAGTCGACGTAGATCTTCTGGCGGCTGGAGCCCGTCTCCTGCTCGCCTTGGCCGCCCGGGAGGCCCGTCGGCGCCCTGCCGCCCTCGAAGAGCGGCAGAACGCCCTCCACGGGCCGTCCGCAGCCGTTTCCGAGGACGTGGGCGGCCAGGTCGTCCGTGAACGCCTTGAGGGTCGACTCGATGAACATCGCCGAGCCGTCCGGGTGGGAGCACGCGCCGCGCCGCTTCACGGACTTGGCGACCTGCTTCACGGCCTCCAGGGCCGCGGGGCCGCCACCGTTCAGGATGTCCTCCAGGCCGCGGGCCGCGGCGGGCAGGCCGAGATAGCAGGGACCGCACTGTCCCGCGCTCTCCTCGGCCAGCCACTGGGCCACCCGCAGCGATTCGCCGAGCGGGCAGGTCTGCTGGGTGATGGGCATGATCGCGCCGGCGCCGAGCGCGCCGCCCACCGCGGCCAGGTTGTCGCGCGAGACGATCGCCTCGTTGACCGCCGCCGCGTCCAGCCACTTGCCGTGGTAGCCGCCGGTCAGCACGCCCTGCGGCATCGGCGGTGCGCCGGCCAGCTGGAGGACGTAGCGCAGCGGTACGCCCGTGGGGACCTCGATCACCATGGGGCGCGCCACCGCGCCCGAGACCGTGAGCATGACGGTGCCGGGCTCGTCGTACAGGCCCGTGTTGCGGTAGCGGTCGGGGCCGATGCGGGCGGCGATGGCCAGTTGGGCAAAGGTCTCCGCGTTCGACAGCAGGGTGGGCGCGCCGCCCACACCGCTCTGCGACGCGCTGATCTTGCGGCCGGGCGGGATGGCCGGGCCGCCGTCGATCGAGCGGACGAGCGAGGCGGCCGCGCCGGTCACCATCCGTACCGGATTGCGCTGCACGCGGGCGCGTAGCGGCGATCCGCGCCGGTTGCTCAGGCCGCGCTCGGCCAGTGCGGCCTCCATGGAGCGCTGCGTCGACTCGCGGGTCACCCCGATCACGAGGGTGCGCGCCCCCATGGCCTCCGCGGCCAGCAGCGCGCCGTCCAGGATGAGGTGCGGGGCACGGTTGATGAGCACCGTGTCCTTGCGGCAGGCCGGTTCGTCCTCGCTTCCGTTGACGACGACCACCGGGCGGATGCCCTTCTTGATGGCCGATTCGGCGACCGAACGCAGCTTCTTGGCGAAGGGGAAGCCTGCGCCGCCGCGCCCCTTCAGGGAGATCGCCTCGGCGAGTCCCGCGAGTTGTTCCCCGCCCATCGGTTCGAGCGGACCGTGCACCTTCAGGTGCATGGGCAGATCAAGTCGTTCAACCAGGTCGAAACCCGACGTGAGCTGCGGAAGTCCGACGACGCGGACCTCCGGGACGTCGGGCAGGGCCTCGTTCACTTAAAGCCTCCGGAAGGGGCGTTCCATGATTCACCGGAGCCAGGAGCGTCGAAGGCGCCCGGCAGTACGTCAGGCGTGGGACCGCTGTCGTACGTGTCGTTGGTGTTGTACGTGCGATAGGCCGTGTTCGACTCACCGGTGTCATACACGTCACTCATGCCGTACGCGTCGACGGCCGGATTGTCATAGACCGGGATGTTGTATCCGGTGTCGGCCAGCGGGTCGTACGCCGACTGCGGGGCCTCGCCGACGGGGGGCGGCGAGGGGACGGGCCAACTGCCCGACGGGCCGCCGGCGTCGACGCGCGGGAACATCTCGGTCGGCTGCATGCTCGGCGGCATCGGGAACTGCTGCGTGCCGCCGGCCCCGGGGCCGCCGGGGGTGGACACGGCCCGGTAGGCCGCCGCGAAGCCGGTCGTGTCGGCGCCCGCCGCGGCGGATTCGGAGGCGGCCATGTACGGCGCGGTGGGGGAGTCCATGCGCTGGGAGGGGACGAAGGTGCTGTCGGTCGCGGACGGCCGGGCGGAGCGCGCCGAGAAGCCCGGCAGCGGGGCCTCCGCGTTGGCCGCGCGGGAGGCGTCCAGGTCGTCGCGGAAGCCGCGGGCGCCGGGGCTGTTGTTGTCGCCCATGATCGCCAGGACGCGGGCGGCGACCTTGCGCTTCACGGGTGCGGAAGCCGCCCGCAGGGCCAGCGCCGCCATGACCGCGACGAGGCACAGGCTGTAGAGGATGGTGAAGATCGGCTTCGCTTGTCGACCCGCGTAGAGCCCGTGGATCAGGGCCGCGCACCAGGCGGGGTAGGCCAGCATGTGCACCGCGCGCCAGCGGGCCGCGACCGGTGCCGGGGAGGCGAAGGCGCTGCGCAGCGCACCGGTGATCGCGGTGAAGATCATGAGCAGTCCGGCCAGCGAGCCGAAGCCGATGAGCCCGGCCGTACCCGTGACGCCGAGCCCGAAGGGGACGAAGGTGGCGAGCAGGGTGGTGTGGTCGAGCGCCAGTTTGACCGTGACGTGCAGCAGCAGGAAGACGACGGAGGAGACGGCGGTGGTCCGGTGCACGGCCTGTGCCACCAGCCGCTGGCGGGTGTTCAGGAAGATCCGGTCGGTGGCGACGAGGCCCCAGATCACCGAGCACGACAGAGCGACCAGCGTCAGCACACCGGCGCCGAAGTTCAGGAAGTCACGGACTCCATTGCCTCCCACCAGAACGACCACGGGGATGAGGAGAAGGGCGGCAGCACTGGCCGCCCCGTAGGCCGAACGGCCCGCTCGGGGAAGCGAGCTGTTGTTGCGACGAGGGTTCACGGAGGGTTACTCCCAACGGTTCGGGGAAGCGGTCCCGAAGCCGCACTCTAAGTCGAGAGATAGGGGTGAGTTCGAGGTTTCAGTTATTGCGTTGTTACCAAAGGGCCATGAGGTCTTTGTGTTGTCCCTTGGTGTCCGTTACGCGAAGTAAGATTTGAACTTTATTCAGCTTTTTCGGTGCCCTGAGCGGGTGGCACGCAGTGCCGGACGGTGCCGAAACCTCGTCGCGGCCCGCGCGGGCGCTGCGGTACCCTGACGCCATGCGTGCCGTACGCCTTCTGCTTAGCGAGCCGCGCTGATCAGTCCCGAACCACTGACGAATCGTGGTCGGAATCGGCGCGGCGTCCCCTCCTGTGCGAGGGGCTTTTTCATTTCCTGAGTGTCAGCCGCTGGCAGAGACGATCGATGGAGCTTTGAGGATCATGAGCGAGACGAACACCGCTGCCACCGCCGAAGTGGCCGCGCCGCACCGCTACACGGCCGCCCTGGCGGCCGACATCGAGGCACGCTGGCAGGACTTCTGGGACGCCGAGGGCACGTACGAGGCGCCGAACCCCGTCGGGGACCTGGCGGGCGACCCCGACCTGGTCGCCAGGCCCAAGAAGTTCATCATGGACATGTTCCCGTACCCCTCCGGTGCGGGCCTGCACGTCGGGCACCCGCTGGGCTACATCGCCACCGACGTCTTCGCCCGCTTCCAGCGCATGACCGGTCACAACGTCCTGCACACCCTGGGCTTCGACGCCTTCGGCCTGCCCGCCGAGCAGTACGCCGTGCAGACCGGCACGCACCCGCGCGTGTCCACCGAGGCCAACATGGAGAACATGAAGGTCCAGCTGCGCGCGCTGGGCCTGGGCCACGACAAGCGCCGGTCGTTCGCCACGATCGACCCCGAGTACTACAAGTGGACCCAGTGGATCTTCCTGCAGATCTTCAACTCCTGGTACGACGACGAGGCCGCCAAGGCCCGCCCGATCGCCGAGCTGGTCGCGCAGTTCGAATCCGGTGAGCGCGGCGTCGGCGGCGGCCGCTCCTGGAACGAGCTGAACGCCGCCGAGCGCGCCGACGTCCTGAGCGAGTACCGCCTGGCCTACGCCTCCGACGCGCCGGTCAACTGGTGCCCCGGCCTGGGGACCGTCCTGGCCAACGAGGAGGTCACCGCCGACGGCCGTTCCGAGCGCGGCAACTTCCCCGTCTTCAAGGCCAGGCTGCGCCAGTGGAACATGCGCATCACCGCCTACGCGGACCGCCTGCTGGACGACCTGGACGCCCTGGACTGGCCCGAGGCCATCAAGCTGCAGCAGCGCAACTGGATCGGCCGCTCCGAGGGCGCCCGCGTCGACTTCCCCGTCGACGGGGAGGCCATCACGGTCTTCACCACCCGCCAGGACACCCTGTTCGGCGCCACCTACATGGTGCTGGCGCCCGAGCACCCGCTGGTCGAGAAGTTCACCCCGGCGGCCTGGCCCGAGGGCACCCACGAGGCGTGGACCGGCGGCCACGCGACGCCCGCCGAGGCCGTCGCCGCCTACCGCGCGCAGGCCGCCTCGAAGTCCGACGTCGAGCGGCAGGCCGAGGCCAAGGACAAGACCGGAGTCTTCACCGGCGCGTTCGCGACCAACCCGGTCAACGGCGAGCAGGTCCCCGTCTTCATCGCCGACTACGTGCTGATGGGCTACGGCACCGGCGCGATCATGGCCGTGCCCGCGCACGACACCCGCGACTTCGCGTTCGCGCGCGCCTTCGAACTGCCGGTGCGCTGCGTGGTCGAGCCCTCGGACGACCGCGGCACCGACGCCTCCACCTGGGACGACGCCTTCGCCTCCTACGACGCGAAGATCGTCAACTCCGCCGGTGACGAGATCTCCCTGGACGGCCTGGGCGTCGTCGACGCCAAGGCGCGCATCACCGAGTGGCTGGAGCGCCGGGGCATCGGCCGCGGCACCGTCAACTTCCGGCTGCGCGACTGGCTGTTCAGCCGCCAGCGCTACTGGGGCGAGCCCTTCCCCATCGTCTACGACGAGGACGGCATCGCCCACCCGCTGCCCGAGTCGATGCTGCCCCTGGAGCTGCCGGAGGTCGAGGACTACTCGCCGCGAACCTTCGACCCCGACGACGCGGACACGTCCCCGGAGACCCCGCTGTCCCGCAACGACGACTGGGTCCACGTCACCCTGGACCTGGGCGACGGGCGCGGCCCCCAGAAGTACCGCCGCGAGACCAACACCATGCCCAACTGGGCCGGTTCCTGCTGGTACGAGCTGCGCTACCTGGACCCGCACAACGACCGGAAGCTGGTCGACCCGGTCGTCGAGCAGTACTGGATGGGTCCCCGCGAGGGCCAGCCGACCGGCGGCGTCGACCTGTACGTCGGCGGTGCCGAGCACGCCGTGCTGCACCTGCTGTACGCCCGTTTCTGGTCCAAGGTCCTGTTCGACCTGGGCCACGTGTCCTCGGCCGAGCCGTTCCACAGGCTGTTCAACCAGGGCATGATCCAGGCCTACGTGTACCGCGACAGCCGCGGCATCGCCGTGCCGGCCGCCGAGGTGGAGGAACGCGACGGCGCCTGGTACCACCAGGGCGAGAAGGTCTCCCGGCTGCTGGGCAAGATGGGCAAGTCCCTGAAGAACGCGGTCACTCCGGACGAGATCTGCGCCGAGTACGGCGCGGACACCCTGCGCCTGTACGAGATGGCGATGGGCCCCCTGGACGTGTCCCGCCCGTGGGACACGCGCGCGGTGGTCGGCCAGTACCGCCTGCTGCAGCGGCTGTGGCGCAACGTCGTCGACGAGGCGACCGGTGAGGTCACGGTCGTCGACACCGCCGAGAGCGACGTCGACGAGAGCACGCTGCGGGCCCTGCACAAGGCCATCGACGGAGTGCGCCAGGACCTGGAGGGCATGCGGTTCAACACCGCCATCGCCAAGGTCACCGAGCTGAACAACCACCTGACCAAGGTGGGCGGCCCGGTCGCGCGCCCTGTGGCCGAGGCCCTGGTCCTGATGGTGGCGCCGCTGGCGCCGCACATCGCCGAGGAACTGTGGCGCCGGCTGGGCCACACCGAGTCGGTCGTCCACCAGGACTTCCCGGTCGCCGACCCGGCGTACGTCGTGGACGAGAGCGTGACCTGCGTCGTGCAGGTCAAGGGCAAGGTCAAGGCCCGCCTGGAGGTCTCCCCGGCCATCTCCGACGAGGAGCTGGAGAAGATCGCGCTGGCCGACGAGAAGGTCGTCGCGGCACTGGGCGGCGCGGGGATCCGCAAGGTCGTCGTGCGCGCGCCGAAGCTGGTCAACATCGTCACCGCCTAGCCCGGCGGCTTCGTCGGCGCGGCTCGGGGTAGTCCCCTACGGGCAGGTTCGGGGTTCTTCTGGAACTCGGAACCTGCCCGCAGCGTTTACCGTTGAGAGCGCGGCCATGGCTGCCGCGACCGGTCCGAGGAGGAGTGTGATGGGAACAGTGATCACCGTGATCGCCCTGCTCTTCCTGCTGTTCGTGGTGCTGGGCGCGTACGCGACGGTGAAGGTCGTCGGAGCCGCCAAGCGCGGCGTCGACCGCACGATCACGCAGGCCCGCCGCACCGTCGAGGACCACACCCTGCGCGCGAAGACCTTCACCCAGTTCGGTCCCCAGGGCGAGCTGGCCCAGCTCCGGCTGAAGCTGCGCACCTCGATGCGGGCCACCCAGGAGGCCCTCCAGGCGAGTGTGGCGGAGGACGAGTCCCTCAAGGAGTCCCTGAGCCTCTTCGAGCGGCTCAGCGCACACGGACACGAGCTGGACGCCGAGCTGAAGCGCCTGGAGGCCGAGCCCGACCGGGGCGCCCTCGCCGCCCGGCTGCCCGGACTGCGCGAGCGCACCGAGCGGATCACACGGTCGGCGGACTCCCTGCGCTGGGCCGCCCGCGACCGTGCCCACCGCTTCGCGGACGACGACCTGGACACCCTGAGCAGCCAGATCGACATGGAGGCCGGAGCGCTGCGGCACTGGACGAAGGAGCCGGGGCCCGCCGCGTCCTGGCCCGACGCCCCCGCGGCGGACGCCGCCACCTCCGGCGGACAGACCTGGCCGGAGACCCCGCAGCCCCGCACCGCGGAGCAGCAGACGCGCTCGGCCATCACGCCGCCGGGCCAACGCCCCACCTATCCCTGGCAGAAGAAGCCCCGCCCCGAGAGCACCACGTGACCGGGTCACCCCGGTCACAGCCCCCGGGGGCCGGGCTGCCACCCACCCTTTCCGACAGGTAACCTCCAGCTCATGTCCCGCCATGTCGCGATCGTCACCGATTCCACGGCCTACCTGCCGACGCGGACGATGGAGCGCCACGGCATCACAGCGGTCCCTCTGACCGTCGTCCTCGGTGACCAGGCGCTCGAGGAGGGCACCGAGATCTCGGCCCGTTCGCTGGCCCAGGCCCTCCAGAAGCGCCGCCCCGTCACGACCTCCCGGCCCAGCCCCGAGATGTTCGCCGAGACCTATCGCCGGGTCGCGGCGGCCGGCGCCACCGGCATCGTCTCCCTGCACCTGTCTTCGGAGTTCTCCGGCACCTACGACGCCGCCGTGCTCGCCGGGCGGGAGGCACCGGTGCCGGTGCGGGTGGTCGACACCGGGATGGTCGCGATGGCCCTCGGGTTCTGCGCGCTGGCCGCCGCCGAGTCCGCCGAGGCGGGCGGCACCGTCGACGACGCGGTGGCCGCGGCCGAGAAGCGGGCCGCGGGCATGTCCGCGTTCTTCTACGTCGACACCCTCGACTACCTCCGCCGTGGCGGCCGGATCGGCGCCGCACAGGCTCTGCTGGGGTCCGCGCTCGCCGTGAAACCGCTGCTCCAGCTCGACGACGGCCGCATCGAACTCCTCGAAAAGGTCCGCACGGCGTCCAAGGCCATCGCCCGCCTCGAAGAGCTCGTCGCGGAGCGGGCCGGCGGCGCCCAGGTCGACATCGCCGTCCATCATCTGGCCGCCCCCGAGCGGGCGTCGGCCCTCGCGGACCGGTTGCGTGCCCGCGTGCCCGGACTCGTCGAACTGCACGTGAGCGAGGTGGGTGCGGTGATCGGGGCTCATACGGGACCCGGGCTGCTCGCGGCGGTCGTCTCACCTCGCTGAGGCGTCCGTTTCCGCGGCGCGGGACCGACCGGGCCTGCACCGCTGTGGCGAATCCGACCCGGCCCACGGCCGTGTGAGTGACGGAGATATCCACAAGTGGGCCTTCGTCCACCGGAATTGACCAAGATCATCGCGAGAGGGTCGAGGTGGCGGATCCTCGCCGCATGGCACTTCGATCGAGTTCACGCACCGCGACACCCACCAGCGGCCCGGGCCGCGGCCCCGTCTCCGACGGCCGCAGTCGCCATCGCCGACACCACTCGAGGAGCCGCACGCACCGCCATGAGGCGTCGGCGGCCGCCCTGCGCCTGCGCGCGGAGGCGCTCCTCGCGCAACGGAGCTCGGGTCGCGGTGAGTTGGGGATCGATCCGCCGGGGGTGGACCGGGATGTGGGGGACGGTTCGGGGGTGCCGGTGGACCCGGCGGGACCGGCGGTGCCCGTGGGACCCGAGACCTTGGAGGGCCGGAGGAATCCGGAGGACGTGAAGGGGCCGCGGCGTCCGCGAGGGAGCACCGCGTGGGGGACGGGGCTTGTCGGGGGTGGTGAGGGGCTTCGGGAGAGCGCGAGGGGTCTTCAGGACGAGCGCGCCGAACCTTCGGGGCACGACGGTGACAGCTTCCTTGCCGCATGTGGAGCCGGGGTGGCCGGTCCGGGCGGGGAGCGTCACGAGGCGGTGCGTGCGCCCGCGAGGCAGGACCTCCGAGGGGTGGGGGCGTATGCCGAATGGCAGCTCTGGGCACGCGCTGCGTCGTTACGACCGGACGCGACGCGCGCCGGTTCGACGGAGGGGACCTCGGGCGACGTGGACCCGGACGCCGCCCGGTCCCGCGCGGGGTCCGCTGGGCGCCTCGGCGTCGAGTCCGGTTTGCCGTCCGACGCGCGTTCGGACGCGCTTACCGATCCGTATCTCGACCCGCTCGACCCGCTGCTCGACCCGCGCTCCGGCTCTCGGCGCGCATCGCGCCGCGACGCGTCTCGGGACGCGGTGGTGGGCATGGGTGCCGGAGCTCGTGCGGGAGCTCGCGTCGGTGACGGTGAAGCTGCCGGAGCGTGGCGGGAGCGGGTGGGGCCGGCCGTGCGGGAGAGGTTGCCGTTGTGGCTCCAGTCGCGATGCGGTCTTGAGCGCAGGAGCGTGGCCGCGCTGACGGTGTTGCTGGTCGCCGCGGCTGCCTTCGCCGTCCAGCATTTCTGGGTCGGCAGGCCGCAGCCGGTGCGTGCCCCCGAGGTGGTGCGGGCGGCGGCGCCGTTCGGGGGCCGGAGTGGGGAGCCTGAACAGCCGGGTACGGCACGGGGAGCGGGCGCCTCGACCGGAGCCTCCGGCCCCTCCGGTGCCGCCGGGAGCCGGATCGTCGTCGACGTCGGCGGCAAGGTGCGGGCCCCCGGGCTCCAGCGGCTGCCGACGGGCTCCCGGGTGGAGGATGCGCTGCGGGCGGCCGGCGGGGTGCGGCCCGGTACGGACACCGGCGGCCTCAACCGGGCGCGCCTGCTGGTGGATGGGGAGCAGATCGTGGTCGGAGCACCGGCGTCTCCACCGGGGGCGGGGCCTGCCGGAGCAGGGCTCGCCGGAGCGGGGTCCGCCGGGGCCGGAGGAGGCGCGGCCGGGGGTGTGCCCTCCGCGCCGGTCGCCCTCAACACCGCCACGGTCGATCAGCTCGACACGCTGCCCGGCGTCGGCCCCGTGCTGGCCCGGCACATCCTCGACTACCGCACGGCGCACGGCGGTTTCCGCTCGGTCGACGAACTCCGCGAAGTGAACGGAATCGGCGACCGCCGCTTCTCGGACCTCCGTGACCTGGTGCAGCCATGAGTGATTCCGGATGGAGGAGCGGTGTGCGGGACGCCGGGCAGTCGGATGCTCCCCGCCCGGTGGGCCGCAGGTCCGTCCACGCCGACTCCGGGAACAGGCTCGGCGCCGCACACCCTCGGGTGGAGGGGCCGGTTGATCTCCGGCTCGTGCCGCCCGCCCTGGCGGTCTGGGCGACCGCCGCCGTGCTCGTGGGGGCGTCACCGGGGTGGGTGACGGGCGTGGCCATGGTGTCCCTGGTGGCCGGAGGCATGTTGTTGTCGGCAGGGCGGGCCGATGCGCGTTCGGAGTCGCCGGGCGACCCCGCCATAACCCTGGGCGACTCCGCCGTTCCCTTGGGCGACCCCGTGCGCCGCCGACGCGGGACATCCGCCGCCCGCCGACGCGGGGCATGCGCGGCCCGGCGGCGTGGGGGAGCGCGGCCGGGTGCGTGGCCCCGCATCTCCGCGGCCGCTGTGCTCCTCTGTGTCTCCGCGGCTGCGGCCTCCGCGGGCCTGCACGGCGCGGACGTGCGGCGCGGCCCCGTTCCGGCGCTCGCGAAGAGGTTCGCCCAGGTGACGGCCGACGTGGAGGTCACCTCCGATCCACGGTTCACCCGGCCCCGGATCACCGGCGACCACATGGCGCCGACGGCGCTGCTCTTCGACGCGCGGGTCAGGAGGATCGTCGAGGCCGACGGCACGGTGCTCGCCACCCGGACGCCGGTGCTGGTGATCGTCGACGCGCGCTCGCGGCGCGGGCCTGCCCAGGCGTCCGGTGAACGCTCACCCTGGTTGTCGTTGTTGCCGTCCACACGGGTGCGGGTGGCGGCGCGGGTCGTGCCCGCTCTGTCCGACGGAGGCGACATCGCGGCGGTGCTGCGGGTGCGGGGGAGTGCGCCGCCGGAGGTGGTGGGGGAGCCCTCCGGGCCGCAGCGGTTCGCCGGGCGGCTCCGGGAGGGGCTGCGGGAGGCGACCGACGGTCTGGAGACGGATGCGCGGGCCCTGCTGCCCGGCCTGGTCGTCGGGGACACCGCACGGATCACGCCGGAGCTGGACGAGGACTTCAAGGCGACCGACCTCACCCACCTCCTCGCCGTCAGCGGGGGCAACTTCACGATCCTGCTCGCCCTGTTCATCGGCCCGGCGGGCCTCGCCCAGCGGGTGGAGCGGCGCGGCCTCGCACCCCGGTTCGGTGTCCCGCTCCGGGCGACCGCGCTGCTCGGCGGTGCGCTCACCCTCGCGTTCGTGATCGTGTGCCGGCCGGACCCGAGCGTGCTGCGGGCGGCGGCGTGCGGATCGATCGCGCTGCTCGCCATCGCGACAGGGCGCCGCAGGTCGCTCATCCCTGCGCTGGCCACCGCGGTACTGCTGCTGGTGCTGTACGACCCCTGGCTGTCCCGCAGTTACGGATTCCTCCTTTCGGTGCTCGCCACCGGCGCCCTGCTGACGGTCGCCCCGCGCTGGAGCGCGGCGTTGCGTCGGCGCCGGGTGCCTCCCCGGTTGGCGGAGGCTCTCGCCGCGGCCGCCGCGGCGCAGGCACTGTGCGCACCTGTGGTCGCCCTGTTGTCGGCACGGGTGAGCCTGGTGGCGGTGCCGTGCAATCTGCTCGCGGAGTTCGCGGTCGCGCCGGCCACGGTGCTGGGCTTCGGGACGCTGGCGACGGCCTCGGTGGCGATGCCGGTTGCCAAGGTCCTTGCGTGGTGTGCCGGTTGGCCCGCCCGGTGGATCGCGGACATCGCGCGCACGGGCGCCGCGCTGCCCGGCGGGGGAGTGGACTGGCCGGGCAGTTGGGCGGGCGCGGGTCTGCTGGCGCTCGTCACGGTGGTCGTCGTGCTCGTCGGCCGGAGACTGCTGCGGCATCTCTGGCTGAGTGCCGCCTGCCTCGTGCTGTTCCTGCTCGTCGTCGTGCAGCCGCCGCCGTTGACGAGGGTGATCACGGGATGGCCGCCGCCCGGCTGGCGGTTCGCGATGTGCGATGTGGGGCAGGGAGACGCGACGGTGCTGTCCGCGGGTGACGGCAGCGCCGTGGTGGTGGACGCAGGTCCGGACCCGGTCGCGGTCGACCGCTGTCTGAGCACCCTCGGCGTCACCAGGATCCCGCTCGTCGTGCTCACGCACTTCCACGCCGATCATGTCGCGGGACTGCCGGGCGTGCTCGACGGGCGGTCGGTGGGCGCGATCGAGACAACCGGGTTCGAAGAACCGCCGGATCAGGCCGAGTTCGTGCGACGGGAGGCGGCCGCGCGGCACATCCCCGTGACCCGCGCCGTGGCAGGGGAGCGGCGGCGCACCGGCAGGCTCGACTGGCAGGTGCTGTGGCCGCCACCGGATCCGGCCCCGACGCCGGACGGTCCGAACGACGCGAGCATCGCGCTGCTCGTCAGGTCGTCCGGGCTGCGGCTGCTGTTGCTCGGAGACCTCGAACCACCCGCGCAGCAGGCCCTGTTGAGATCACCGGCGGCCGTGGAGGTGCGCAACGTGGACGTTCTCAAGGTCGCCCATCACGGGTCCGCCTACCAGGATCCCGAGCTCATACGCCGTGTGGCGCCGCGTCTCGCGCTCATTTCCTGCGGCAGACACAACGTCTACGGGCATCCCGCCCCGAGTACGGTGCGGGCGCTGCGGGCCGGGGGCGCGGTGGTGCTGCGGACCGACGAGGACGGGTCGCTCGCCGTCACGGGTGCGGGCGGAGGCCTGAGTGTGGCGGGACACTGAGGTCATGAATTCCGCACAGGCCGACGCCTACCTCCGCCGTATCGGGGCTCAGCACCCCGCGTGGCCCACGTCCGACGTGCTGCGCGACCTCCAGCTGCGCCACCTGACGACGGTGCCGTTCGAGAACCTGTCGATCCACCTCGGTGAGGAGATCGTGCTGGACGAGAAGAGGCTGCTCGACAAGCTGGTGGGCGCTCGCAGAGGGGGCTTCTGCTACGAACTGAACGGCGCCTTCGGGGCGTTGCTGAGCTCGCTCGGTTTCGACGTGACGTTGCTCGCGGCGCGGGTGTACGGGGACGACGGTAAGCCCGGGATTCCCTACGACCATCTCGCGCTGCGGGTGCGGACGGTGGACGGCGGCGACTGGATCACCGATGTCGGGTTCGGGGCGCACAGCCACTATCCGTTGGCCTTCGGGGAGCGGGGCGAACAGCGGGATCCGGCCGGGGTGTTCGGGGTCGTCGAGTCCGGGCCGGACGCGGCGGGGGTGCGGGGCGCCGGGGACGGGCGGGAGAGCAAGGACCTGGACGTCGTCCTGGGCGACAAACGCCAGTACCGGCTGGAGATGAGGCCGCGGGTGCTCGAGGACTTCGTCGTCGGGGCCTGGTGGCACAGCACGTCGTCGCTCTCGAACTTCTCCCGTTCGCTGGTCTGCTCGCGGGTCACGAAGGACGGGGGACGGATCACGCTCAGCGGCAGGAAGTTCACGGTGACGGACCCCGACGGGGCGAAGGAGGTGGTGGAGGTCGCCACGGACGATGAGGTGCTGGCGGTGTACCGGGAGCGCTTCGGTATCGAGCTGGACCGGGTTCCGGAGGTCAGGGCGGCGGGGTGACTCCCCTTCCGGTCCGGGGAGGGAGCCGGGCGTCGTGACCGCTCCGGACACGGACGCCACCCTCCCGGCCGGGCTCAGCGCCGTCCGGCTCGCGGATCCTCCGGGCACCGGCCCGTCCGGCTCAGCACCCCTCGGGGCTCAGCTCCGTCCGGCTCCGCGGGGCTCGGCTCCGTCGGGCTTCGGCTCGTCCGGATCCTCCGGGCACCGGCCCGTCCGGCTCCGCACACTCCGGGCACCGGCCCGTCCGGCTCCGCACACTCCGGGTACCGGTCCGTCCGGATGCCGCCGGTGCAGATCCAGGGCCGACTCCCAGTGCCGAGCCCTAGCCGAGTCGGGCTGAGCCGAGCCGAGTCGGGCTGAGCCGAGCCGAGTCGGGCTGAGCCGAGTCGGGCCGAGCCGAGCCGAGCCGAGTCGGGCCGAGCCGAGCTGAGCAGGGCCGAGCTGAGTCGGGTCGGCCCCTGCCCATGGCCCCGTTCTGGGCCCCTGCTCACCTTCGGAGGGCGCCCCGGGGGCCGGCCGTTCCGGACGTACCGGAAAATGTCCGTGTGAGCGAAGTGAGACATGTGCTGGTGCTGCCCGACCGCGATGCCGCGGAAGAGGCGGCGGAGGCCGTCGGGGACAGGTTCGGACTGCACGAGGAGCCGCAGCTCGTCCGGGACGCGCTGGCAGGAGAGGACGACGCCGAGGACGCGCAGTGGCTCCTCGTCCTGACGGACGCCGACGAGCGGCTGGACCCGAAGGAGCTGGACGAGTTCGCGGGGGAGTGGGACGGCTGGCGCGAGGAGCCGTAGACGAGGGCCGTAGACCAGGGCCGTAGACCAGGGCGGCCGAATGATCTCTGTCCTCGGTGCCTCGGTGCCTCGGTGCCTCTGTCCCGCCGGTCCTGCACGGCGCCGGGGGACATCGGGGGCAGGTCGGAGCAGGTCAGGGGCAGGGGCGCTGTGCGCCGCTCCGGGGCCGGTTCCGCAGGGTCGGGATCGTGTGGGGGCGGTGGGCGCCCGGGGCCGGTTGTCAGCGGCGCGTGGGATGCTTTCGAGGATGGCCAAGAAGACCGCACAAGACGATCCCCTCGCCCCTGTCACGCTCGCCGTGGGTCAGGAGGACCTCCTGCTCGACCGTGCCGTCCAGGAGGTGGTGGCCGCGGCCCGGGCCGCCGACGCCGACACGGACGTACGGGACCTCACCTCGGACCAGTTGCAGCCCGGCACGCTCAATGAGCTGACGAGCCCCTCGCTCTTCGCCGAGCGCAAGGTCGTGGTCGTACGCAACGCGCAGGATCTGTCGGCGGACACGATCAAGGACGTCAAGACGTATCTCGGGGCGCCGGCCGAGGAGATCACCCTGGTGCTGCTGCACGCCGGCGGCGCCAAGGGCAAGGGGCTGCTGGACGCCGCACGCAAGGCGGGGGCGCGGGAGGTCGCGTGCCCCAAGATGACGAAGCCGGCGGACCGGCTGGGGTTCGTGCGGAGCGAGTTCCGGGTCCTGGGGCGCTCGGCCACGCCGGAGGCGTGTCAGGCGCTGGTGGACTCCATCGGGAGCGACCTGCGCGAGCTGGCGTCGGCGGTGACGCAGCTGACCGCGGACGTCGAGGGGACGATTGACGAAGCGGTCGTCGGGCGCTACTACACGGGGCGGGCCGAGGCGTCCAGCTTCACCGTGGCCGACCGGGCCGTCGAGGGTCGGGCTGCCGAGGCGCTGGAGGCGTTGCGGTGGTCGCTGTCGACCGGTGTGGCTCCCGTCCTGATCACCAGTGCGCTCGCACAGGGGGTGCGGGCGATCGGGAAGCTGTCCTCGGCGCGGGGCGGCCGGCCCGCCGATCTCGCCCGTGAGCTGGGGATGCCGCCCTGGAAGATCGACCGGGTGCGGCAGCAGATGCGCGGGTGGACGCCGGACGGGGTCTCCGTGGCCCTGCGGGCCGTGGCGGAGGCGGACGCAGGGGTCAAGGGCGGCGGCGACGACCCGGAGTACGCGCTGGAGAAGGCGGTCGTGACGATCGCCCGCGCGGCCCGCTCCCGTCGCTCCTAGGGTCCCGGTTTCGAGATCCTGCGTCACCGGCCACCTGGTCGAGGGCTCACCGACCAGCGGCTTGGTGCTGGACGCCCCTCACGTGGTGTCGCAGAAACTCACGACCGGTTCACTAGGGACCGTCCACCACGGACAGGCCACCACCTGGACCCCTCGGCCGACCCAAGGCAGCCCCGTCGGCCCCGGCGTGCCCTGCCCCCCCGGCCGCTCCCGACCGCCGGACAGGCCACCACCTGGACCACTCGGCCGGCCCAGGGCAGCCCCGTCGGCCCCGGCGTACCCCGTCCCCCGGCCGCTCCCGACCGCCGGACAGGCCGCCACCGGGACCACTTCGGCCGACCCGAGGCAGCCCACTCGGCCCCGGCCGTTCCCGTACGCCGGACAGCGCACGGCCCCGGGGCAGAGCCCTCTCCACCCCGCCCTCCCCACCACCGCATGCCGAAGGCCCCGCTCGTCTCCCGTAGCGGGAGGAAGCGGGGCCTTCGGTTGGAGCTGGGTGGATCCACGCCCGCGTGGCGAACGCAGATCGTGCGCGGATCCGGGGTGTCGGTCGGGAGCGGAGAGAGAGGGCCCGCTCGGGTCCGGCCGACGGTCACGTCAAGCAGTTCAGAGGGTGAGCCCGAAGGGCTCAGCCGACTCAGCCCTTGAGGGCGGCGACCTTCGAAGCAAGCGCCGACTTCTTGTTGGCGGCCTGGTTCTTGTGGATGACGCCCTTCGAGACGGCCTTGTCGAGCTGGCGCGACGCGGCGCGCGTGTACTCGGTGGCCTTCTCGACGTCACCCGCGGCCGAAGCCTCGCGGGCCTTGCGGATCGCGGTCTTCAGGGAAGACTTGACGGCCTTGTTGCGCAGCCGGGCCTTCTCGTTGGTCTTGATCCGCTTGATCTGGGACTTGATGTTCGCCACGAATGAGCCTTTACAGGTTCAGGCAGGCGAGACAGCACGTCTCACCCGCCGTTTGATTTTCTTGGGTGCGTCTCCTGCTAGAGAGGGCACGAGACACAGCCACCCAGGCTACCAGCCCCCGTACGACCGGCCCAAACCGGTCTCCCGCGGTCCGCCGGGGAGACCCTTGGACGCACGGCGGACACCTCCCCCGGGCGCACGGCGGACACCTGCCCGGGCGCCTCGAACGAGCGGGGCGATCCCCGTACACACGGCCCAAACCGGTCGCAGCTCCCCGCGCGTGGGACGATGGAGCCTACGTATCGATCCGACCCGAGGCGACAGGCGCCTCAAGAGACAGGACCCTGCGTGCCCGCGACCCCTAACAATGTGCCCGAGCCGAGCCGTACCGACCCGGCTCTGATCCGCAATTTCTGCATCATCGCGCACATCGACCACGGCAAGTCCACGCTCGCCGACCGCATGCTCCAGCTGACCGGGGTGGTCGACCAGCGGCAGATGCGTGCTCAGTACCTCGACCGTATGGACATCGAGCGCGAGCGCGGCATCACGATCAAGTCCCAGGCGGTCCGGCTGCCCTGGGCACCGTCCGAGAACCCGGGCAAGACCCACATCCTCAACATGATCGACACCCCCGGGCACGTCGACTTCACGTACGAGGTGTCGCGGTCGCTCGCGGCCTGCGAGGGCACGGTCCTGCTGGTCGACGCGGCCCAGGGCATCGAGGCGCAGACTCTCGCCAACCTCTACCTGGCGATGGAGAACGACCTCAAGATCATCCCCGTACTGAACAAGATCGACCTGCCGGCCGCGCAGCCGGAGAAGTTCTCCGAGGAGCTCGCGAACCTCATCGGGTGCGACCCCGAGGACGTGCTGAAGGTCTCCGCCAAGACCGGTCTGGGTGTCGAGGCACTGCTCGACAAGGTCGTCGCGGAGATCCCCGCCCCGGTCGGCGTCCAGGACGCCCCCGCACGCGCGATGATCTTCGACTCCGTGTACGACTCCTACCGCGGTGTCGTGACGTACGTCCGTGTCATCGACGGTCAGCTCAACAAGCGTGAGCGCATCCGGATGATGTCCACCGGCGCCACCCACGAGCTGCTGGAGATCGGCGTCTCGGCCCCCGAGATGAAGGCGGCCGACGGGCTCGGTGTCGGTGAGGTGGGCTACCTCATCACCGGCGTGAAGGACGTCCGCCAGTCCAAGGTCGGTGACACGATCACCACCCTGCACAACGGTGCGACCGAGTCGCTCGGCGGGTACAAGGAGCCCCGGCCCATGGTCTTCTCGGGCCTGTATCCGCTGGACGGCTCCGACTACCCCGAGCTGCGCGAGGCCCTGGACAAGCTCCAGCTCAACGACGCCGCGCTGGTGTACGAGCCGGAGACCTCGGCGGCACTGGGCTTCGGCTTCCGGGTCGGTTTCCTCGGGCTGCTGCACCTCGACGTGATCCGCGAGCGGCTGGAGCGCGAGTTCGGGCTCGACCTGATCGCCACCGCCCCGAACGTGGTCTACCGCGTCGAGATGGAGGACCGCAGCGAACACGTGGTCACCAACCCGAGCGAGTTCCCCGAGGGCAAGATCGACAAGGTCTACGAGCCCGTCGTGCGCGCGACCGTCCTCGCGCCCTCGGAGTTCATCGGCGCGATCATGGAGCTGTGCCAGACCCGGCGCGGCACCCTGCTCGGCATGGACTACCTCTCCGAGGACCGGGTCGAGATCCGCTACACCCTGCCGCTCGCGGAGATCGTCTTCGACTTCTTCGACCAGTTGAAGTCCAAGACCCGCGGCTATGCCTCGCTGGACTACGAGCCCACCGGCGAGCAGGCCTCCAGCCTGGTCAAGGTCGACATCCTGCTGCACGGCGACAAGGTCGACGCCTTCTCGGCGGTCACCCACAAGGACGCGGCGTACGCGTACGGTGTCCGGCTCGTCGCCAAGCTGCGCGAGCTGATCCCGCGGCAGGCCTTCGAGGTGCCGATCCAGGCGGCCATCGGCTCCCGGGTCATCGCCCGCGAGACCATCCGCGCCATCCGCAAGGACGTCCTCGCCAAGTGCTACGGCGGTGACATCTCCCGTAAGCGGAAGCTGCTGGAGAAGCAGAAGGAAGGCAAGAAGCGGATGAAGATGGTGGGCTCTGTGGAGGTTCCGCAAGAGGCCTTCATCTCCGTGCTGTCCAGCGACGACAGCGGCGGCACCGCCAAGGGCAAGAAGTAGTCACCCGGGATGCCGAGTTTCAGGGCCCGTCGCGCTTCCGCGTGGCGGGCCCTGTGCTTGTCTGCGGAGTGTGTCCTGGTCGAAGTGACGGGCCGCCGCCTCTTACGCACCGGCCGGACGCGTTCTACTCTGATCCCTGCTCGGTAGTTACTCGCGAGTTAACCAACAGCCGCAATTGAGCCAGCCGCAACGCCGCGGGCCCCGGAGGATGTCGTGAGCGACACACAGACCCTGATCGAGAACCGTCCGCCGTCCGTCGCGGCCCTCTTCCTGGAGCGCGTGGCGGCCACACCGGACGCCGAGGCATACCGCTACCCGGTACCGGCCGCGGGCGACGGCCCCGACGAGTGGAAGTCCCTGAGCTGGGGCGAGGCCGCCGAGCGGGTCTTCGCCATCGCCGCCGGTCTCATCGAACTCGGCGTGGAGCCCGAGCAGCGCGTCGCGCTCGCCTCCTCCACCCGGGTCGAGTGGATCCTCGCCGACCTCGGCATCCTGTGCGCCGGCGCGGCCACCACGACCGTCTACCCGCAGACCAACGCCGAGGAGTCGGCGTTCATCCTCTCCGACTCCGCGAGCAGGGTGCTCGTCGCGGAGGACGCCGCCCAGCTCGCCAAGGCGCGGGACAAGCGGGCGGACCTTCCCGAGCTCGGCCACGTCGTGGTCATCGACGGCGAGGGCGTGGAGAGCGACGACTGGGTCCTCACCCTCGCCGACTTGGAGAAGCGCGGCGCCGCCTACCTGGAGACGCACCCCGAGCTGATCAAGGAGCGCGTCGGCGCGATCACCGCCGACCAGCTCGCCACCCTCATCTACACGTCCGGCACCACCGGCCGCCCCAAGGGCGTCCGTCTGCCGCACGACAACTGGTCGTACATGGCGAAGGCGATCGCCTCCACCGGCCTGGTCGGCCAGGACGACGTCCAGTACCTGTGGCTGCCGCTCGCGCACGTCTTCGGCAAGGTCCTCACCTCCGGCCAGATCGAGGTCGGGCACGTGACCGCCGTCGACGGCCGCGTCGACAAGATCATCGAGAACCTGCCGGTGGTGCAGCCGACGTACATGGCGGCCGTCCCCCGCATCTTCGAGAAGGTCTACAACGGGGTCGCGGCCAAGGCGCGGGCGGGCGGCGGCGCCAAGTACAAGATCTTCCAGTGGGCGGCCCAGGTCTCCCGCGAGTACGCGAAGGTCAGCCAGGACAACTTCCGCCGCACCGGCTCCGCCTCCGTGCCGTTCGCGCTCGGCGCCAAGCACAAGGTCGCCGACACCCTCGTCTTCGCCAAGATCCGCGAGGCATTCGGCGGCAACCTGCGCGCCTGCGTCTCCGGCTCCGCCGCCCTCGCGCCCGAGATCGGCTACTTCTTCGCCGGCGCCGGCATCCACATCCTGGAGGGGTACGGACTCACCGAGTCCTCCGCCGCCTCCTTCGTGAACCCGGGCGAGGCCTACCGCACCGGCACGGTCGGCAAGCCGCTGCCCGGCACCGAGGTGCGCATCGCGGACGACGGCGAGATCCTGCTGCGCGGTCCCGGCATCATGGAGGGCTACCACGGGCTGCCCGAGAAGACGGCCGAGGTGCTGGAGGCCGACGGCTGGTTCCACACCGGCGACATCGGCGAGCTGTCCCCGGACGGCTACCTGCGGATCACCGACCGCAAGAAGGACCTCATCAAGACCTCGGGCGGCAAGTACATCGCGCCCGCCGAGGTCGAGGGCCAGTTCAAGGCGGTCTGCCCGTACGTCTCCAACATCCTCGTGCACGGCGCCGACCGGAACTTCTGCACCGCCCTCATCGCGCTCGACGAACCGTCGATCATGGAGTGGGCGAAGGACAACGGTCTGGAGCGCAGGTCGTACGCCGAGGTCGTCGCCGCGCCCACGACGGTCGTCATGGTCGAGGGCTACGTGAAGGAGCTCAACGAAGGTCTCCAGCGCTGGCAGACCATCAAGAAGTTCCGTCTCCTGCCCCGCGACCTGGACGTCGAGCACGGCGAGATCACCCCGAGCCTCAAGCTCAAGCGCCCGGTCGTCGAGCGGGAGTACAAGCACCTGATCGACGAGATGTACGCGGGATCCCGCGAGGCGTAGCCCGCCTGCCCGGGCCCGCTCCGGCCGCTCTCTCCGCCCCCGGTCCGCCGGGGGCGGAGCCATGTGCCGAGACGGGTACGGCCGCCGGGTCCTAGGTACGGTTCCGGCGCATGTCCCTCAGCAGCGCCTCCATCTGCCCGAGCTGCTCGCGGAGTTCGACGGCGTCCCGGAGGGCGCCGGCCGCGAGCTGGGTCTCGATCCCGCGGAGCCGGTCGGCGAGTTCGTCGAACCGTTCCTCCTCGCGGGCGAGCAGGCGCTCCAACTGCCGGTTCTTCCGGTGCAGATCGAGGAAGACGGTGACCTTGGCGCGCAGCACCCACGGGTCGAACGGCTTCGTCAGATAGTCGGCGGCTCCGGTCGCGTACCCGCGGAAGGCGTAGCCCGCATCCGCGTCCGTGCCCGTCAGGAAGATGATGGGGACGTCCTTGGTCTGGTCGAGCCGCTTGATGTTTGCGGCCGTCTCGAAGCCGTCCATGCCCGGCATCCGGATGTCGAGCAGCACGACGGCGAACCGCTGACGCAGCAGTGCCTTCATCGCCTCCTCGCCCGAACGCGCCCTCACCAGAGGCTCGTTGAGGGAGCCCAGGACGGCCTCCAGTGCGATCAGGTTGTCCTCCATGTCATCGACCAGGAGGATGCTCGCGCGCTCACCGTTCGTTGCCTCACTCATGATGACGGTGCCTCACTCGGTCCGCGTGCTGTCGGTGCCTCGCCCCCGCGGGGCGTCGGGCGCCGGTTCGGCGGCGACCGCGCCCGGACCCTCGGCACGCCCCCCGGGGTCCGTGGCACCCGGGGCGTCCCGCTTCTCCTCGTCCGTGCCCTCGGGATCGAGAAGGGCGCAGACGACGGTGAGGAGCCGGTCGACGTCCACCGGCTTGGGAACGTAGTCGTTGGCGCCCCGCGCGATGGACTTCTCCCGGTCGCCGGGCATCGCCTTCGCGGTCAGCGCGACGATGGGCAGCCCCGCCCAGCGGGGCGTGCGGCGGATGGCGGAGATCGTCTCGTAGCCGTCCATCTCCGGCATCATGATGTCCATCAGCACCAGTTCGACGTCGGGGTTGCGCTCCAGCGTCTCGATGCCCTCGCGGCCGTTCTCCGCGTACAGCACGGGCATGCCGACGCGGCCGAGCACATGGGTCAGCGCGAAGACGTTGCGGATGTCGTCGTCCACGATCAGCACCCGTCTGCCCGGCAGGACCCTGCCCGCCCGGCCGGCCTGCCAGGCCTCCAGTTTGGTGGGGGCCGGCCAGGAGTCGTCGGTGCCGCGGACCGTGTAGGGACCGGTCGACAACTGCTCGGGGAGCGCGACGAGATGGTCCTCGCGGGTCGGTCCCGTCGCCGCGTGCCCCGGGCTCACCACCGGCACGTACAGCGTGAAGGTGGAACCCTTGCCCGGCGTGCTCTCGGCGACGATGCGGCCGCCGAGCAGTCCGGAGATCTCGCGGCTGATGGACAGTCCGAGGCCCGTGCCGCCGTACTTGCGGTTGGTGGTGCCGTCGGCCTGCTGGAACGCCTCGAAGATCACGGGGAGTTTCTCCGGCGCGATGCCGATGCCGGTGTCGGAGACGGCGAAGGCGATCACGGTGTCGCCGTACTCGCGGGTACGGTCGGGGTCCGCGACGCGGTCGACGCGCAGCTCGACGCGGCCGCTCGCGGTGAACTTGATGGCGTTGGCGAGCAGGTTGCGCAGGATCTGCTGGAGCCGCTGCTCGTCGGACCACATCTCGCGCGGCACGTCCTCGCCGACCGCCACCTCGAAGGCGAGCCCCCGGTCGTGGGTGAGCGGGCGGAAGGTGGCGTGGACGTAGTCGAGGAGCTTGATGAGCGGCAGCCTCTTGGGGCGTACGTCCATCCGGCCGGCCTCGATCTTCGACAGGTCGAGGATGTCGTTGATGAGCTGGAGGAGGTCCGAGCCCGAGCGGTGGATGGTCGTCGCGAACTGCACCTCCTGGCCGGAGAGCCGGCCGTCGGGGTTGTCGGACAGCAGCCGGGCGAGGATCAGCAGGGAGTTCAGCGGTGTGCGCAGCTCGTGCGACATGTTCGCCAGGAACTCCGACTTGTACTGCGAGCTGGTGGCGAGAAGGGCCGCCTTCTCCTCCAGTTCGGCGTTGGAACGCTGCAACTCCGCCTGCTGTGATTGGAGTTCGTCGGAGCGGTCCTGGAGCTGGATGGCGAGCCGCTGGGACTCGCCGAGCAGGGACTCCGTACGGGAGTTGGCGATGATCGTGTTGATGGCGACGCCGATGGTGTTCACGAACTGGTCGAAGAAGGCGAGGTGGACGTCGGAGAAGCGGGAGAACGAGGCCAGTTCGATGACGCCGAGGAGCTTGTCCTCGAAGAGGATCGGGATGATGACGACGCTGGCCGGAGCCGCCTCCCCGAGCCCGCTGTTGATCTTGATGTAGTCGGGCGGGGCCTCCTCGACGAGGATCCGTTTCTTCTCGCGGGCCGCCTGCCGGACCAGGCCGTGCACCGGCATGCCGCCGGTGTCGACGGTCGCACCCTGTGCCGCGCCGTACCCGGCGATGAAGGCGAGTCCCTTGGCGGGCACGGCCGTGCGCAGCGCGGGTTCGTCCTCCTCGGGGTCGGCCAGGAAGAAGGCGCCGTACTGCGCGTTCACCAGCGGGGTCAGCTCGCGCAGGATCAGGTCGGCGACCTCCATCAGGTCGCGGTGGCCCTGCATCAGCGCGGCGAGGCGGGCGAGGTTCGACTCCAGCCAGTCCTTCGCCCGCGTCGTCTCGCGCAGGTTGGCCACCATCAGGTTGATGTTGTCCTTCAGTTCGGCGACCTCGCCCTGCGTCTCCACGCTGATGGAGCGGGACATGTCGCCCTGGGCCACCGCGGAGGCCACCTCGGCGATCGCGCGGACCTGGGTGGTGAGGTTGGAGGCGAGTTCGTTCACGTTCGTCGTCAGGCGTTTCCAGGTGCCGTACACGCCCTCGACCCGCGCCTGGCCGCCGAGCCGGCCCTCCGAACCCACCTCGCGGGCCACCCGGGTGACCTCCGAGGAGAACGACGACAGCGTGTCCACCATCGTGTTGATGGTCGTCTTCAGTTCGAGGATCTCGCCGCGGGCGTCCACGTCGATCTTCTTCGACAGGTCGCCCTGCGCCACCGCCGTGGCCACCTGGGCGATGTTGCGGACCTGCGAGGTCAGGTTGTCGGCCATGTAGTTGACGTTGTCGGTCAGGTCCCGCCAGACGCCCGAGACCCCGAGGACCTGGGCGCGTCCGCCGAGCCGTCCGTCCGTACCGACCTCGCGTGCCACGCGGGTCACCTCGTCGGCGAACGCGCGCAGTTGCTCCACCATCGTGTTGACGGTGTCCTTGAGTTCCAGGATCTCGCCCCGGGCGTCGACCGTGATCTTCTTCGACAGATCGCCGTTGGCGACGGCGGTGGTGACCTGCGCGATGTTGCGGACCTGGGACGTCAGGTTCAGGGCCATGAAGTTGACGTTGTCGGTGAGGTCCTTCCAGACGCCCGACACCCCGCGCACCTGGGCCTGGCCGCCGAGGTTGCCCTCGGTGCCGACCTCGCGGGCGACGCGGGTGACCTCGTCGGCGAAGGCGGAGAGCTGGTCGACCATCGTGTTGATGGTCGACTTCAGTTCGAGGATCTCGCCCTTCGCCTCGACGGTGATCTTCTTGCCGAGGTCGCCCTGTGCCACGGCGGTGGAGACGAGGGCGATGTTGCGGACCTGCGAGGTCAGGTTGTCCGCCATGAAGTTGACGTTGTCGGTGAGGTCCTTCCAGACCCCCGACACGCCCCGCACCTGGGCCCGTCCGCCGAGGTTGCCCTCGGTGCCGACCTCGCGGGCGACGCGGGTGACCTCGTCGGCGAAGGCGGAGAGCTGGTCGACCATCGTGTTGATCGTCGACTTGAGTTCGAGGATCTCGCCCTGCGCGTCGACCGTGATCTTCTGGCTGAGGTCACCGTTGGCGACCGCCGTGGTGACCTGTGCGATATTTCGAACCTGTGACGTCAGGTTGGACGCCATGAAGTTGACGTTGTCGGTGAGGTCCTTCCAGACCCCCGACACCCCCCGGACCTGCGCGCGGCCGCCCAGCCGGCCCTCGGTGCCGACCTCGCGGGCCACCCGGGTGACCTCGTCGGCGAACGCGGAGAGCTGGTCGACCATCGTGTTCACGGTGAGCTTCAGTTCCAGCAGCTCACCCGTCGCCTCGACCGTCACCGTACGGGTCAGGTCGCCGCGTGCCACCGCCGTGGTCACCAGGGCGATGTCCCGCACCTGGGCCGTCAGCCGGGAGGCCATCGTGTTGACCGCCTCGGTCACGTCCCGCCAACTCCCGGACAGCCCGGTCGCCTTGGCGCGGCCGCCGAGCCGCCCCTCGGTGCCTACCTCGCGGGCGACCCGGGTGACCTCGCCGGTGAACAGGGAGAGCTGGTCGACCATTCTGTTCACGGCGCGCCCCAACCGGCGCAGATCGCCCCGGAGTTGACGGTTGCCGTCGTGCAGGTCGACGCGCTGGGTCAGATCGCCGCCGGCCACCGCGTCGAGGACGCGGGTCGCGTTCGCCGCGGGTGCCACCAGCGCGTCGAGCAGTTGGTTCACGTCGTCGACGCGCGTCGTCCACTTGCCGCCGCCGGGGCTGGCGGCGAGCCGCTCGTCGAGCCGTCCGTAGCGGATCAGCTCCCTGCGGACGCGCTGCACCTCGGAGTTGAAGTGGGAACTGCGGTCCATGATCTGGTTGAACATCGTGTTCAGCTCGGCGACCAGACCGTGTGCCGTCTCCGGCACCTTGCTGAAGTCGCCGTCCCGCGCCGCGGTCATCGCGGCGAGCAGGGGACGCAGGTCCGATGCTCGAATCTGTCCGTCTTCGAGCACATGCATACCACTGTTCTCACTCATGACGGCCCACTTCGGTGACTCGATGCTTATGGGCGCGGCCAGTCTGTCACCCTGTCCGCACCGGCTGAGGTGTATTCGTCCGAACTGCTCAGGGAGCCGCACAGTGGGGGCCATTCCGACGCAACGCGAGTCCATGGCGTGCGCCCCGGGTGCGCCCGCGCACCACCGCGCCGGCCAGGACACCGTGGCCCGTACGACCCTGCCGGGCACCCCGCTCGCCCCCGGAGCCGCCCGCCGCTACCTCCGTGACACGCTCCTGGGCTGGGCCGAACTGGCCCTGCCCGGCGCCGAGATCATCGACGACCGGCTCACCGGCGACGCCGCCGTGGTGGTGAGCGAACTCGTCACCAACGCCGTCGTCCACGCGGGCACCGACGTCGAGCTGCTGTGCCGCCTGGAGCACGCGCCCGACGGTCCGCCCGGCCCGCTGGTCATCGAGGTGACCGACCACCACCCCGCCCGCGCGATACGCGACGACAGCCCCGAACGCCCTTACGGGACACCGGAGTACGGGCGGGGCCTGCGTCTGGTCTCCGCCCTCTCCGAGGCCTGGGGGATCACCTACCGCCCGGGCGTCAAGACGGTGTGGGCGCGCCTGCTGCTCGACGGGAGCGCCGACACCCTGCCGGGCGCCGAGGCGTTCGCCGCGCCGGACACCCGGTCCCCGGCGGACGCGTTCGCGGGGAGCGACCTCACCGGCAGAGGTGGCCGCGCGGGGACGGACGGCGCGGGTGGCGGCGGATCGCCCGGCGCAGAGCCCGCGCCGGGCGGTGCCGCCCCCGGGAACCGCCTCGCGGGCGCACGCGGCCCCGGTGGACGGGGCCCGGCCGGACCCACCTCGACCGCGTCCGTCTTCGCGGCGCCCGTCCCGGGGGCGCCCGCGGCCTTCTTCCCGGGCGGGGACACCTTCGACCCGTCCGGCTTCCCCGCCGCGGCCCCGGGCGGCACCGCCTCCGGAGCATCCGCCACCGGCGGCGCGCGGAACCCCTCCGAGGGGCGGGACTGGCTCGACCGCGGGGCCCTCTCCTTTCTCGCCGAGGCCTCCGACCTGCTGGCCGGACAGCTCGACGAGGACCTCGTCGCCGCGCTCGCCGGACAGCTCCTCGTCCCGCGGCTCGCCGACTGGTGCGCGGTGTGGCTGGAGGACGAGGCCACCGACCGGGCGGGCGGTCTCGGCCTGGCCCTCGGACCCCGCCTCGCCCGCGTCTGGCACGGCAGCGAGAACCTCATCGAGGACCTGCGCGACGTCCTGGAGGAGGATCCGCCGCGACTGCCCGACGCGGTCAGGTCCCGCGCCGTCCCCGTGCCCTGGCCCGGCGAGGCGCTGGGCCCGCGCGGAGCGAGCGGCGCGGCCCTGGCGTACCGGCTGATCGCGGGCGGCCGTCCGCTGGGCACGCTCGTCATCGGACGGGCCGGACCCGCCGGTTTCGCCGACGAGGTCACCGGGCTCGTCGAGGACCTGAGCCGTCGGATCGCGCTCGCCATCGGCGCGGCCCGCCAGTACGCGCGCCAGGCCACCATCAGCCGGGTCCTGCAGCGGGGGCTCCTGCCGGGCGCGGTCGCCGAGATCCCGGGCGTGCGCAGCGCCCTCGTCTACGAGCCGCTCGACGAGGGCGGCCCCAGCGGTGACTTCTACGACGTGTTCCCGGCCGGGGACGGCCGCTGGTGCTTCGCGGTCGGCGACGTCCAGGGCAAGGGGCCCGAGGCCGCCGTCGTGATCGGCCTCGCCCGGCCCTGGCTGCGGCTGCTGTCCCGCGAGGGCTACGACGTGGCGGACGTCCTCGACCGTCTCAACCAGCTCCTCCTCGACGACGCGACCGAGGCCGCCGACGCGGCGGCCCGCGCGCTCGTGGCGGCCGGCGGCCCCGGGCTCGGCACCGACCTCGGCCCGCAGACCCGCTTCCTGTCCATGCTCTACGGCGAACTGGTCCCCTTCGAGGGCGGCGTGCGCTGCACCCTCGCCTCCGCCGGACACCCGCTGCCGCTGCTGCTGGCCCCCGACGGCGACGTACGGGAGGTGGCCGTGCCGCAGACCCTGCTCGGCGTCTTCGAGGACCCCGGCTACACCTCCGAGTCCTTCGACCTGCACCCCGGCGACACCCTGCTGTGCGTCACCGACGGCGTGACGGAGCGGCGCGAGGGGACCCGGCAGTTCGACGACGACGACGGGCTCGCGCAGGCCCTCACGGGGTGTACGGGCCTGAACGCCGAGCTGATCGCGGAACGCATCCGCGCACTCGTCCACGAGTTCGGGAGCCGCCCGCCGGAGGACGACATGGCCCTGCTGGTCCTACAGGCCGAGTAGCTCCGCCGGCCCGCTCCCACCCGCCGCCCCCACGGTCCCGGTCACGCGATCCGGCCGCCCGTCCACAGGCCGGGACCGTTCACTCCGCCCGTGCTGGACAATGGAACGCATGCCTTCCGCACTCCCCGACGGCGAGCCCGTCCCCGACGACGGGGCGCTGCCCGCGCGCGCCCTGGCCGGGGCGGCCGAACGGCCCCTCGGGTTCTACCTCCACGTTCCGTACTGCGCGACCCGCTGCGGGTACTGCGACTTCAACACCTACACGGCGACCGAGCTGCGGGGCACCGGAGGCGTGCTCGCCTCCCGCGACAACTACGCGGACACCCTGATCGACGAGGTCCGCCTCGCCCGCAAGGTGCTCGGCGACGACCCGCGTCCCGTCCGCACCGTCTTCGTCGGGGGCGGCACACCCACCCTGCTGGCCGCCGACGATCTCGTCCGGATGCTGGGGGCGGTCCGTGACGAGTTCGGGCTCGCGGACGACGCGGAGATCACCACGGAGGCGAACCCGGAGTCCGTCGACCCGGAGTACCTCGCGACGCTCCGCGCCGGCGGCTTCAACCGCGTCTCCTTCGGCATGCAGAGCGCCCGGCAGCACGTGCTGAAGGTGCTGGACCGCACCCACACCCCCGGCCGCCCCGAGGCCTGTGTCGCCGAGGCCCGCGCGGCCGGCTTCGAGCACGTGAACCTCGACCTGATCTACGGCACCCCGGGGGAGTCGGACGACGACTGGCGGGCCTCCCTCGAAGCGGCCCTCGGCGCCGGCCCCGACCACGTCTCGGCGTACGCGCTCATCGTCGAGGAGGGCACCCAGCTCGCCCGCCGCATCCGCCGCGGCGAGGTCCCGATGACGGACGACGACGTCCACGCCGACCGCTACCTCATCGCCGACGAGGTGATGTCGAAGGCCGGCTTCGACTGGTACGAGGTGTCGAACTGGGCCACTTCCGAGGCGGCCCGCTGTCTGCACAACGAGCTGTACTGGCGCGGCGCCGACTGGTGGGGCGCGGGCCCCGGCGCGCACAGTCACGTCGGCGGCGTCCGCTGGTGGAACGTGAAGCACCCCGGCGCCTACGCGGCGGCGCTCGCCTCCGGCCGCTCCCCGGGCGCCGGACGCGAGCTCCTCTCCGGCGAGGACCGCCGCGTCGAGCGCATCCTGCTCGAACTGCGGCTGCGCGAGGGCTGCCCGCTCTCGCTGCTGCGCACCGACGGCCTCGCGGCCTCCCGCCGCGCCCTGTCCGAGGGCCTCCTCGAACCGGGCCCGTACGACGACGGCCGCGCCGTCCTCACCCTGCGCGGACGCCTCCTCGCGGACGCGGTCGTCCGGGACCTGGTCGACTGACCGGACACCACCGGACGACACCGGACGTCACGGACACCACCGGCCGGCACCGCACGCGTGCCCGGGCCGAGGGGTGCCCGGCCGTGCCCCCGGCTACTCCGGCGCCGTGACGAAGTCGATCAGTTCCTCGACCCGGCCCAGGAGTTCGGGCTGGAGGTCCTTGTAGGAGCGGACCCGGGACAGGATGTGCTGCCAGGCCGCGCCGGTGTTCTCCGGCCAGCCCAGGGCCCGGCACACGCCCGTCTTCCAGTCCTCGCCGCGCGGGACCCGGGGCCAGCCCGGGATGCCCACGGAGGACGGCTTCACGGCCTCCCAGATGTCGATGTAGGGGTGGCCGAGCACCAGGGCGTGCTCGCTCGTCACCGCCGCGGCGATCCGGGACTCCTTCGAGCCGGGCACCAGGTGGTCGACGAGCACGCCGAGCCGGGCGTCGGGGCCCGGCGCGAACTCCTCGACGATCGCGGGCAGGTCGTCGACGCCCTCCAGGTACTCCACGACGACGCCCTCGACGCGCAGGTCGTCGCCCCAGACCCGCTCGACCAGTTCGGCGTCGTGGCGGCCCTCCACGTAGATGCGGCCGGCCCGCGCGACCCGGGCGCGGGCGCCGGGCACCGCCACCGAACCGGACGCGGTCCGGCTGGGACGTACCGGCGCCGCGGCCGTCGGGCGGACCAGCGTCACCACCCTGCCCTCCAGCAGGAAGCCGCGCGGCTCCATGGGGAACACCCGGTGCTTGCCGAAGCGGTCCTCCAGGGTGACCGTGCCCGCCTCGCAGCCGATCACCGCGCCGCAGAAACCGGTGCCGGGCTCCTCGACCACCAGACCGGGGTCCGCCGGGACCTCGGGCACGGGCTTGGGCTTCTTCCACGGCGGGGTCAGGTCCGGAGAGTACTGGCGCATTCGCATGACGATAGGAGAAGCGCGCCGGGCCTCACCGCGACACGCCGAAACGCGCGGCCAACGCGTCCCGCTGCGAGCGGACGAACGCGGCGTCCACCAGCGCTCCGTGGCCGGGCACGTACACAGCGTCGTCACCGCCGAGCGCGAGCAGCCGGTCGAGGGCCCCGGGCCAGCGGGAGGGGACGGCGTCGGAACCCGCCTGCGGCTCGCCGGACTCCTCGACCAGGTCGCCGCAGAACACCACCGCCGGGTCCCCCGGCACGACGGCCACGAGGTCGTGGGCGGTGTGGCCCTCACCCGTCCGCACCAGCCGCACCCCGACGCTGCCGCCCAGCTCCAGGTCCAGGGCGCCCCGGACGCCCTGCCGGGGGCGTACGAGGGCGTCGGACGCCTCCTGTGCCGCCAGGGGATCCAGCCCGTTGCGCACCGCGTCCGCGCGCAGCTCCTCGCGGCCGTTCCCGTACACCCCGGACGAGCCGTCCGCGACGAACACCTCGGCGCCCTCGAACGCGGCGGCGCCGAAGACGTGGTCGAAGTGCGGGTGGGTGAGTGCGAGGTGCGTCACGTGCCGCCCCGGGCCGAGCAGCCGCTCCGCGTCCGCGCGCAGCGCCGCGCCCTCCGCGAGGCGCGATCCGGCGTCGATCATCAGCGCGGCGTCCTCGCCGACGACGAGCCCGACGGTGCAGTCCCAGTCCGGAAGCCGCCGCCGGCCGATCCGGGGCGCCACCCGTTCCCACCCCAGCTCTTCCCAAGTCAGCCTCATACGGCGACGCTAGCGGTGACCGGGTGTCGCGCACGACATCGCAGGCCCGCCCTTGCCGGGGCCGTGCCTCACCGCCGTACACTGGCCCGGGGAACGCTGGCACTCGGGCGCACTGAGTGCCAGGCGAAAAGCCACGAAGGCCACGAAGACCACGGAGTCGACTTCTGGAGGTGTGCGCGATGCTCAGTGAACGCAGGCTCGAGGTGCTCCGCGCCATCGTCCAGGACTATGTGGGCACCGAGGAGCCGGTCGGCTCCAAGGCGCTCACGGAGCGGCACCGGCTCGGCGTCTCGCCGGCGACCGTCCGCAACGACATGGCGGTCCTGGAGGACGAGGGCTACATCGCCCAGCCGCACACCAGCGCCGGACGCATCCCCACGGACAAGGGATACCGGCTCTTCGTCGACAAGCTCGCGGGCGTCAAGCCGATGACCGCGCCCGAGCGGCGCGCCATCCAGAACTTCCTGGACGGAGCCGTCGACCTCGACGACGTCGTCGGCCGGACGGTGCGGCTGCTCGCGCAGCTCACCCGCCAGGTCGCCGTCGTGCAGTACCCCTCGCTGACCCGCTCGACCGTGCGGCACGTGGAACTGCTCTCGCTCGCCCCGGCGCGCGTGATGCTCGTGCTGATCACGGACACCGGCCGGGTCGAGCAACGCATGATCAACTGTCACGTGCCGTTCGGTGAGACTTCTCTCGCCGATCTGCGGGCCCGGCTCAACAGCCGGATCGCGGGCCGCCCCTTCGCGGACGTCCCGCAGCTCGTGCAGGACCTCCCGGACGCCTTCGAGGCGGAGGACCGGGGTACGGTCTCGACAGTGCTCTCCACTCTGCTGGAGACACTGGTCGAGGAGACCGAGGAGCGGCTGATGATCGGCGGGACCGCCAATCTCACCCGTTTCGGACATGACTTCCCTCTCACCATCCGGCCGGTGCTCGAAGCGCTGGAGGAGCAGGTCGTGCTCCTCAAGTTGCTTGGAGAGGCCGGGGATTCGAGCATGACCGTGCGAATCGGGCATGAGAACGCGTATGAGGGACTCAACTCCACGTCCGTGGTCTCGGTCGGCTACGGTTCGGGCGGCGAGGCAGTAGCCAAACTCGGCGTGGTCGGCCCGACCCGCATGGATTACCCGGGAACGATGGGAGCGGTACGAGCGGTGGCACGGTACGTCGGACAGATCCTGGCGGAGTCCTGAGTGGCCACGGACTACTACGCCGTACTCGGCGTGCGCCGCGACGCGTCCCAGGACGAGATCAAGAAGGCGTTCCGGAGGCTCGCGCGCGAGCTGCATCCGGACGTCAATCCCGATCCGAAGACGCAGGAGCGCTTCAAGGAGATCAACGCCGCCTACGAGGTGTTGTCGGACCCGCAGAAGAAGCAGGTCTACGACCTCGGCGGTGACCCGCTGTCCCAGCAGGGCGGAGGCGCCGGCGGCTTCGGCGCGGGCGGCTTCGGGAACTTCTCGGACATCATGGACGCCTTCTTCGGCACGGCCTCGCAGCGCGGACCGCGCTCGCGGACCCGCCGTGGCCAGGACGCCATGATCCGGCTGGAGATCGAGCTGGACGAGGCGGCCTTCGGCACCACGAAGGACCTCCAGGTCGACACCGCCGTCGTCTGCGCGACCTGCAGCGGCGAGGGTGCCGCACCCGGGACCTCCGCGCAGACCTGTGACATGTGCCGCGGCCGCGGCGAGGTGTCCCAGGTGACGCGGTCGTTCCTCGGCCAGGTCATGACCTCGCGGCCGTGCCCGCAGTGCCAGGGCTTCGGCACCGTGGTCCCGACCCCGTGCCCCGAGTGCGCGGGCGACGGCCGGGTCCGCTCCCGCCGCACCCTCACGGTCAAGATCCCGGCCGGTGTGGACAACGGCACACGGATCCAGCTCGCGGGCGAGGGCGAGGTCGGCCCCGGCGGCGGCCCCGCCGGCGACCTGTACGTCGAGATCCACGAGCTGCCGCACTCGACGTTCCAGCGTCGTGGCGACGACCTGCACTGCACGGTCACCATCCCGATGACCGCCGCGGCCCTCGGCACCAAGGTGCCGCTGGAGACCCTCGACGGCATGGAGGAGGTCGACATCCGTCCGGGCACGCAGTCCGGCCAGTCGATCCCGCTGCATACCCGGGGCGTCACGCACCTGCGCGGCGGCGGCCGCGGCGACCTCATCGTGCACGTCGAGGTCACCACGCCGACCAAGCTCGATCCCGAGCAGGAGCGGGTCATGCGCGAGCTCGCCCAGCTGCGCGGCGAGGAGCGGCCCACCGGCCAGTTCCAGCCCGGGCAGCAGGGGCTCTTCTCCCGGCTGAAGGACGCCTTCAACGGTCGCTGACGCGACGGCGGTACGGGGCGGTGTTCCCGCCCCGTACCCGCCTGCCGCGCAACCCCGTAACCGAGCGGACGGCCGGATTCGGACTTGTACGGAGGACGTGACAACATGCCGTCATGTCCTCCGCGCTGACCGATCTCTTCCCTCACCCGATCGTGCAGGCCCCCATGGCGGGCGGCGTCTCCGTCCCCCAGCTCGCGGCCGCCGTGTCCGAGGCCGGCGGGCTCGGATGCCTCGCCGCCGGGTACAAGACGGCCGACGGCATGTACCAGGAGATCAAACAGCTGCGCGGGCTGACCGGCCGTCCCTTCGGCGTCAACCTGTTCATGCCGCAGCCGGAGTACGCGGACTCCTCGGCGGTAGAGGTCTACGCCCACCAGCTCGCCGGTGAGGCCGCCTGGTACGAGACCGAACTCGGCGACCCGGACAGCGGCCGGGACGACGGCTACGACGCCAAGCTCGCCGTCCTCCTCGACAACCCGGTGCCGGTCGTCTCCTTCCACTTCGGCATCCCGGCCCAGGACGTGCTGGAGTCCCTGAACCGCGCCGGCACCCTCACCCTGGTCACCGCGACCACGGCCGAGGAGGCCCTCGCCGTTCAGCGTGCGGGCGCCGCCGCCGTCATCGCCCAGGGCGTCGAGGCCGGCGGACACCAGGGCACCCACCGCGACAACCCGGAGACGGACGGCGCGGGCATCGGACTGCTCTCGCTGGTCGCCCAGGTCCGCGAGGCCGTGGACATCCCGGTCGTCGCCGCCGGAGGCATCATGCGCGGCAGCCAGATCGCCGCCGTCCTCGCCGCCGGCGCGGACGCGGCCCAGCTCGGCACCGCCTTCCTCGCCACCCCCGAGTCCGGCGCGAACCCCGTCCACAAGGAAGCGCTGACCAACCCCCTCTTCGTGCGCACCGAACTGACCCGCGCCTTCTCCGGACGCCCGGCCCGCGGCCTGGTCAACCGCTTCCTGCGCGAACACGGCCCCTACGCCCCCGCCGCGTACCCCGACGTCCACCACCTCACCTCGCCGCTGCGCAAGGCGGCCGCGAAGGCCGCCGACGCGCAGGGCATGGCCCTGTGGGCGGGCCAGGGCCACCGCATGGCGCGCGACCTGCCCGCCGGACAACTGGTGGAGGTGCTGGCCGCCGAACTCGCCGCCGCCAGGACAGCGTTGTCGTCGCCCGGCGACTCCCCGGACGGGGGCACCGCCCGATGACGGCACCGGTCTTCCTGGTCGAGCACTTCGACGCGGGCGACGGCGGACGCTACGTCCTCGACGGACCCGAGGGACGGCACGCCGTCTCCGTGAAGCGGCTGCGCGCCGGCGAGGACGCCGTCCTCACCGACGGGGCCGGACGCTGGGCGGACTGCGTCGTCCTCGACACGGAGGGCAAGGACCGCCTCGTCGTACGGATGGACTCGGTGAGCGAGGAACCGGCGGAGGAGCCGCGGATCACCGTCGTCCAGGCGCTGCCCAAGGGCGACCGCGGCGAACTGGCCGTCGAGACCATGACGGAGACCGGCGTCGACCGCATCGTCCCCTGGGCCGCCTCCCGCTGCATCACGCAGTGGAAGGGCGACCGGGGCCTCAAGGCGCTCGCCAAGTGGCGCGCCACCGCACGGGAGTCCGGCAAGCAGTCCCGCCGGGTGCGCTTCCCGGACGTCGCGGACGCCATGTCGACCCGACAGGTTGCCGCACTTCTCGCCAAAGCCGACCTCGCCGCCGTCCTGCACGAGGACACCGAGCTGGGCACCGAGCCGTTCGCGACCGCCGCACTGCCCGGCTCCGGGGAGATCGTCCTGGTCGTCGGCCCCGAGGGCGGGATCTCCCCCGAGGAGGTGGCGCTGTTCACCGAGGCGGGCGCGAAGACGTTCCACCTCGGGCGTACGGTGCTGCGTACGTCGACGGCGGGCACCGTGGCCGCGGCACTGCTGCTGGCCCGCACCGGCCGCTGGTCCTGACCCCAACCGCCCGCCCACCACGGGGGATTCGCATGGAACTCGCCCAGGTACGGCTGCTCGTTTCCGACTTCGCCGCCTGCTACCGCTTCTACTCCGAAGTCCTCGGCCTCAAGCCCCAGTCGGGCGCGACCGAGGGACCGTACGAGAAGTTCAGCCCCGTCGTCGGATCGGCCGGCATCGCCCTCCAGGACCGGGCGATGATGGCCGAGGTGCTGGGTGAGATCGGCGAGGACGTGACCGGGCACCGTTCGCTGGTGGTGCTGCGGGTGGACGACCTCGACACCTACTGCGAGCAGCTCGTCTCGCGCGGAGCGACCGTGCTGCACGGCCCCGCCCCCATGACCGACCGGATGCGCGTCGCTCACCTCAAGGACCCCGAGGGCAACCTCGTGGAACTCCAGGAGTGGCTGCTCCTCCTCGGCTGAACGGGCCCCGGCCGGGCCGTGAACTCCTTCGGGTGGTTGTGCCCCTCATGGCCGCATGCGGTCTACCGCACCGCGGCCCGCGGTGGCACGCTGCCGTTCATGGGGGCTTTGAGACGGATCAGGAGCCGGACCGGGCGCAGGCGCGTGCTGATGGCCCTCGGGCTGGGCGTGGCGGGGGTGTTCGGCGCGAGTGCGTGCGAGCCCGGGGACGGACTCAGCGCCGCGACCGTGGCGTACACCACCGACCAGACGGCGACCAAGCAGCTCGAACGGCAGAACGTGGACGTGCGGTGGCTCTCCTGCACCGCCAACTACGGCAACGCCGGCAAGGTCTACACCCCCGGCAAGTCGCCCGCGCCGACCGAGAACACCGTCGCGAGCGTCGACTGCCAGGGCCAGACCGACGACGGACGGGACATCGTCGTCAAGGGCAAGGTCACCCGCGCCGTCGACGGCGCCTGCGTGCGCGGCGACCTGACCGCCACCGTCGGCGGCAAGCAGTGGTTCCACGTCAGCGGCCTCGGCAACTGCGACGCCACCAACAACCCCACGCCTCCCGCCACTTACCGTCCACCGAACGGACCCGACCCCACCGTCACGGTGACCGTGACCCGGACCATGTGGTGCAAGGGCGACCCCACCTGCTGGCCCGCACAGGGCAAGTGACCTGCCCGGCCGTCCACGGATCAAGTGATCCGAACCCCTGTCGGGCCGCGTCCCGGCTGCATAGGGTGACCGGGTGACAGAGTCCGCACCCTCCGCGTATCTCCGGTTTCCGCATCTGCACGGCGAGTTGGCCGTCTTCACGGCCGAGGACGACATCTGGGCCGCGCCCCTCGACGGCGGCGGCCGCGCCTGGCGCGTCAGCGCCGACAACGCGCCGGTGAACCACCCCCGCGTCTCCCCGGACGGCACGACCGTCGCCTGGACGTCCACGCGCGACGGCGCCCCCGAGGTCTACGCCGCCCCGCTGGTCGGCGGACCCACCAGACGCCTGACGTACTGGGGCAGTTCGAGAACCCAGGTCCGCGGCTGGACCCCCGACGGACACGTCCTCGCCCTCAGCACCCAGGGCCAGGCCAGCCTGCGGCGCAGCTGGGCCCGCGCCGTCCCGCTCGACGGCGGCCCCGCCGCCCTCCTGCCCTACGGACCCGTCGGCGACGTCGCCCACGGAGAGCCCGGAACCGTCCTGCTGTCCGCCCCGATGGGGCGCGAGGCGGCCTGGTGGAAGCGCTACCGCGGCGGCACCGCGGGCAAGCTCTGGATCGACCGGGACGGCGAGGGCGAGTTCGTCCGTCTGCACGAGGACCTCGACGGGAACATCGAGTACCCCCTCTGGGTCGGCGACCGGATCGCCTTCCTCTCGGACCACGAGGGCGTCGGCGCCCTGTACTCCTCGCTCGCCGACGGCGCCGACCTGCGCCGCCACACCCCGCTCGACACGTTCTACGCCCGGCACGCCTCCACCGACGGCACCCGCGTGGTGTACTCCTCCGCCGGTGAACTCCGGCTCCTCGACGACCTCGACGGAGCCGAACCGCGCCGCCTCGACATCCTCCTCGGCGGGCAGCGCGCCGACCAGCAGCCCCACCCCGTGAGCGCCGCCCGCTGGTTCTCCGCCGCCGCCCCCGACCACACCGGACGCGGCAGTGCCGTCTCCGTGCGCGGTGCCGTCCACTGGATCACCCACCGCTCGGGGCCGGCCCGCGCCCTCGCCGCCGAACCCGGCGTCCGCGCCCGGCTGCCCCGAGCCTTCCGCGCCGAGGGCGAGGAACACGTCGTGTGGGTGACGGACGCCGAGGGCGACGACGCCCTGGAGTTCGCGCCCGCCACCGGCGTCGCCCCCGGAGCCACCCCGCGCCGGCTCGCCGCCGGAGCCCTCGGACGCGTCCTCGGCCTCGCCGTGGCACCCGACGGCAGCCGCGCCGCCGTCGCCTCGCACGACGGGCGCGTCCTGCTCGTCGAGCGCGAGACCGGCGAGGTCCGCGAGGTGGACCGCAGCGAGGACGGCGAGGTCGCCGGCCTCGTCTTCTCACCCGACTCCGCCTGGCTCGCCTGGTCGCACCCCGGCCCGCGTCCCTTGCGCCAGCTCAGGATCGCCAACACCACCGACCTGTCCGTGACCGAGGCGACGCCGCTGCGCTTCCGCGACTACGCACCGGCGTTCACCCTCGACGGCAAGCACCTCGCCTTCCTGTCGGCCCGCGCCTTCGACCCCGTCTACGACGAGCACGTCTTCGACCTCGCCTTCGTCGGCGGCTCCCGGCCGTATCTGATCACCCTCGCCGCGACCACGCCGTCGCCCTTCGGACCCCAGCGCCACGGCCGACCCTTCGAGACCCCGGACAAGGACGAGACCCCCGACAGCGAGGGCACCCCCAGCACCCGGATCGACCTCGACGGACTCGCCGACCGGATCGTGCCGTTCCCCGTCGAGGCCGCCCGCTACTCCACCCTGCGCGCCGCCAAGGACGGCGTGCTGTGGCTGCGCCACCCCGTCCGGGGCGTGCTCGGCGCCTCCCGCGCCACACCGGACGACCCGGACCCGAGGACGGAACTGGAGCGCTACGACCTCGCCCAGCAGCGCATCGAACACCTCGCCGCCGACGCCGACCACTTCACCGTCACCGGCGACGGCAAGCGGGTGCTGCTGTGGACCGACGGAAAGCTCAAGGTCGTACCTAGCGACCGGCGCGCGTCGAACGACGACGAGAGCGACACCAACATCACCGTCGACCTCTCGCGGGTGCGCCAGAGCGTCGACCCGGCCGCCGAGTGGCGCCAGATGTACGACGAGACCGGCCGCCTCATGCGGGACAACTTCTGGCGGCCCGACCTCGGCGGCGTCGACTGGGACGCCGTCCTCGACCGGTACCGGCCCGTCCTCGACCGGGTCGCCACCCACGACGACCTCGTCGACCTGCTCTGGGAGGTCCAGGGCGAACTCGGCACCTCCCACGCGTACGTCACCCCGCGCGGCGGACACGGCGGCGGCGACCGCGCCCAGGGCCTCCTCGGTGCGGACATCTCCCGTCACGCGGACGGCAGTTGGCGTATCGACCGGATCCTTCCCTCCGAGACGTCCGACCCGGACGCGCGGGCCCCGCTCGCCGCGCCCGGCGTCGCGGTGCGCGCCGGGGACGCGATCGTCGCGATCGGCGGCCGGCCGGTCGACCCGGTCACGGGCCCCGGCCCCCTGCTCGTCGGCACGGCGGGCAAACCGGTCGAGCTGACCGTCTCCCCGGCGGGCGGCGGCGACCCGCGGCACGCCGTCGTCGTACCGCTCGCCGACGAGGAACCCCTGCGCTACCACGCCTGGGTCGCCGACCGGCGCGCCTACGTGCACGAGCGGTCCGGCGGACGCCTCGGATATCTGCATGTGCCCGACATGGTCGGCTCCGGGTGGGCGCAGCTCCACCGCGACCTGCGGATCGAGGTCGCCCGCGAGGGGCTGGTCGTGGACGTCCGCGAGAACCGCGGCGGCCACACCTCCCAGCTCGTCGTCGAGAAGCTCGCCCGGCGGATCGTCGGCTGGGACCTGCCCCGCGGTCTGCGCCCCTACAGCTACCCGGAGGACGCGCCGCGCGGCCCCGTCGTCTCCGTCGCCAACGAGTTCTCCGGCTCCGACGGCGACATCGTCAACGCGGCGATCAAGGCACTCGGCATCGGCCCGGTGGTCGGCACCCGTACCTGGGGCGGCGTCATCGGCATCGACAGCCGCTACCGCCTCGTCGACGGCACCCTCGTCACCCAGCCCAAGTACGCGTTCTGGCTGGAGGGTTACGAGTGGAACGTGGAGAACCACGGCGTCGACCCCGACGTCGAGGTCGTCCAGGCTCCGCAGGACCACGCGGCCGGCCGTGACACCCAGCTCGACGCGGCCGTCCGGATCGCGCTCGCCGCGCTGGAGGAGAACCCGGCCAAGACGGCGCCGGCACTGCCCCCGCTGTGACCCCGCGGGGCGGGCGGCCGCGAGCCGTCCGCCCCGCGGGGCGGCTAGCATGCGCAGGGCAATGATCGGATGGCGTGAGGAGGCACACGCATGATGGGTGAGCCGCAGGACGACTGCCTGTTCTGCAAGATCGTGGCGGGGCAGATCCCGGCGACGCTGGTGCGCGAGACCGACACGATCGTGGCGTTCCGCGACATCAACCCGCAGGCGCCGACCCACATCCTGGTCATCCCCAAGGTGCACTACCCGGACGCGGCGTCCCTCGCGGCCGCCGAACCCACCGTCGCCGCGGACATCCTGCGCGAAGCCGGTGAGGTCGCGGCCGAGGAGAAGCTGGACAGCCACCGCATCGTGTTCAACACGGGCAGCGGTGCCGGACAGACCGTCTTCCACGCGCACGCCCACCTCCTGGGCGGCCGTGGACTGCAGTGGCCGCCCGGATAACCGGCCTTGTCCGCACGTGAACTGGTCGTCCTCGGGACCGCGAGCCAGGTCCCGACCCGGCACCGCAACCACAACGGCTACCTGCTCCGCTGGGACGGCGAGGGTCTCCTCTTCGATCCCGGCGAGGGCACGCAGCGCCAGATGCTGCGGGCCGGTGTCGCCGCGCACGACCTGAACCGCATCTGCGTCACCCACTTCCACGGCGACCACGCGCTCGGCCTGCCCGGCGTGATCCAGCGCGTCAACCTGGACCGCGTCCCGCACGAGGTGACCGCCCACTACCCGCTCTCCGGACAGCACTTCTTCGAGCGGCTGCGCCGCTCCACCGCCTACCGCGAGACCGTCGGGATCACCGAGGCGCCGGTCGCGGACGACGGGGTCCTCGCCACCACCCCGGCGTACACCCTGGAGGCCCGCAGGCTCTCCCACCCCGTCGAGTCCTTCGGGTACCGGCTCGTCGAACCGGACGGCCGGCGCATGCTGCCCGAGCGGCTCGCCGAACACGGCATCACGGGGCCCGACGTCGGGGTGCTGCACCGCGAGGGCACGCTGCGCGGCGTCGGCCTCGACGACGTCAGCGAGGTGCGGCGCGGCCAGCGGTTCGCGTTCGTCATGGACACCCGGCTGTGCGAGGGCGTGGACGCGCTGGCCGAGGGCTGCGACCTGCTCGTCATCGAGTCGACCTTCCTCGACGGCGACCACAAGCTCGCCTCGGACCACGGGCACCTGACCGCCGGCCAGGCGGGCCGGGTCGCCAAGGAGGCGGGCGTCCGGCACCTCGTGCTCACCCACTTCAGCCAGCGCTACTCCGACCCCGCCGCCTTCGAGCACGAGGCCCGCGCGGCGGGGTTCGACGGCGAACTGACGGTGGCCCACGACCTGGTGAGGGTCCCGGTCCCGAAGCGCCGGTGACGTCCGGCGCCGAGGATCGCCGGCCCGCGCCGGCCGGACCCTCGCGCCCGCTGCCGGGAAGGTGCCGGTTTCGGACTGTCCGGTATCCGACCGTACGATGCTTCGATGTCCCTCCCCAAGGCTGAACTGCACCTCCACATCGAAGGCACCCTCGAACCCGAGCTGGCCTTCGCGCTCGCCGCCCGCAACGGCGTGACCCTGCCGTACGCGGACACCGAGGACCTGCGCAAGGCGTACCTCTTCGACGACCTGCAGTCGTTCCTGAACCTGTACTACGAACTCATGGCCGTGCTGCGGACCGAGCAGGACTTCGCCGACCTGGCCGACGCCTATCTCGCCCGCGCCGCCGCGCAGGGCGTGCGGCACGCCGAGATCTTCTTCGACCCGCAGGCGCACATCGCCCGGGGCGTGCCCATGGGGACGGTCGTCGAGGGGCTGTGGCGGGCGCTCGGGCGCAGCGAGGAGACCCACGGCGTCTCCACCCAGCTGATCATGTGCTTCCTGCGCGACGAGTCCGCCGAGTCCGCCCTGGAGACCCTGGAGGCGGCCAGGCCCTACCTGGAGCGGATCGCCGGCATCGGTCTCGACTCCGCCGAGGTCGGCCACCCGCCGGCCAAGTTCCGCGAGGTGTACGAGGCCGCCGCCGCGCTCGGTCTGCGACGCGTCGCCCACGCGGGCGAGGAGGGTCCGCCCTCCTACATCACCGAGGCCCTGGACGTCCTGGGCGTCGAGCGCGTCGACCACGGGCTGCGCTGCATGGAGGACCCCGAGCTGGTCGAACGGCTCGTCCGGGACCGGGTGCCGCTGACACTGTGCCCGCTGTCGAACGTGCGGCTGCGCGCCGTGGACGTGCTGGCGGAGCACCCGCTGCCCGCCATGCTGGACGCCGGGCTGCTCTGCACGGTCAACTCCGACGACCCCGCCTACTTCGGCGGGTACGCGGGTGACAACTTCCGCGCGGTGCGCGAGGCCCTGGGGCTCGGCCCCGAGCGGCTGCGGGAGCTGGCGCGCAACTCCTTCGAGGCGTCCTTCCTGGAGCACGACGAGGAGCGGCGCGCCCGCTACATCGCCGAGGTCGAGGCCTACGAGTTCAGCTGACCGGGGCGGGCGCCCGGCCGGGCATTCCCCGGCCGGGCGTCACAGGCCTTCCGCTCCGGACACGGCCGTCGTCGCTCCGGCGTGCCGGGCTCCGGCCGTGCCGTAGGGCTCCCGTTGGGCGGGTACGGCGTCCAGCGGGATCCCGGCGACCGGGATCCCGACGTCCGGCAGCCGTGTGAACGGGTCCTCGGCGGAGGGGCTCTCCGCGAGAAGGTCCGCCATGTCCGCGACGTCGGCGCGGGTGACCCGCGCGGCCGCGACCTCCACGGCCACGGTCTCCGGTACGGGAATCTCCACGACCGGGATCTCCACGACCGGGATTTCCACGACCGGGATCTCGACGACCTGGCTGCGGCGCGGGCGACGGGCCACGAGTGTCATCGGGACGGCGACGATCAGCAGGCCGGCCGCCAGGACCAGGCCCATCGCCGGATAGCCCGCCCGCGCCGACAGCAGGCTGCCGGTGAGCGGCCCGCACGCCGTGCCGAGCGAGGACGCGGAGCCGACGAGGACCGCCCACCGGCCACGCCGGTCCATCGACGCGGCGAGACCGATCACGTACGACAGGACCACCGGGTACAGCGTGTTCCAGGCGATCTCGCCGGTCGCGAACGACGTCAGGTCGGACGCCGCCGCGCTCACCGCGATGCAGCCGGCGATCAGCACCGTGCCCAGGCCGATCGGCAGTGCCCGGCCGAGGCGCGGGCCGAGGACGCCCGCGCTCACGACGCCGAGCAGTCCGGCACCCAGCCCCACCGCGAACACCGCGCCGACGGTGACCTCGCCGAGCCCCGCCTGCGTGAGCCCGATCCGGCCGCTCACGCCCCACAGGGAGTTCTGCGCGAGCGACCAGAAGAGCATCGCCGCGGCGAGCAGCAGCCCGGAGCGGCGGTGGGGGAGCGGGCCGGCGGAGCGCACGGTCCGGGTCGCCGGGGAGCGGGCCGGCAGACGGCCCGTCAGCGGCAGGACGAGCAGGGCCGTGACGGCGATCGCGGCGAGCGGGACGCCGTGGGCCGGGCCCAGATGCGGGATCGTCAGATACAGCGCGCCCGCGAGGGCGGAGACACCGAGCAGGCCCAGTGTGGTGACGCGGTGCGGGTCGGGCCGGCCGGCGATCCCGGTCGCGGCGACCGTGGTGGCCGTACCGGAGCCGAAGCCGCCGAGGACCGCGCCGGCCACGACGAGGGGGAGCGCGGTCGACAGCGCGGCGGTGCCGTAGCCGGCGACCGCGAGGAGCAGTCCGGCGCGGGCCAGCCGGCGGGGGCCGAAACGGTCGACGCGGGAGGCGAGGAGGAAGCCGGCCGAGGCCGAACTCAGCAGCAGGACACTGCCGATGGCTCCGGCCTGGGTCGCCGACAGCGGGAGTCCCGCGTCGAGGCGGCCGACGGTGGTGGGGAGGAGATACGCGGCAAGGTACCCGGCCGTGAAAAGGGCGACGAGGGGCCAGGGCGTGGTGGTGCGGGCGGACACGGGCGTTCCCAGGGCATGCGAAAGGAGCGGCTCAAGAAAGGGGGAGTGGGCGGCTGTCGACGGACAGGAACGCGCGGGCAATTTGTATCAAGGCGGTGGCACCGGAAAAAAGGCGGGAGGGTGTGATCTGGAACACTTCCCGTTTGGGGTGGGGAGTCAGGGGTAGGAGGGGCCCCATTTCCCGGGCCCACCGAGGGTGCGGAGCGGCTCCCCGCGCGCGGGAACACCGGTGTTCCCGCAGGTGGGGGAGCGATGCGCACGGCCCCGTCGGACACCGGCCCCGGGCCCGCGCCGGCCGGCCGTCCGCACCGGGAGGCGCCCACCGGACCGCGGCACCGCCGCGCGGGCAGGAGCGCGCGGAGCCGGGCGCGGGGGACGGCCCCGCGGCGTGCGGCGACCGCGTGCGGCACGGCCGGGCCCGCGGCGGCGAGGCCGGTCACCCGGTCGGCGACCCGGCCCGACCGCGACGACGCCCCGGCGTGACCCACGGCCGGGACGGCCCGTGTGGTGCACACTGGCCAGATCCGTACCACCCCAGGGAGCACACCGTGATCGCGTCCAACGGTGAAGGACCGTTCGGCCAGGCCCATGTGGACCCGCTCGCCGGGCTGCGCACACCGCAGGACCCGCCCTGGGACGTCTACCTCACGGGCACCGTCTTCCTGGACATCATCTTCACCGGCCTCGACTCGGCCCCCGTGCGCGGCACCGAGTCCTGGGCGCGCGGCATGGGTTCGAGCCCCGGCGGCGTCGCGAACATGGCCACCGCCCTGGCCCGGCTCGGCCTGCGGACCTCCCTGGCCGCCGCTTTCGGAGACGACCACTACGGCGAGTACTGCTGGGACGCCCTGGAACAGGGCGAGGGCATCGACCTGTCCGCCTCCCGGACCGTGCCCGACTGGCACTCCCCGGTCACCGTGTCCATGGCCTACGAGGGCGAACGGACCATGGTCAGCCACGGCCACGAGCCGCCTCCCGTGGAAGCGGCGGCCGCCCCCGACTGCCCGCCCCGCGCCCGGGCCGCCGTCGCCTCCCTCACCCCCGGCGTCCGCGACCCGTGGATCGCCCAGGCCGCGAGCCGCGGCACCCGGATCTTCGCGGACGTCGGCTGGGACGACACCGGCCGCTGGGACCTCGCGGGCCTCGCCGACCTCGCACACTGCGAGGCGTTCCTGCCGAACGCCGAGGAGGCCATGCGCTACACCGGCGCGGACTGCCCCCGCGCCGCGGCCCACGCGCTGGCCGAACACGTGCCGCTCGCGGTCGTCACCCTCGGCTCCGAGGGCGCGTACGCCGTCGACGGCCGCACCGGGGACAGCGCCGCGGTCCCCGCCATCGCCGTCGAGGCACTCGACCCCACCGGCGCCGGAGACGTCTTCGTGGCCGGCTTCGTCATGGGCACCCTCGCCGACTGGCCGCTCGCCGACCGCCTCGCCTTCGCCGGCCTCACCGCCGCCCTCTCCGTCCAGGACTTCGGCGGATCCCTGTCCGCGCCCGGCTGGTCGGAGATTGCCGCCTGGTGGCGCCGGGTCCAGTCGGTCGACGACCAGGACCCCACCGCGCTGCGCCGGTACGCGTTCCTGGAGGGCCTGCTGCCCGCGGTGACCCGCCCCTGGCCGCTGCGGCGCGCGGTGCCGACGATCGGCTTCGGCCGCTCGGTGTGAGGTCACGACCGCGTGACGTGAGGAAAAGCCCTACGGCTCTGTCAGCGCCGCGACGTACGCTGGGAGACGCAACGCTGCCCGTGTGGCAAGCGTGCCGACCGAGGAGGATACGCAGGCCTACAGAGCCGGCCCATGACTCAGACACCCACAGCTCACGGCCCCGCCCAGGGGCAGGCACGCGCGCACTTCACCGTCCCGGCCAAGCACCCCATGGTGACCGTTCTGGGGTCCGGCGACTCGCTGCTGCGTGTGATCGAGAAGGCCTTCCCGGCGGCCGACATCCATGTCCGGGGCAACGAGATCAGTGCGGTCGGCGACGCCGGTGAAGTCGCCCTCGTCCAGCGCCTGTTCGACGAGATGATGCTGGTGCTCCGCACCGGGCAGCCCATGACGGAGGACGCAGTGGAACGCTCGATCGCCATGCTGAGGGCGAGCGGGAACGGGGAGGGCGACGGCCAGGAGACACCGGCCGAAGTGCTCACGCAGAACATCCTGTCCTCGCGAGGCCGCACCATCCGCCCCAAGACGCTCAACCAGAAGCGCTACGTCGACGCCATCGACAAGCACACCATCGTGTTCGGCATCGGCCCCGCCGGTACCGGCAAGACCTACCTCGCCATGGCGAAGGCGGTCCAGGCCCTGCAGTCCAAGCAGGTCAACCGCATCATCCTGACCCGCCCCGCGGTCGAGGCCGGCGAGCGCCTGGGCTTCCTCCCGGGCACGCTCTACGAGAAGATCGACCCGTACCTGCGCCCGCTGTACGACGCGCTGCACGACATGCTCGACCCCGACTCCATCCCGAAGCTGATGGCCTCGGGCACGATCGAGGTGGCACCGCTGGCGTACATGCGCGGAAGGACGCTCAACGACGCCTTCATCATCCTGGACGAGGCCCAGAACACGAGCCCCGAGCAGATGAAGATGTTCCTCACCCGCCTCGGCTTCGAGTCGAAGATCGTGATCACCGGTGACGTGACGCAGGTCGACCTGCCGAGCGGCACCAAGTCGGGTCTGCGGCAGGTCCAGGACATCCTGGAGGGACTCGACGACGTCCACTTCTCACGGCTCACGTCCCAGGATGTCGTCCGGCACAAGCTCGTCGGCCGTATCGTCGACGCGTACGAGAAGTACGACAGCGAGAACGGCACCGAGAACGGCACCCACAAGGGCCGCGGCAACGCCGGACACAAGGGGAAGTAGACCAGCACGACCATGTCGATCGACGTCAACAACGAATCCGGAACCGAGGTCGACGAGCAGGCGATCCTCGACATCGCCCGCTACGCACTCGCGCGGATGCGCATCCACCCGCTCTCCGAGCTCTCGGTGATCGTCGTGGACACCGACGCCATGGAGCAGCTGCACATCCAGTGGATGGACCTGCCGGGCCCGACGGACGTCATGTCCTTCCCGATGGACGAGCTGCGTCCGCCGTCGAAGGACGACGACGAGCCGCCGCAGGGCCTGCTCGGCGACATCGTGCTCTGCCCCGAGGTCGCCGAGACGCAGGGCAAGGACGCCGAGACGCAGCACTCCATGGACGAGGAACTCCAACTCCTCACCGTCCACGGAGTGCTGCACCTCCTCGGCTACGACCACGAGGAGCCCGACGAGAAGGCCGAGATGTTCGGCCTGCAGGCCGCCATCGTGGACGGCTGGCGCGCGGAGAAGGGCATGACGGGTCCCTCTCCGGCCCCGACCGTGTCATGAGCCCACAGCTTGTCATCGGTGCCATCGCCCTCGTCGTCGTCGCCTGGCTCGCCGCCTGCGCGGAGGCCGGACTCGCCCGCGTCTCCAGCTTCCGCGCCGAGGAGGCCGTCCGCAGCGGCCGGCGCGGCAGCGCGAAGCTCGCCCAGATCGCCGCGGACCCGACGCGCTATCTGAACGTCGCGCTCCTCGTCCGCGTCGCCTGCGAGATGGCGGCCGCCGCGCTCGTCGTCTACGCCTGCCTGAACGAGTTCGACAAGACCTGGCAGGCCCTCGCCGTCGCGATCGCCGTCATGGTCCTCGTGTCGTACGTCGCGGTCGGCGTCTCGCCGCGCACCATCGGCCGTCAGCACCCGCTGAACACGGCGACGGCCGCCGCGTACGTGCTGCTGCCGCTGGCCCGGGTGATGGGCCCGATCCCCCCGCTGCTGATCCTCATCGGCAACGCGCTCACCCCCGGCAAGGGCTTCCGGCGCGGCCCGTTCGCCTCCGAGGCGGAACTGCGGGCGCTCGTCGACCTCGCCGAGAAGGAGTCCCTCATCGAGGACGAGGAGCGCCGCATGGTGCACTCCGTCTTCGAACTGGGCGACACCCTCGTGCGCGAGGTCATGGTGCCGCGCACGGACCTCGTCGTCATCGAGCGCTACAAGACGATCCGGCAGGCCCTCACCCTGGCCCTGCGCTCCGGCTTCTCGCGCATCCCGGTCACCGGGGAGAACGAGGACGACATCGTCGGGATCGTCTACCTGAAGGATCTCGCCCGCAAGACGCACATCAGCCGGGACGCCGAGTCCGAGCTGGTGGCCACGGCCATGCGCCCGGCCACCTTCGTGCCCGACACGAAGAACGCGGGCGACCTGCTGCGCGAGATGCAGCAGGAGCGCAACCACGTCGCCGTCGTCATCGACGAGTACGGCGGCACGGCCGGCATCGTCACCATCGAGGACATCCTCGAGGAGATCGTCGGCGAGATCACCGACGAGTACGACCGCGAACTGCCGCCCGTCCAGGACCTCGGCGACGACCGCTACCGCGTGACCGCCCGCCTCGACATCGGCGACCTCGGCGAGCTGTACGGCTTCGAGGCCTACGACGACGAGGACGTGGAGACCGTCGGCGGCCTCCTCGCCAAGGCCCTCGGCCGGGTGCCCATCGCCGGCGCCTCCTCGGTCGTCGCCCTCCCCGACCGACGCGAACTGCGGCTCACCGCGGAGTCCTCGGCCGGCCGCCGGAACAAGATCGTCACGGTGCTCGTCGAACCCGTCGGCCCCGACGGTCCCGCGCCACAGGAGAAGCCGGAGTGACCCCGCAGGAGCTGCGCGCGTTCTGCCTGTCCTTCAACGCGTCGGGCGAGGAGTTCCCCTTCAACCCGGAGACCTCGGTCTTCAAGGTGCTGGGCAAGCTCTTCGCCCTGACGAACCTGGACGCGCGCCCGCTCACGGTCAACCTCAAGTGCGACCCGCAGGACGCCCTGCGCCTGCGCGAGCAGCACCCCGAACTGATCCTCCCCGGCTACCACATGAACAAGCGGCACTGGAACACGGTGACGGTGGACGGCGAACTCCCGGACCGTCTGGTCCGGGAGCTCATCGAGGATTCGTACGATCTCGTCGTCGCCGGTCTGCCGCGTGCCGAGCGGCTGCGGCTCGACCGGCCCTGACGGCCGGCGCCCCGCAGCCGCGCCCGCGGGCGGTCAGCGGGTCCGGCCCGCGCCGCGCCGCCCGAGCCCCACCGCGACCAGCAGCGCCGCCGCGAGGACGATGGCCGCGTCCAGCACGAGCACCGTGTGGACGCCGGCCAGCAGGTCGTCCGACGTCGTCGCGAGGACACCGAGGAGCGGGATGCCGATCGTGATGCCCACCTGCTGGGTGGACGTCACCAGACCGGTCGCCAGCCCCTGCTCCTCGTCCGGAACCCCCGAGGTGACGGTCAGCCCGTACGAGATGATCGCGCCCAGGTGGCACATGCTCGCCAGCGACACCGCGGCCGTGGCGATCCACACGGACCAGCCGTGCGTGCCGAGCAGCAGCAGCGCCGCCACGAACAGGCCCTGCCCGGCCAGCGATCCGACCAGTGTGCGGCGGGCACCCACCCGGCCGATGACCTTCGGCGCGTACATCCCGGCGACGGCCGACAGGACACCCTGCGCCCCGAACACCAGGCCCGTCTCGAACGCGGACAGGCGGAGCGTCTCCTGGAGGTACAGGGTCAGCACGAACACGACCGTCGACATCATGGAGAAGGTGACCAGCCCGCCCAGGTTGCCCCACGCCACCGTGCGGCGGCGCAGCATCGGCAGGCTGACCAGCGGGTCGGCGGCGCGCGACTCGATCCGCACGAAGGCACCCAGCAGCAGCACACCGGCGACGAGCGAGACGATCACGTCGGCGCCGCCGAAGCCGTTCTCCGCCGCCGTGGACAGGGCGTAGATCAGGGCCAGCAGTCCGCCCGTGACGGCGACCGCGCCCGGCACGTCCAGGCGGGGACGCTCAGGGGTCCGGGACTCGGGCAGCAGGCCCGGCGCCAGCGGCAGCACGATCAGCGCGAACAGCGACAGCAGGCCCATCGTCGAACGCCAGCCGAGGACGTCGGTCAGGACACCGCCCGCCACCATCCCGACGGTGAAGCCGAGCGACAGGACCGTCCCCGAGACACCGAGCGCCCGGTCACGCGCCGGCCCCTCCGGGAACGTCGTGGTCAGCAGCGACATGCCGGTCGGCACGATCGCCGCGGCGCCGAGCCCCTGGAGCGCCCGCCCGGCCAGGAAGGACCCCGGGTCCCAGGCGAAGGTCGCGAGCAGCGAGGCCGCCCCGAACAGGGCGAGACCGGAGAGGAAGAGCCTGCGGCGGCCGTACAGGTCTCCCATGCGGCCGAAGAGGAGCAGGAAGCCGCCGGACGGCAGCGCGAACGCGGTGACCGCCCACTGCAGCGCCGACCGGCTCATGCCGAGGTCGCCGCCGAGCACGGGCAGCGCCACGTTCAGGACCGAGAAGTCCAGCGCGACCATGAACTGCGCGGCGCACAGCACGAACAGGACGAGTCTGTCGCGCCGCGACAGCCGGTCGGCGCGGGGTGGCCGGTGCACCCGGGCCGGGGCGCCCGGGGTCCCACGGCCCTCGGCGGTGTCCGGCACGCGGCCGGCGGAGGGGGAGTCGGTGGCGGTGTCGCCGGTGGTCTGTGTCGTCGTCTCGATGGGCATGGCAAGAGCATCCGGCGGCCCGAACACCCGTGGGGAGCCGCAACTTATGCTGGTGGTCGCACCACCAGTCACCGAAGGGGACGGTGCGTGCACCGAAGGGGGAGGCAGACGTGACGGAGGACGTCCTTGGGACCCACCGGCGCAGGGAACTGCGTGAGTTCCTGATGAGCCGCAGGGCGCGGGTGTCGCCCGCCGAGGCCGGACTCCCGGACGGCGGCGCCCGCCGCCGCACACCGGGGCTGCGCCGTGAGGAGGTCGCCGTCCTCGCGGGCGTGGGCGCCTCCTGGTACCAGTGGCTGGAACAGGGGCGGGACATCTCCGTGTCGCCGCAGGTCCTCGACGCGGTCGCCCGGGTGCTGCGGCTCAGCAACACCGAGCGGCGCCATCTGTACACGCTGGCCGGACTGAACCCGCCCGCGCCCGAAGTCGCCCCCGGGGACCGGGACATGTGCGACGGGCTGCGCCGGCTGATCGACACCTGGATGCCGTATCCGGCGCACATCATGGACCCGTACTACAACTGCGTGATGTACAACGACGCCGCCTCGGTGGTCCTCGGCATGCGCCCGGAGAACACCCAGAACTGCATCGTCGACTTCTTCACCGACCCGCTCTACCGGGGCCGTTCACGCACCTGGGAGCGGAACGCGCGGACCGTCGTCGCCCAGTTCCGCGCCTCCTGCGCCGCCGCGCCCAACGACGAGGGCTTCCACCAGGTGCTGGCCCAACTGGCCGAGGTGGGCGAGGAGTTCGCGCGGCTGTGGGAGGAGCGGGACATCGAGGACGCCGGTCAGATCAGCAAGGAGCTCGACCATCCGCTCGTGGGGCTGCTCGCCGTCGAGTCGACCGCGATGAAGGTGCCGGTCCGACCCGACCTCACCATCGTGCTGCACACCCCGCTGCCGGAGGCGAACACGGCGGCGAAGCTGGAGTGGCTGGCGTCGCCGGAGGGCCGGCGGGGGGCGATGTACCCGGTGGCGGGGTGACCGGCGGTCCGCGGTGACCTGCCGCGTCCGCCGACCCGTCGGCGGAGGTCCGCTCCGGCACTTCGTATGCTCTGGTCATGACCGACAGCAGCGCGCTCGACCCCGAGGACCGCAAGATCGTCACCCTGGCCCGCTCCGCGCGGGCCCGCAACGGCGTCCCCGAGGGTGCGGCCGTACGCGACGAGACCGGGCGGACGTACGTCGCCGGGACCGTGGACCTGCCCTCGCTGCGGCTGAGCGCCCTGCGGACGGCCGTCGCGATGGCCGTGGCGTCCGGGGCGAAGTCGCTGGAGGCGGCGGCCGTGGTCTCCGAGGCGGAGGCCCTCGCCGACACGGACCGCGCGGCCGTGTCCGACCTCGGCGGCCCCGGGACACCGGTGCTGCTGGCCGGACCCGACGGCGCCGTGCGCCTGACGGTCACCGCGGGCTGAGTCCGGGCCCCCGCCGTACCCGGGGGCGCCGGAGGGGACGTCGACCGCCGCTCAGAAGCCGAGCTTGCGGAGCTGGCGGGGGTCCCGCTGCCAGTCCTTGGCGACCTTCACGTGCAGGTCGAGGAAGACCGGCGTACCGAGGAGCGCCTCGATCTGCTTGCGGGACTTGATGCCGACGTCCTTCAGCCGCTTGCCCTTCGGGCCGATGACGATGCCCTTCTGGCTGGGCCGCTCGATGTAGACGAAGGCGTGGATGTCGAGCAGCGGCCTGTCGGCGGGCCGGTCCTCGCGCGGCAGCATCTCCTCGACCACGACCGCGATGGAGTGCGGCAGTTCGTCGCGCACACCCTCCAGGGCGGCCTCGCGGATCAGCTCCGCGATCATGACCTGCTCGGGCTCGTCCGTCAGGTCGCCCTCGGGGTAGAGCGCGGGTCCCTCCGGCAGCAGCGGGACGATCAGGTCGGCCAGCAGACCCACCTGCTGGTCGGCGACCGCCGACACCGGCACGATCTCCGCCCATTCGAATCCCAGCTCGCGCCCGAGCTGGTCGATCGCGATGAGCTGCTCGGCGAGCGTCTTGCTGTCGACGAGGTCGGTCTTCGTGACGATCGCGATCTTCGGCGTCTTCTTGATCGACGCGAGTTCCTTCGCGATGAAACGGTCACCCGGGCCGAGCTTCTCGTTCGCGGGCAGGCAGAAGCCGATCACGTCGACCTCGGCCCAGGTCGTGCGGACGATGTCGTTGAGCCGCTCGCCCAGCAGGGTGCGGGGTTTGTGCAGGCCAGGGGTGTCGACGAGGATCAGCTGCGCGTCGGCCCGGTGCACGATGCCGCGCACCGTGTGCCGGGTGGTCTGCGGCTGGTCCGCGGTGATCGCCACCTTCTGGCCGACCAGAGCGTTCGTGAGGGTGGACTTGCCCGCGTTGGGGCGGCCCACGAAGCAGGCGAAGCCGGCGCGGTGCGGTCCCGCGGCCTCGGGGGCGTGCGAGGTGCCCCCGTCCTCGGACGGCTCGGATGACTGGTTGCGAACGCTCATGGCGCCCATTGTCCCTGATCGTCGGGGGCCCGCTGTACCAAGCTGTTCGAGTCGCCGGAACCGGGTCCCCGGCCACCTGGGTGAAGACCGGCGGAGATCTTACGGAGCGGGGCGGGAGCGCCTACGATCACCGGGGTCCCGGGCGACGGCACCCCGGTTCCGCAGCCCCTCCCCCGCCGCCTGTCCCACCCGCCGCGCAGAAGGTCGAGCCCGGGCATGAAGCTCATCACCGCGATCGTCAAGCCCTACCGCCTCGAAGGGGTCAAGACCGCACTCCAGGAGATCGGCGTGCACGGCCTGACCGTCACCGAGGCCAGCGGATACGGGCGCCAGCGCGGCCACACCGAGGTGTACCGCGGCGCCGAGTACCAGGTCGACCTCGTTCCCAAGGTGCGGATCGAGGTCGTCGTCGAGGACGCGGACGCCGACGCGGTCGTCGACGCGGTGGTCAAGGCCGCGCGGACCGGCAAGATCGGTGACGGCAAGGTGTGGATCGTCCCGGTGGAGACGGTGGTGCGGGTCCGCACGGACGAACGCGGACCCGACGCGCTCTGAGCGCCGACGGCACGGCGGCCGCCCCCCTCTGGGACGGGCCGGTCACGCCCGTCCGGCGGCCGCTGTCATGCTCTGCAGGCCCACCACGCGCAGCAGTTGCAGGCGCTCGTGGGACTCGCTGCCGGGGCGTGCCGTGTGGACGACGAGGAGCTGGTTGTCGCCGGAGCCGAGCAGCAACTCGCAGTCGAGCTCCATGACGCCGACGGTCGGATGCACGAACCTCTTCGTCGCCGCCCGCCGCACCGCGACCTCGTGCGACTCCCACAGTTCGGCGAACTCCCGGCTCGTGGCGAGGAGTTCGGCCACCAGCGCGGCCGGCGCCGGATCGTGCGGGCGGGCCGCGGTGACCGCGCGCAGGTTGGCGACGTGGGAGCGGGCGTGCTCGGGACGGTCCTCGGAGGGGAACAGGGCCTGGGAGCGCGGGTCGGTGAAGAACCGCCGGACGACGTTGCGCCCCGGCTCCGCCTCTCCGGTCAGCGCCGCCGAGAGGGCGTTCTGCGCGAGGACGTCGCCGTAGTCGGTCATGACCATCGCGGGCGCGTCGTGCAGCCGGTCGAGGATCAGCAGCAGCCCGGGGCGGACGTGCGTCGACGCGCTGCCGGCCCGCGGCGGCTCCTCGCCCACCAGGTGGAAGAGATGGTCGCGCTCGTCCGCGGAGAGCCGCAGCGCCCGCGCCAGCGCGCCCAGCATCTGGCGGGAGGGGCGCGGGCCTCGCGACTGTTCGAGGCGGGTGTAGTAGTCCACCGACATGCCCGCCAGCGCCGCCACCTCCTCGCGGCGCAGACCCGGTGTACGGCGGCGGGAACCGGCCGTCAGCCCCACGTCGGCGGGGTCCAGACGGGCGCGGCCGCGGCGCAGGAAGTCGGCGAGTTCGGCTCGGTTCACCCCTCCAGCGTGACCCGGATCGCCGGACTTATCCAGGCACTGCCGGTCCCCGGATCAGGAGGTCTCTCCCGTCCGGCCCGGCACCGGGGGACGGTGGAGGCCGACGAGAGGAGCACATCATGCTGACACTGGTGACCGGAACGACGGGCGAGGTCGGACGCCGCTTCGTCCCCCGCCTCCTGGCGCAGGCACCCGCGGGGGACCGGGTCCGGGTCCTGGTCCGCGACGAGGCCCGCGCGGCGGCCGTCGCCGGCCTCGGTGCCGAGATCGCCGTCGGTGACCTGCGCGACGCCGAGACCCTCGGCAAGGCCCTGGCGGGCGTCGACGCGGTCGTGAACATCGCGGCCGCCTTCCGCGGGGTACCGGACGAGGAGGCCCGGGCGGTGAACCGGGACGCCGCCCTGGAGCTCGGCCGCGCCGCCGAGGCCTCGGGCGTGCGACGGTTCGTGCAGGTCAGCACGAACCTGGTGTACGGGAAGGGCCGTGGCCGTCCGCTGGCCGAGGACGACGAGAGCGTGCCGGGCGGCGACATGTGGGGCGCTTACCCGGCGTCCAAGGCGGAGGCGGAGCGCGGTCTGCTCGCCCTGCGGGGAGGCATGGACGTCCGGATCGGCCGCCTGGCGTTCGTCTACGGGGAGGGCGACCCGCACCTCGCCGCGTCGATGCGATGGGCCGGGAACTGGGCCGCCGGGCAGCGGTTGCAGATGGTCCACCACGCGGACGTCGCGCAGGGCCTGCGGCGCATCCTGTACGCCCCCGGCGCGGCGGGCCGGATCTACAACATCGCCGACGACGCCCCCGTCACCGCCGTCGACCTGCACCGGATCAACGGCGTCGAGGTGCCGCCCGCCCTCTACGAGCGCACCGACCCCGACCCCTGGAACGGTGTCGTCTCCACCGACCGCATCCGCCACGACCTGGGATTCCGCCCGATCCACCCCACCGTGTGGAGCGCCCGCGACGCCGGGGCCCTGTGACCGGGCGCGTCCGCCGCCGTCCAGCCCGTCCGCCTCGCCCGGCCCGCTGTCAGTCGACCCCCTTGATCCGCCCCACCAGCACCGCCCCCGCGAGACCGATCACCGCCGCTACCGCGTACAGCACCCGGTAGCCGCCCAGATACGTCACGACCGGCGCCGCCAGGACGGGCGCGGCGACCTGCGGGAGGGCGTTGGCGATGTTGATGACACCGAGGTCCTTGCCGCGGTCGGCGGCCGTCGGCAGGACGTCCGTCATCAGGGCGAAGTCCACGGAGGTGAACACGCCGAAGCCGACGCCGAGGACGGCCGCCGCGACGATCGCGCCGGGCCAGGTCTGCCACCCCGCCAGCGCCGCGGTGGCCACCGCCATCAGGACGCCGGACCAGACCACGAACGGTTTGCGGCGGCCCACCCGGTCCGACCACACTCCGCCGACCACGACGGTGGCGAGCAGCGTGACGCCGTTCACCGCGGTGAGGATCAGGACGCCCTGCTCGGGGTCGTCGTGGTGCAGCCGGTCGCGCAGGTAGTAGAGCAGGTACAGCAGCACGAGGGCGTTGCTGAGGTTGATGAGGAAGCGGGTCAGCCACGCCCACGCCAGGTCGGGGTGGCGGCGCGGGCTCAGCCGGAAGGAGCCGAGGAAGGCCCGCCGGGACCAGGCGGGCCGGGCCGCCGCCGGAAGCCGCAGATCCTCGTACCGCAGCACGTACGGCAGGACACCCGCCAGCGTGAACACCGCACAGGCCGCGTAGCCGCCCCCGGTGCCTCCCGCCGCCGTCGCCAGTGCCGTGCCGCCGACCACGCCGAGGATCTGCGCGGCGCCCAGCCAGCCGCCCACCGATCCCCGCTGGAACCGGGGCACCCGGTCGGGGACGGCGGCCGTGACCGCGGCGAACGCGGCGTTCAGCGTGAGCTGGACCAGGCACCAGCCCGCCGCCGCCGTCCACGGACCGTCCGCCCGCCCCAGGAGCAGCAGGGACAGCGCGCCGCCCGCCGCTCCGGCCACGATCCACGGTGTACGGCGGCCCCGCCGCGAGGTCGTCCGGTCGGAGAGCGCGCCGAACAGCGGGTTGGCGATCAGCGAGACGACCGCGCCGGCCCCCGTGATCCAGGCCAGCAGCGACTCCTTGGACATGCCGGTGCCGGGCGCGAAGTCCTCCGCCTGCGCGGCGAGAAGGATCTGCAGAGGCCCGTACCAGCCCACCCAGATCGCCCCGTTGGCGAGCGAGAGCGCCGACGTCCAGCCCCGGCCCACCCGTTCGACGGGCTCGGCGAGCGCCCCGGCGGGCACGGCCGGTCCGGTCGCGGTCATCTCCGTGTCCGCAGCGCGTCCCGCAGCCACCGGTAGGAGGCCTTCGGCGTCCGCTCCAGGGTGTCGAAGTCGACGTGGACGAGACCGAAGCGGCGCGCGTACCCCTCCGCCCACTCGAAGTTGTCCAGAAGCGACCAGACGAAGTAGCCGCGGATGTCCACGCCCTGCTCCGACGCCCGGTGCAGGGCGCGGACATGGCCGTCCAGGAAGGTGATCCGTTCCTGGTCGTCGATGCCGTCGTAGGAGCAGCCGTTCTCGGTGATGACGACGGGCGGCAGTCTGTCCCCGTAGCGCTCGCGGAAGCCCGTGAGGAGTTCGGTGAGCGCCTCGGGCACCACCGGCCAGCCGAAGTCCGTCACCGGGTACCCCTCCAACTCGTGGACGGTGAAGGGGAGTTCGGCGGGCAGGCGGAGGCCGCCGAACTCGATCTCGGTTCCCTCGGGGGCGCCCACGCGGGTCGGCTGGTAGTAGTTGATCCCGTACCAGTCGAGGGGCTCCCCGATGACCTTCAGGTCCGCCTCGACGTCGCCGGGCATCAGCGCCTCGATGCCGTCGGGATAGCGGCCGAGCAGGACCGGGTCGGCGAACAGGCGGTTGAGCAGCAGGTCGTAGAAGTCGGCCGCCGCCACGTCCTCCGCGCTGTCCGAGGCCGCCCAGGTCGGACCGTGCGAGTTGGCGATGCCGATGTCGCCCGCGCCGGCCGCGCGCAGCGCCCGGACGGCGAGACCGTGGGCGAGGAGCTGGTGGTGGGCCACCGGCAGCGCGTCGAACAGGAGCCGACCGCCGGGGGCGTGCGCGCCGAGCGCGTGGCCCAGCAGGGTGTGTTCGGCGGGCTCGTTGAGAGTGATCCACTTCGTGACGCGGTCACCGAGGCGTTCGGCGACGGTCGCGGCGTACGCGGCGAACCGCTCGGCGGTGTCCCGGTCCAGCCAGTCGAGCTCCACCGGCAGGTCCCAGTGGAAGAGCGTGGGAACGGGCCGGACGCCCGCCGCGCACAGGGCGTCGACGAGACGGTCGTAGAAGTCGAGACCGCCGGGGGAGTTCACCCGGGGCCAGGAGACCGAGAAGCGGTACGCGTCCACGCCGAGTCCGGCGAGGAGCTCCACGTCCTCGGGATAGCGGTGGTAGTGGTCGCAGGCCACCGCCGCCGTGGAGCCGTCCTTGACGTGGCCGGGCTCGGCCGTGAACGCGTCCCACACGGACGGGGCGCGTTCACCGGCGGCCCCCTCGATCTGGTGGGCCGAGGTGGACACGCCCCAGAGGAAGCCGGGCGGGAACTGCGGGAGGGGGTTCGTCGCCATGCGCGCGATCATCCGTACCCCGGGTAACGGAAGTCAACGGTGCTGCCGCGACGGGAAGTTGACCCTCCCCGCCGGGCCCCGCCGCAGTGCCGCCCGCTAGGCGCCCTCCTTGAGCACCCGGGAGATCAGCTCGCGCTGCTCCTCCGTGAGGCTCGGGTCGGCCGCGTGGACCGTCGTGCCGTCCACCGTGATCCGGTAGCTGAAGCCGTCCGGGACGCCGGGCGGGGGAGCGCCCCGGCCGGCGGCGAGCGTCCGCTCGGCCAGGACGTGCCAGTCATCCGCGTCGGGCCGCCCCGCGGTGTCCACCTCCGCACGGCGCTCGATGCCCGCGAACCCGCCCGTGCGCCTCACCTGAATACGCATGGGTCCTGTCTAGCCGAGTCGGACGCCCGCGGCCACGGCCCCGGCGCGGAACGGCACCCTCTACGTGGCCGGAACCCCCACCTGCTCCCAGGCCTTGCCGACCGCCTGGAGTTCCTCCCCGTCGTTGTACCGGGAGCGCGCCGCGGCCAGCGTGAGCCGCGCGAAGTCCGAGAACAGGGCCTGCTGCGGCAGCTCCCCACCGGTCAGGACGTCGTACCAGATCTGCCCTGCCCGCTCCCACGCGTGCCCGCCGAGCGCCTCGGCGACGAGGTAGAAGGCGTGGTTGGGGATGCCGGAGTTGATGTGGACGCCGCCGTTGTCACGGCCGGTGCGGACATAGCCGTCCATCGTCCCGGGCTGCGGGTCCTTGCCGAGCACGTCGTCATCGTACGCGGTGCCCGGCGCCTTCATGGAGCGCAGCGCGGAGCCGGTGACGCGCGGGGCGAGGAGCCCCGCGCCGATCAGCCAGTCGGCCTCGGCGGCACTCTGGCCGAGCGTGTACTGCTTGATCAGCGACCCGAACACGTCCGACATCGACTCGTTCAGGGCGCCCGGCTGGCCGAAGTAGGTGAGGTTCGCCGTGTACTGGGTGACCCCGTGGGTCAGCTCGTGCCCGATGACGTCGACCGGGATGGTGAAGTCGAGGAAGATCTCCCCGTCCCCGTCGCCGAACACCATCTGCTCGCCGTTCCAGAAGGCGTTGTTGTAGTCGTTGTCGAAGTGCACGGTGGCGTCGAGCGGCAGGCCGTCGCCGTTGATCGAGGAACGCTGGTACGCGTTCAGGTAGAGCTCGAAGGTGGCACCGAGGCCGGCGTACGCACGGTTGACGGTGGCGTCCGTGCCGGGCTCCTCGCCCTCGCCGCGGACCCGGGTGCCCGGGAGGTCCTGCCCGTGGCGCGCGTCGTAGATCGTGCGGTGCGGCTGCCCGCCCGCCGCCTCCGGCGGAGCGGCGACGGAGGGCGCGCCGAGGACGGTGGTCAGCCGCCGGTGGGTGCGCTCGTACGCGTCACGCTCCAGGGTCTGGCGGGCGGGACCGGCGAGCGCGGGGTCCTCGCTGCTCGCGAGTCGGTCGAGGACGTGGGGCGGCACGATGGTGCAGAAGACGGGCTCGAAGCCCCCGTTGGTGGTCATGCCCGGCACCCTTGCACTGAGTTATGCCACTGTCACTACCCGCAACCATGATTGGTGAAATGCGGCGAAAGGGAGCCGGATCGTCCGCCCGGAATTGGTATGACGCACGTTTTGTCCTCTTCGCCACCCGTGATCCCGCATACTGATACGGCCCCCCGTGGCAAGCGCGACTCGGTTAGGCTGCGGAGCATCATGCGTTTCGGGCTGCTTCTCCTTAGCTGCCGCGGCGAGGGCCTGTAGTCGAGGCCGACCCCCTCCCCGCGGAGTCTGGTGTTGCGCCGTCGGCCGTCCTTTCGGACATCCTGAGGAGCCCACGCATCATGGCGAACAGCCACAGCAGCGAGCAGACCCGCGCCAACCGCCAGCGTCCCACGTCGATGCCGGTCCACAAGTACGGCCGGTACGACCAGGTCGACATCCCCGACCGCGACTGGCCGAACAACCGGATCACCGTCGCCCCCCGCTGGCTCTCCACCGACCTGCGTGACGGCAACCAGGCCCTGATCGACCCCATGTCGCCCGCGCGCAAGCGCGAGATGTTCGACCTGCTGGTGAAGATGGGCTACAAGGAGATCGAGGTCGGCTTCCCGGCGTCGGGCCAGACGGACTTCGACTTCGTCCGCTCGATCATCGAGGACGAGACCGCGATCCCCGACGACGTGACGATCTCCGTACTGACCCAGGCCCGCGAGGACCTGATCGAGCGGACCGTCGAGTCGCTGAAGGGCGCCCGGCGCGCCAACGTCCACCTGTACAACGCGACCGCCCCGGTCTTCCGCCGCGTCGTCTTCCGCGGCTCCAAGGACGACATCAAGCAGATCGCCGTCGACGGCACCCGCCTGGTCGTCGAGTACGCGGAGAAGCTGCTGGACCCCGAGACCGAGTTCGGCTACCAGTACAGCCCCGAGATCTTCACCGACACCGAGCTGGACTTCGCCCTGGAGGTCTGCGAGGCGGTCATGGACGTCTGGCAGCCCGGCCCGGGCCGCGAGATCATCCTCAACCTGCCCGCCACCGTGGAGCGTTCGACGCCCTCCACGCACGCGGACCGCTTCGAGTGGATGGGCCGCAACCTGTCCCGCCGCGAGCACGTCTGCCTGTCGATCCACCCCCACAACGACCGCGGCACCGCCGTCGCCGCCGCCGAACTGGCGCTGATGGCCGGTGCCGACCGCGTCGAGGGCTGCCTGTTCGGCCAGGGCGAGCGCACCGGCAACGTCGACCTGGTCACCCTGGGCATGAACCTGTTCTCGCAGGGCGTCGACCCGCAGATCGACTTCTCCGACATCGACGAGATCCGCCGTACGTGGGAGTACTGCAACCAGATGGAGGTCCACGCCCGTCACCCGTACGCCGGCGACCTCGTCTACACCTCCTTCTCCGGCTCCCACCAGGACGCCATCAAGAAGGGCTTCGACGCCATGGAGGCCGAGGCGGCCGCCAAGGGCGTCACCGTCGACGACATCGAGTGGGCCGTCCCGTACCTGCCCATCGACCCCAAGGACGTCGGCCGCTCCTACGAGGCCGTCATCCGCGTCAACTCGCAGTCCGGCAAGGGCGGCATCGCGTACGTCCTGAAGAACGACCACAAGCTGGACCTGCCGCGCCGGATGCAGATCGAGTTCTCGAAGATCATCCAGCAGAAGACGGACGCCGAGGGCGGCGAGGTCACCCCGTCGGACATCTGGGCGACCTTCCAGGACGAGTACCTGCCCAACCCCGCGAACCCGTGGGGCCGCGTCCAGGTCAGGACCGGCCAGTCCACCACCGACAAGGACGGCGTGGACACCCTCACCGTCGAGGCCACCGTCGACGGCGCGGACACCGTCCTGAGCGGTACCGGCAACGGCCCGATCTCCGCGTTCTTCGACGCCCTGCAGTCCATCGGCATCGACGTACGCCTGCTGGACTACCAGGAGCACACGATGAGCAAGGGCGCCTCCGCACAGGCCGCCTCCTACATCGAATGCGCGATCGGCGACAAGGTTCTGTGGGGAATCGGCATCGACGCGAATACGACACGTGCCTCGCTGAAGGCCGTCGTCTCCGCCGTCAACCGCGCCGCCCGCTGACCCGTTCCACCTGCGTCTTTCCGGCCCCGTCCGCCTTGTGAGGCGGGCGGGGCCGCAGTCGTGTACCGGCCAAAGCGGGCCGGGGTCACGGACGGGTCTCGTCCGGGGTACTGACGGCGCCTCGACAATGTGGCTAACATCACGCCAGCGCGGCGATGTTGCCGTGGCGTTACGGAGGTGTGCGACGTGCTGCCAGGATGGGGACGAAACGGTCGCTCGGTTCAGGTTCCCCGCATCCTGGGCACCCGTACGGCGTGGAGCACCGTCGGCGACGGCGAGTTCTTCTGCCCCGGCTGCGGAGGCGACCGCAACTACCAGCGGCTCACCGGACGCCGCCGCTTCACCCTCCTCGGCCTGCCCGTGCTGCCGCGCGGCGAGACCGGGCCCGTCGTCGAGTGCGCCGCCTGCCACCACCACTACGGCGCCGACGTCCTCGACCACCCCACCACCACCCGCTTCTCCGCGATGCTCCGCGACGCCGTCCACACCGTCGCCCTCGCCGTCCTCGCCACGGGCGGCGGCTGCGCCCGTACGTCCCTGGAGACCGCGGCGTCCGCCGTCCGCTCGGCCGGCTTCGACGACTGCACCGAGGACCAGCTCGGCGCCCTCGTCGAGGCACTCGCCGCCGACACCGGCCGCCTCTTCGGCGAGCCCTGCGGAGCGAGCCTGGCCATAGAGCTCCACGAGGCACTCGACCCGCTGGCCCCGCACCTCGCCCCCACCGGCCGCGAGGCGATCCTCCTCCAGGGCGCCCGTATCGCCCTCGCCGACGGCCCCTACACCCCCGCCGAGCGCGACGTCCTCGCCACCGTCGGCGCGGCCCTCACCATCTGCTCGGACGACGTCACCCGCCTCCTGGCGACGGCCCGCACCCCCTCCTGAACCCCTCCGGGGTCCCACCGCCCCGCCGCCCGCGCCCGCTTCCCGACCGGTGCCCGCGACCATCCGCCGCGACAACGGAGTGAACCGACACCCCGTCAGCGTGCCGTCGCCCCACAGGTATTGCTGTGCCACCCGACGCCCACTAACTTCTCCCAGGACATCCCACGTCCCATGTCCGACGTGGTCCGCGCAGTCCGCGTAGTCCAGGGAGTGCCATGACCGTCACGACCCGCATGGCCGCGTTCGCCAGTGCCGCAGGACTTCTCACCGCCCTCGCCGCCACCGGCGGCACCGCCTCCGCCGCGCCCCTGCACGGCCGGGACTGCACCTCCTCCGTGCCCTACACCGCGGGCCGCGGCGGCTACGACACGTACCGCATCCCGGCGACCGTCACCACCCGCGCAGGCACCCTGCTGGCCTTCGCCGAAGGGCGGCACAGCGGGGCCGGCGACACCGGCGACATCGACGTCGTCCTCAGACGCTCCCCCGACAAGGGCTGCACCTGGGGCCCGCTCCAGGTCGTCGCCTCCGGTGACGGCGACACCCGCGGCAACCCCGCCCCCGTCGTCGACCCCCGCACCGGCCGCGTCGTCCTGCTCACCTCCTACAACAGCGGCGCCGTGAGCGAGGCGCAGATCATGCGCGGCGAGGTCACCGCCGAGCAGAGCCGCCGCGCCTTCGTCCAGACCAGCCGCGACGACGGCCGCCACTTCACCGCGCCGCGCGACATCACCGCCGCCACCAAGCTGCCCGACTGGCGCTGGTACGCCACCGGTCCCGGCCACGCCGTCGCCCTGCGCCACGGCCCGCACGCCGGACGCCTCGTCGTCCCCGCCAACCACTCCGCCGCCCCGCCCGCCGGCTCCACCGACACCGGCCAGGAAGCCAGGTACTACGGCGCCCACGCCCTCTACAGCGACGACGGCGGACTCACCTGGCGACTCGGCTTCGTCGACGACTCCTACGACGGGACGGACAACTCCAACGAGAGCACGGTCGCCGAACTCCCCGACGGGCGGCTCTACTTCAGCGCCCGCGACCAGAACGGCACGAGCCCCGGAAACCGCCTCGACACCTACTCCAGCGACGGCGGCGAAACCCTCGACCGCCCCTACACCGTCCAGCCCACCCTGAACGACGTCCCCGTCGTGCAGGGCAGCGTCCTCCAGCTCACCGGCGGCCCCACCGCACCGCTCCTGTTCGCCGGCCCGTCCGTCCCCACCGCCCGCCGCTCCATGGCCCTGTGGCGCAGCACGACCGGGGGCGCCGCCTTCACCCGGGCGTCCACCCTGTCCACGGACCCGGCCGCCTACTCCGACCTCGTCCAGCTCGGCCCGTCCCGCGTCGGGATCCTCTACGAGACCGGCGTCACCGGCCCCTACGAGACCATCACCTTCCGGCGCCTGCCCGTGAACGGCCTGCCCGGCTAGCCCGAACCCGGACAGCCCGAGTCGGGACGGCCCGAGCAGGGACAGCCCGAGTCCTGGCGGCGCGGGCCGGGCGGCATCGCCCGGCCCCCTACAACAGCCCGGCCCCCGCCAGGTACTTGCCCACCCGCTCGACCTCCGCCTCCGACAACGGCACCTGCGGCTCCGCCGTCGCCGGACACGCGATGACGCCCCGCAGGAACAGCGCCGCCTTGAACGCGCCGAGCGCCGACGAACTCCCGCCCATCCGGGCCGGATCGCCGACGTCCACCATCCCGAACAGCTCACACAGCCGCTCCTGCTCCGCCCGCGCCCCCTCGACGTCGCCCGCCGCGCACAGGTCGTACAGCCGCACGTAGCCCGCCGGGTCGACGTTGGCGAGCCCCGGCACCACACCGTGCGCGCCCAGGGCGAGCGCCGCGTCGACGACGACCTCGGAACCGGTGAGCGCGGTGAACCCGCCGACCCCGGGCAGATCACGGGCCCCCGTGACGACCGAGCGGAAGGAACCGAGGTCGCCGCTGGAGTCCTTGAGGCCCACGAGGACACCCTCCGCGGCGAGAGCGAGGACCAGCTCCGGGCGCAGCTTGGTGTGCACGGAAGCCGGCAGGTCGTACGCGAAGACCGGCAGCCCCGCCCCGGCCGCGACGAGCCGGAAGTGCCGGGCGATCTCGGCGGGATGGGTGCGCGTGTAGAACGGGGCCGTCACCACGACCGCGTCCGCGCCCGCGGCCCGCGCGGCCCGCACGTGGTCCAGGACCCGCGGCGTCGTCATGTCGATCGCACCGGCCAGCACCGGCAGCCGGCCCGCCACGTGCCCGGCCGCCGTCTCCACCACCAGCCGGCGCTGCGCGTCCGTCAGATAGGCCACCTCGGACGTCGAACCCAGCACGAACAGACCGTGCACCCCGGCATCCATCAGATGGTCGATCAGCCGGACGAGCGACGGGACGTCCACCTCGCGGTCCGGCGTCAAAGGCGTGCAGACGGGCGGTACGACACCGGTCAGCGGGGCGGGGAAGGTCATGAAGGCTCCCTGATGTGCTGCTGGAACATGGCGTCGGCCAGGGCGGTGGCCGCGGCGGCGGACGCGGCCTGCGCGACCAGGTCACGCGTCGACCGGCCCTCCTCCACAGGATGGTGACACCGGAAACGGTGCCCCGGCGCCGACGCGGCCGTGAACTCCGGCATCCGCTCCGCGCACTCCTCGTCCGCCCTCCAGCACCGGGTGCGGAACGGGCAGCCGCTCGGCGGGCGCGTCGCCGACGGGACGGGCCCGGTCAGCGGAATCGGATCGACCGGCTCCAGCAGGCCCGGCGTCGCCGAGAACAGCGCCCGCGTGTACGGGTGCCGGGACCCGCCGGTGACCTCCCCCGCCGGCGACTCCTCCACCACCCGCCCCAGATACATCGTGATCACCCGGTCGCTCATCCGCCGCACCGTCTGGATGTCGTGCGATACGAACACCAGCGCCAGACCGAGGCGTTCCTTCAGGTCGAGGAGCAGGTTGAGGATCTGCGCCCGCACCGACACGTCCAGCGCGCTCGTCGGCTCGTCCGCCACCACCAGCCCCGGATCCAGCGCCAGAGCCCGCGCGATCGCCACCCGCTGGCGCTGCCCGCCCGACAACTGGCCCGGCAACGCGTCCGCGAGAGCCCGCGGCAGACCGACCAGAGACATCAACTCCCGGACCCGGTCCTCCCGTTCGGCCGGGGTGCCGCGCCGGTGCACGTCCAGCGGGTCACGCAGGATCCGCCGCACGGACAGCCGACGGTTCAGGGCCGTCGACGGATCCTGGAAGATCATGCCCGTGCTCGCGCCGACCGCCGTGCGCCGCACGTCCGGCTTCAAAGACCACAGATCGTCGCCGTGGAAGGTCACCGTGCCCGACGTCGGCCGCTGCACCCCCACCAGCACCTTCGCCAGCGTCGACTTACCGCACCCCGACTCGCCGACCACCCCGACCGTCTCCCCGGGCGCGACCGAAAGGCCGACACCCGTCAGCGCGTACACCCGGTCCCGGGTGAACACCCCGCCGCTGCGTGCCCGGTGCACCACGTGCGCGTCCGTGAGCCGCACCAGCGGCTCCGCCCCGAAACTCGCCCTCTCCGTCACCGGCCCGGTCATCCCAGAGCCCCCGGCATCCGCTGCGCAGCGTTCACTTCACGGCCTCGCTCTCCGTGGTCACCAGGTCGACGGCCGGACGATGACAGGCCGCCGTGTGCGTGGGCGTGCCCACCAGGGCCGGCGCGGTCGACCGGCACACCTCGGCCGCCAGCGGACACCGGTCGGCGAACCGGCAGCCGGCCGGGAAGTCGGCGGGGGAGGGGACCACCCCCTTGATCTGCGTCATCCGCTCGGCCGCCGACTCCAGCGACAGCACACTGCCCAGCAGCCCCCGCGTGTAGTGGTGGGCCGGCGACTCCACCAGGTCCGCCGTCACCCCCGTCTCGACGATCTGCCCGCCGTACATCACCACCACCCGGTCGGTGACCGCGGAGACCAGCGCCAGATCGTGCGACACGAGGACCAGCGCGAAGTCCAGCTCCGCCCGCAGACGCAGCAGCAGCTCCATCACCTGCGCCTGCACCGTCACGTCCAGCGCCGTCGTCGGCTCGTCGGCGACGATGAGACGCGGTTCACGGGACAGCGCCATCGCGATCAGCACCCGCTGACGCTGCCCGCCCGACAACTCGTGCGGATAGCTCCGCAGGGTCCGTTCGGCGTCCAGACCGACCAGCTCCAGCAACTCGGCGGCGGTGCGGCCGCCACCACGACGTACCACCTGCTTCAGCTGCGCCCTGATCGTCATCGCCGGGTTCAGCGACGACAGGGCGTCCTGGTAGACCATCGCCATCTCGTGGCCCAGCAGCCGGCGCCGTACCCGCATCGGCTCGCCCACCAGCTGCCGTCCGTCGAACCGGACCCGGCCGCGGACCCGGGCGCCCTTCGGCTCCAGGCCCATCACCGTCAGCGCGGTCAGCGACTTCCCGCACCCCGACTCACCGACCAGGCCCAGCACTTCACCGGGATACACCTCGAAGCCGATGCCGTCGACGATGTCCACCCCGCCGTGCCGGTCATCGAACCCGATCGCCAGGTCCTCGACGGCGAGGACCGGCCGCGGGGCGTCGGGCCGGGGGCGGGCCCGGGACCGCAGCCGCGCGGCCGCCTCGGCGAGCCCGGGCAGTTCGAGGACCGTGCCGCTGCCCGGCTCCGGGGCCTGGAGCCGGTCCTCGGCGGGCGGCACCGGCACCTCCCGGGCCGCGGGCGCCGCCCACGCGTCGGAGACCCCCTCGGAGAGGATGTTCAGACACAGCACGGTGAGCAGCATCAGCAGCCCGGGGAAGACCGTCGCCCACCAGCCGCCCGTCAGCACCATGTTCTTGCCGTCGGCGATGACACTGCCCCAGGACGGGTCCGGAGGCCGCACACCCGCGCCGATGAACGACAGCGACGCCTCGAACACGATCGCCTCGGCGACCTGCACGGTGCAGAACACCAGCACCGGCGCCGCACAGTTCACGGCCACGTGCCGCAGCACGATGTGCGGGGTACGGGCGCCGATCACCTGCTCGGCCGTCACGTAGTCCTCCCCGTACTGATCGAGGACGTTCGCCCGGACGACCCGCGCGACCGGCGGGGTGAACAGGAACGCGATCGCGCAGATCAGCACGGTGATGCCGCCGCCGAACACGGCGACCAGCACGGCCGCCAGCGCGATGCCGGGGAACGCCATCACCACGTCCAGGCAGCGCATCAGCGTCTCGTCGACCCCTTTGCGGGACGTCGCCGCGAACGCCCCGAGGAGCGAGCCCACCACGAGGGCGAGCGCGGTGGCGCCGAGACCGATCGCCAGCGACCAGCGCGCCCCGTACATCAGCCGGCTCAGGATGTCCCGGCCGAGACTGTCCTGCCCCATCCAGTGGCCCGCGGACGGATGACCCGTACCGTCCACCGGCGGCAGCTGGTCGAGCGGGTCGTGCGGGGCGATCAGCGGCGCGAACAGTGCCACCAGCACGACCACGGCCAGGAAACACACCGCGATCCGCGACAGCGGCGGCAGCCTGCGCCAGCCGCGCAGCCGGACACCGGGCCGGGCGAGGACCCCCGCCAGTTCCTTCCGCGTGAACATCAGGACGCTTCCCTCAGTCGTGGGTTGACCAGCAGATACAGGAGGTCGATGACGAGGTTCACCACCACGAACCCGGTGGCCGTGGTCAGGACGACGCCCTGCACGACCGCCGGGTCGCCGTTCTGCACGGCGTCGATCATCAGCTTGCCCATGCCGGGCAGCGAGAAGATCGTCTCGATGACGACCGCGCCGCCCAGCAGATAGCCCACGCGCAGGCCCAGCACGGTCAGCGGGTTCATCAGCGCGTTGCGCAGCACGTTGCGGCCGACGACCACCCGGGGCGGCAGCCCGCTGCCGATCGCGGTCCGCACGTAGTCCTTGTCGAGCTCCTCCACCACGGACGTCCGCACGATCCGGGTGAGCTGCGCGGCGACCGGCAGGGACAGGGCGAGCGCGGGCAGCGCCATCGTCCTCAGCCAGCCGGTGAGCGAGTCGGCCGGGTTGATGTAGCCGCCGGTCGGGAACCAGCCCCGGTCGACGGCGAGGTACTGGATCATCAGCAGCGCCAGCCAGAAGCCCGGCGCGGCGACCCCGGTCAGTGACACGACCCGGATGATCTGGTCCGGCAGCCGGTCCCGGTAGATCGCCGCCGTGACGCCGCCGAGCAGTGCCAGCACCACGGCGATGCCGAGGCCCAGGAACGTCAGCTGGAGGGTGAGCGGCAGCGCGGTGGTGACCTGCTCGACGACCGGTGCCCGGGTCAGCGCGCTGGTGCCCAGGTCGCCGTGGAGGAGGTCCCCGACGAAGTGGACGTAGCGCACGGGCAGCGGGTCGAGCAGCCCGTTCCGCTCCCGGAAGTCGTGCAGCTGTCCGGGGGTGGGGTTGGCGCCCTGGAAGAACGCGGACGCCGGGTCGACGTCCGAGAACCGCATCACCAGGAACACGAACAGGACGATCCCGAGCATCAGCGGCACGAGCAGCGCGACGCGGCGCAGCAGGATCCTGACGATGACGACCACGTACCGACTCTCCCGTCGCCTAGACCCACTTGGCTTGCAGCAGGTTGATGCCCGGGTAGGGCTGTGGCCTTATCCCGGTGAGCCGGTGCGGGTTCCACGCGGTCATCAGCTCGTTGTGCACCACCGGGTAGAGCACGGCCTGTTCGGCGACGACGTCGATGTAGTCCTGGATCATCGTCTTCTTCCGGCCGGCGTCGGGCTCCCGGGTCGCCCGGTCCATGTCCTGGAACAGCTTCTTGGCGACCGGGTCGCCGGCCCAGCGGGCGTAGCCCATCCACAGGTTCTGCGGGCCGTAGTTGTAGTGCATGATCAGGTCGGCGTCGAGGCCGAACTGGTTGGGGTTCGAGGCCGCGGCGACCACCTGGTAGTCCTGCTTCTGGTCCATCTTGGTGAAGACGGCCGTGGTCTCCTGCGGGGCCAGCGTCGTCTTCACGCCGATCGCGTCCCAGGACGCCTTGATGGTCGGCAGGCAGTCGACGATCCAGCTGACGTTCACCGCGAGGATCTCGATCCGCAGCCCCTTGACCCCGGCCTCCTCGAGCAGCTTCCTCGCCTTCTCCGGATCGTAGGAGTAGACGGTCCTCGCGGGCCGGTAGGCGGGGTTGGCCTCGTTCAGGAACGACGTCGCGGGCCTGCCGTGCCCCTTGAGGGCGACCTCGACCATCTTCTTCGTGTCGATGGCGTGGTGCAGCGCCTGCCGCACGCGGACGTCGTCGAACGGCTTGTGCCGCGTGTTGAACATCAGGAACAGGTTGTTCATGCCCGCGCCGCCCCGCACGGTCATGCCGCCCTTGGTGAGCTGCCCGATGTTGGCGTACGGGATGTTGTCGGCGATCTGCGCTCCGGCGCTCGCCCCGGAGATCTTCGCGACCCGGGGCGCGGCGTCCACTATGGTCAGCCAGTTCATCTTCGTGAAGGCGGCCCGGCGCGGCCCGTTGTACGCGGCGAACGCCTCGAACGTCGTGTTCGACTTCGGGTGGTGCGCGGTCTGCCGGTACGGCCCCGAGCCGATCGCCTTCCCCCTGATCGCGTCGTCCCAGGCCCCCGGCAGCGAGAACACGTGCCGGGGCATGATCTTCGCGAGCGTGAGCCGGGCGATCCCCTCCGGGAAGGGGAACTTGAGGACCAGTTCCACGTTCCGCGCGTCGATCTTCCGGACCTCCTTCAGCCAGCTCGCGAAGAAGCCCTTGGCCAGCGTCTGGGTCTTCGGGTCGAGGATCCGGTCGAAGACGAACACCACGTCGTCGGCGGTGACCGGCTTCCCGTCGTGGAACGTGGCGCCCGCCCGCAGCGTGAACCTCCACGACGTGCCCGTCAGATCGGCGGGCACCCGGGTGGCGAGCGCCGCGTACGGCTCGCGGGAGATCGGGTCCGTGTCGAGCAGACCCTCGTAGATGTGGTTGTTGGCGGCCATGCAGAACGCGGACGCGGTCTGCGTCGGATCCCAGCTGCCGTCGTTCCCGTAGCCGATCACGGCCGTCAGGGTGGCGTTCCTGCCGCTGCCCGAGTTGCCCGTGTCGTTCGTGGACTCCGGCCCGGACGAACAGGCCGCCAGCGACGAGGACAGCGCGGCGGCGGCGCCCAGGGCGCCCGTGTACTTCAGGAACGACCGGCGGTGCAGCGCCGGAGCGGTGGTCACGTCGCGCACGGTTCCTCCAGCAAGGAGTGGTCCAGTTGAGCGGTCCGGTGAAGCGGTGGAGCGGTGAAGCGGTCGGGTCCCCGGGCGCCGCGGACCCGACGGATCGCGAAGCCGCCCCGGGCCGGCGCGGCAGGAGATACGACGTCCTACGTCATAGGCGGCAGCGCGACCATAAAAGGGGCGCTCGAGGGGGTCAAGGGATCGCACGCGAATGGCGTATCTTCCACTGGTGCGACCAATGACGGCTTGAAACAGGGGCAGTTGGCCGAACCAGGACTTTAATCAGCCCGGAGGTGGGACGTCCGATGTCCAGCGAGCGTACGATGCGGCGCATGCCTGAGGAGACCGGGAACCGGAGCCGAGCCGAGCGTCGGGTGACCAGCCAGATCCAGCGCGAGGTCATGCAGCTGATCCTCGACCGGGGCCTCCCCGCCGGCTCCCCGCTGCCCACCGAGACCGAGCTGATGAACGACCTCGGGGTGAGCCGCAACTCCGTCCGCGAGGCACTCAAGGCACTCCAGGCACTCGACATAGTGGAGATCCGGCACGGCTACGGCACCTACGTCGGCGAGGCGTCCATGACCCCCCTCGTCGACGGTCTCACCTTCCGCACCCTCGCCCGTCCGGACGATCCCACCGGCGCCCTCGCCGAGATCCTCCAGGTCCGCGAGGTGCTGGAGGAAGGCCTCATGAGCCGCGTCGTCGACGTCCTCACCGAGGACGAACTCGACCGGCTCGAAACCGTCGTCACCCGGATGGAGGCCGCCGCCCGTGACGGAGGACGCTCCTTCCCCGAACTCGACAGCGAGTTCCACGAACTCCTCTACGCCTCCCTCGGCAACCCCCTCGTCCCCCAGCTCCTCAACGCCTTCTGGACCGTCTTCCGCCGCGTCGCCGCCGTCCGCGGCTGGACCGACGACATCACCCCCGAGGTCACCGCCCGCCGCCACCGCGACATCCTCACCGCCCTGCGCGCCCGCGACGTCGAGGGTGCCCGCGACGCGATGTCCGACCACTTCCGCGGCATCGAGGCCCGGGCGGCCCAGGGCGCCCGCGGCGTGAGCTGACCCCGAGCCCACCACCTGTCATCGGACGCCCGCACGGACCAGTGCGTACGGGACCGGTGCGTAGGGACCCGTGCGTACGGACGCGTGCATGCGGACCCACCCGTACGGGCCGCGCCACGGCGCCCCGTACGGAAACCGGCGCCCAACACCCTTACAGGCCAAGCCCGCTGGGGCCTGCGACGCATGCTCCTTGAGGTCGCGGCACCGTCTCGCCCCGGCGCGCCGCCCCTGCCCCCACCCTGACCCCCTGGCCGAAACCGGACCCGGACGCCAGTCCGGCGCGCGGCCCGACTCCGCCGCCGGGAGCGGCACTTGGGCACCGGGTGGTGCGGGTGTCCTGTGGCTGCCCTCCGGGCGGACCGTCCGCGGGCGGGCGCCGCGGCGGCCCCTCCCGGACGACGACACCCCGCCGCCCACGTACGCCGTGTACCTGCTCGGCAGGGAGCCGCCCCCGGTGCCCCGGGAGGCCCCCCGGCTGCGGTGGCCCGACTTCCGGCTGCCCGCCGACCGCGACGAGGCCCGTGCCGTCCTGACCCGGGCCTGGCGGCGGGCGGTCGGCGAACGCGTCGAGATCGCCTGCGGAGGCGGCCGGGGCCGCACCGGCGCCGCCCTGGCCTGCCTCGCCGTCCTCGACGGCGCACCGCCCGCCGACGCGGTCGCCCACGTCCGCCGCCACTACGACCGCCACGCGGTGGAGACCCCCTGGCAGCGCGCCCACGTACGCCACTTCGCCCCACGGGACCAGCGGCCTGCGCCGGCGCCGGTCCGCCGTCCGGTGGGCGGGCGCCGCCCGGACTCCCGGCCGCTCAGGCCGTCAGTTCCGTCTGCGGCGGATGCGCGGCACCGGTCCCGTGGCGGACGAACCACTCCGTGGCCAGCAGCCTCCGCCGTTCCTCCGGAGGGAGTCCCGCGAGCCGGCCCGGCAGCGCCCCGCGCTCCACCTCGGCGCGGTGGGCGAACACCGCCTCGATCTTCCGGTCCAGCCAGGGACCGGCCTCGACCGTCGCGGTCACCCACGCGTCCGGGACGCTGAACATCGGCCTGCCCTCCCGCACCAGCAGCGGGCCCAGCTCCCGGGCGGCGGAGTCGGGATGCGTGGCCAGATAGACGGCGCCCGGCCGCCACGCCGGGCCCGCGTCCGGGTAGAGCTGGTCCAGCCCGGCCGCCTGCACCGCGAGCACCGTCACCCGGTGGGTGTGCACATGGTCCGGATGGCCCGTCAGCCCGCCGTACGCGTCGTGCGTCACCACGATGTCCGGCCGTACCTCCCGGAGGTGCGCCACCAGCCGCCGTACCGCCTCGTCCAGCGGCGCGTCGCAGAACCGGACCGCCCCCGGCGCCGACCCCGGGAAACGGGCGTCGGCGTAGCCCAGCAGCCGGGGCGCGCCCGCACCGAGGATCCGCAGCGCGTCGGCCAGTTCCGCCGCCCGCCGGGTGTCCTGCGCCCAGGTCGCCGTCACGACCGCCGTACGGGCTCCCGACGCCGCGTGCCGGGCGAGCACACCGCCCGCCGACAAGGACTCGTCGTCCGGGTGCGCGAACACCGCCAGAAGGCTCGGAAGAGTCATCGACGGGTCGTCCTCCCCTGCCGAGCGGCTCGTTCACAGGCCAGTGCAGGCTACCCCTCCCCGCCCTCCGACCGGCCCGCGTCACCCGTCCGCCGGTACCCCCGTACACCCGGCGGACCCACCGCCCCGGCCCGCACCCGCCGCCAACCCCCGTGCACCGCACGGCACTTGCCACGGGCTCATCCCGCCGAGTGTAGACGCGGAGCGTCACCACCGGGATGCGAAGCGTGAAATCCGGCGGCGCGGGGGAGCAGGGTGAAAGAAGAACAAATCCCGGCCGGCCGTACGGGCCCACCCTCGGACAAGGGCACCCGCACCGGCACCGGCGCCGGCCCCGCGGACACTCCGACAGGAGACAGGCACGGAACACCCGCACGATCACGTACGAGAACACGCACCACTGGGGGGACGACACTCGGCGCACCGCGCCGAAGAGGCGGAGGAAACCGTGAAGGCGCCCACCCACGCCGACACCACGGCGCTCGCCCACGCCGACACCACCCCACCGGTCCCGCGGACCGCCCCACCGGCCACGGCACCCCCGGCACCCCGCCCCGCGGTCGTCCGCGGCGGCCGTTCCACCAGAACCACCCCCCGGCGACCGGCGGCCCCCCGATGAACCCCCCGACGCCGACACCCCCGGTCGGCTCGTACGCCGTCGACACGCACACCGGGAAGGTGGGCATGGTCACAGGAATCGACGGGCCCCGCGTCCGGCTGAGGCCGCTCGGCGGCGGCAGGGAATGGGAGTGCCCGCCCGACACCGTCCGCCGCGCCACCGCCGCCGAACGGATCCACGCCGCAACCGCCTACGCCAACGCCCGCAGCCGAGGCGAAGTCCCCTGAACCGGGCCCGACGGCACCCACCGCACACGCGAACCCGAGACCACCCCACCCCGCCCCGCACAGTGCCCCCGCCCACCGCCACCACCCGCCCGCAGCCCGCCCCGGCCCCCCGCCGCACACCCCGAACCGGCCTCCTGCACGCAATCGAGCCCATCGGGGCCGGGGCGCCGACGCCGTAGGCGAGAATGGGCGGCATGAGTCTGTTCCGCGACGACGGCATCGTGCTGCGCACCCAGAAGCTGGGCGAGGCGGACCGGATCATCACCCTGCTCACCCGCGGTCACGGCCGCGTACGCGCCGTGGCACGCGGCGTCCGCCGCACCAAGTCCAAGTTCGGCGCCCGCCTCGAACCCTTCTCCCACGTCGACGTCCAGTTCTTCGCCCGCGGCGGCGAACTCATCGGACGCAGCCTCCCCCTGTGCACCCAGAGCGAGACCATCGCCCCCTACGGCGGCGGCATCGTCACCGACTACGCCCGCTACACCGCCGGCACCGCCATGCTGGAGACCGCCGAACGCTTCACCGACCACGAGGGAGAACCCGCGGTCCAGCAGTACCTGCTGCTCGTCGGCGGACTGCGCACCCTCGCCCGCGGCGAACACGAGTCCCACCTCGTCCTCGACGCCTTCCTGCTGCGCTCCCTCGCCGTCAACGGCTACGCCCCCAGCTTCGGCAACTGTGCCAAATGCGGCATGCCCGGACCGAACCGGTTCTTCTCGGTCGCCGCGGGAGGTTCCGTCTGCGTCGACTGCCGCGTCCCCGGCAGCGTCGTACCCTCGCCCCAGGCCCTCGAACTCCTCGGCGCACTCCTCACGGGAGACTGGGAGACCGCGGACGCGGCCGAACCACGCCACGTCCGGGAGGGCAGCGGCCTCGTGTCGGCCTACCTGCACTGGCACCTGGAACGCGGACTGCGCTCCCTGCGTTACGTGGAGAAGTAACCGGCCACCGCACCGGCACGGACAATACCGGCCACCGGAACCACAGCACCGAACACCGGCAACACCGCACGAGAGCAAGAGCAAGAGGGAGACGAGAAGCACATGGTCGTACGCGGGATCCTGGGACGCCAGCGCCGCGAGTACAAGACGCCGGAACCGCACCCCTCCGGTGCCCGCGCGCCCAAACTCCCCGGCGAACTCATCCCCGGCCACGTCGCCGTCGTCATGGACGGCAACGGCCGCTGGGCCAAGGAACGCGGACTGCCCCGCACCGAGGGCCACCGCGTCGGCGAAGGCGTCGTCATGGACGTCCTCAAGGGCTGCATCGACCTCGGCGTGAAGAACCTCTCCCTCTACGCCTTCTCCACCGAGAACTGGAAGCGCTCCCCCGACGAGGTCCGCTTCCTCATGAACTTCAACCGCGACGTCATCCGCCGCCGCCGCGACGAGATGGACGAACTCGGCATCCGGATCCGCTGGGTCGGCCGCATGCCCAAACTGTGGAAGTCCGTCGTCCAGGAACTCCAGGTCGCCCAGGAGCAGACCAAGGACAACGACGCCATGACCCTGTACTTCTGCGTCAACTACGGAGGCCGCGCCGAACTCGCCGACGCCGCCAAGGCGATGGCCGCCGACGTCGCCGCCGGCCGCCTCGACCCCGACAAGGTCTCCGAGAAGACCATCCAGAAGTACCTGTACTACCCGGACATGCCCGACGTCGACCTGTTCCTGCGCCCCAGCGGAGAGCAGCGCACCTCCAACTACCTCATCTGGCAGTCCAGTTACGCCGAAATGGTGTTCCAGGACGTCCTGTGGCCCGACTTCGACCGCCGCGACCTGTGGCGCGCCTGCGTCGAATACGCCCAGCGCGACCGCCGCTTCGGCGGCGCCGTCCCCAACGAAGACCTCCTCGCCATGGAACAAGGCATAAGGGGCGACGGCTCGTAACCCCCACGCCCACCGCCGTACCGGAACCCGCGCACCACGAGAACGGTCCCTCACCCCGAACGGGGGAGGGACCGTGACCGATCGCGAAACTCAGCCCTTCGCCGCCGCGCAGTCCGCGCACGTGCCGAAGATCTCCACCGTGTGCGCCACGTTCACATAACCGTGCTCCGCCGCGATGGCCTCCGCCCACTTCTCGACGGCGGGCCCCTCCACCTCCACCGCCTTGCCGCAGACACGGCAGACGAGATGGTGGTGGTGCTCGCCGGAGGAGCAGCGCCGGTAGACGGACTCGCCCTCCGACGTCCGCAGGACATCGACCTCGCCGGCGTCGGCCAGCGACTGCAACGTGCGGTAGACCGTGGTGAGCCCGACCGAGTCGCCCTTGTGCTTGAGCATGTCGTGCAGATCCTGAGCGCTACGGAACTCGTCGACCTCGTCCAGCGCGGCCGCCACGGCGGCACGCTGCCGGGTGGAACGGCCCCGAACGGGCGATCCAGCGGTTGTCACCGTTGCCTCCTCACGTCTGCCCTTGCCCGGCCATTGTGCCAGCCCGCACTCCACCCGGTCAGACGCCGACCGTGCTCTCCGGACCCCGCGACGCCGGAATCGCGCACTCCACCGGATCCCCGGCCTCCCGCACAGCCGCCGCGGCCCGGGCCCGCCGCCGCGCCACCGGAGCCGCCAGCGCCGTCAACGCGATGAACGCCCCGATCGTCAGCAGCACGATCGTCGCCCCCGGCGGAACATCCTGGTAGTACGACGTCACCGTCCCCCCGATCGTCACACTCACCCCGATCGCCACCGAGATCGCGAACGTCGCCGCGAAACTCCGGCTCAGCTGCTGCGCCGCCGCCACCGGAACCACCATCAGCGCGCTCACCAGCAACAGACCCACCACGCGCATCGCGACCGTCACCGTCACCGCGGCCGTGACCGCCGTCAGCAGGTTCAGCGCCCGCACCGGCAGACCCGTCACCCGCGCGAACTCCTCGTCCTGGCTCACCGCGAACAACTGCCGCCGCAGCCCCAGCGTCACCAGCACCACGAACGCCGCCAGCACACAGATCGCCGTCACATCCGACGCACTCACCGTCGACAGCGAACCGAACAGATACGACGTCAGGTTCGCGTTCGAACCACCCGGCGCGAGATTGATGAACATGACGCCACCCGCCATACCCCCGTAGAACAGCATCGCCAGCGCGATGTCACCCCGCGTCCTGCCGTACCAGCGGATCAACTCCATCAGCACCGCACCCAGCACCGACACCGCCGTCGCCATCCACACCGGCGACCACGACAGCAGAAAACCGAGACCCACACCCGTCATCGCCACATGACCGATGCCGTCACCCATCAACGCCTGACGCCGCTGCACCAGATAGATACCGACGGCGGGCGCCGTGATCCCCACCAGCACCGCCGCGAGCAGCGCCCGCTGCATGAACGCGTAATCAAGGATCTCCATCAGCTCAGCAGCCCCGTCCGGATCGGCCCGGCGTCGTGCGCCGCGTGCGGATGTACATGGTCATGACCGGGCAGCGCATGCTGACCCACCGCCCTCGGCGGCGGACCGTCGTGCAGCACACACCCGTCCCGCAGCACCACCGCACGGTCGATCAACGGCTCCAGCGGTCCCAGCTCGTGCAGCACCAGCAGCACCGACGCGCCCTGTGCCACCTGGTCACGCAGTGTCGCCGCCAAGACCTCCTGGCTCGCAAGGTCCACTCCCGCCATCGGCTCGTCCATGATCAGCAACTCGGGCTCGCTCGCCAGCGCCCGCGCGATCAGCACCCGCTGATGCTGACCCCCGGACAAGGCGTTCACCGAATCCCTCGCCCGGTCCGCCATCCCCACCAGCTCCAGCGCCCGCCGCACCGCCGCGTGATCGGCCTTGCGCAGCACCCCGAAACGCGCCCGCGACAACCGCCCCGACGCCACGATCTCCGTCACCGTCGCCGGCACACCACCCGCCGCCGTCGTCCGCTGCGGCACATAGCCCACCCGCCGCCAGTCACGGAACCGCCGCCGCGGCACCCCGAAGATCTCGATCTCCCCGGCACTCACCGGAACCTGACCGATGACACTGCGCACCGCCGTCGACTTCCCCGAACCGTTCGCCCCCAGCAGCGCGACCACCTCACCGCGGCGCACCGTCAGATCCACACCCCGCAGCACCGGACGCGAACCCAGCTCGGCCCGCACCCCGCGCAACGACACCACCGCCTCGCCCACGGCCGCCACGTCCTCCGCCTCCGTCACGCTTCTCACCTCCGTCACCTCGCCCCCAGAGCCGTCTGCAGCGCCTTCAGGTTGGACCGCATGACCTGCAGGTAGTCGTCGCCCTTCGACTTGCCGGTGATCCCCTCGATCGGATCGAGGACATCCGCCCGCAGCCCCGCGTCCCGCGCGATCGTCCGGGCCGTCTTGTCACTCACGAGCGTCTCGTAGAACACCGTCGTCACCCCGTCGGCCTTCGCCAGCGTCTCCAGCCCCCGCACCCGCTTCGCGCTCGGCTCCGACTCCGGATCCAGACCGTTGATGGCCTCCTCCGTCAGCCCGTACCGCTCCGCGAGATAGCCGAACGCCGCGTGCGTCGTGATGAACGTCTTCGTGTCCGTGTGCGCCAGCCCGTCACGGAAGTCCTTGTCCAGCGCGTCGAACTTCTTCCGCAGCGCCGCCATGTTCTTCGCGTAGTCCCCGGCGTGCCGCGGATCGGCCTTCTCCAGCCCCTTCGCGACGCCCTCCGCCACCTCGGCGAACCGCACCGGGTCCAGCCAGATGTGCGGGTCCGCCGCCCCCGACTCCTCGCCCGCGGTGTGGTCGTGCTCGGCCGCGTGCCCGCCGACCTCGTTCCCGTGGTTCTCCAGCGTCGTCAACGACGCCGCGTCGATCTTCGTACCCACCTCGGACTGGGCCACCGCGTCGTCGACGGCCGGCTGGAGGTTCTTCAGATAGAGGACGGCGTCCGCCTCCTGCAGCCGCGCGGTCTGCCGCGCGCTGATCTCCAGGTCGTGCGGCTCCTGGCCGGGCTGCGTCAGGTTCGTCACGCTCACATGCGACCCGCCGATCTCCTCGGCCAGGTACTGGAGCGGGTAGAACGACGCCACCACGTCGAGCCTGCCCCCGCCCTTGCCGTCGGCCGCCGCCGAACCCGAACAGGCCGAGAGGACCCCGAGACCGAGGGCGGTGGCCACCAGAGCGGCGGACCCGGATATGAGGCGTCGTCGTACGTTCATGACACTCATTTTCAACAAAAGTGGAAACGATTGTCAATACGCTCGAAGGGCGGACCCCCTGAACCCCCCAACACCCACCCCCGCCCCCACCCGCACACCCCTCGAAAACACCCACCAACCGGATGTAACCCCCAGCGAGCCGCCCACTCAGCGAACCGATTTGATACAGAGGTGGGCCACGCCGGTAACCTGAAGCATTCGCCGCCGTCCGTCCGTAATGAAGAGAGCACCGTGGCCGCCGACAAGATCGACACCATCGTCAGCCTGAGCAAGCGCCGTGGCTTCGTTTTCCCCAGTAGTGAGATCTACGGCGGACAGCGTGCCGCCTGGGACTACGGCCCGCTCGGCGTCGAACTCAAGGAGAACATCAAGCGCCAGTGGTGGCGCTACATGGTCACCTCGCGTGAGGACGTCGTCGGCATCGACTCGTCGGTGATCCTCGCCACCGAGACCTGGGTCGCCTCCGGACACGTCGCCACCTTCTCGGACCCCCTCACCGAGTGCACCTCCTGTCACAAGCGCTACCGCGCCGACCACCTCGAAGAGGGCTACGAGGCCAAGCACGGCCGCCTCCCCGAGAACGGCCTCGCCGACATCAACTGCCCCAACTGCGGCAACAAGGGCATGTTCACCGAGCCCAAGCAGTTCTCCGGCCTCCTCTCCACCCACCTCGGCCCCACCCAGGACAGCGGCTCCGTCGCCTACCTGCGCCCCGAGACCGCCCAGGGCATCTTCACCAACTTCGCCCAGGTACAGACCACCTCGCGCCGCAAGCCGCCCTTCGGCATCGCGCAGATGGGCAAGTCCTTCCGCAACGAGATCACCCCCGGCAACTTCATCTTCCGCACCCGCGAGTTCGAACAGATGGAGATGGAATTCTTCGTCAAGCCGGGCGAGGACGAGAAGTGGCAGGAGTACTGGATGCAGGAACGCTGGAACTGGTACACCGGCCTCGGCCTCCGCGAAGAGAACATGCGCTGGTACGAGCACGCCCAGGAGAAGCTCTCCCACTACTCCAAGCGCACCGCCGACATCGAGTACCGCTTCCAGTTCGGCGGCAACGAATGGGGCGAGCTCGAAGGCGTCGCCAACCGCACCGACTACGACCTCGGCGCCCACTCCAAGGCCTCCGGCCAGGACCTCTCCTACTTCGACCAGGAAGCCGGAGAGCGCTGGACCCCCTACGTCATCGAGCCCGCCGCCGGCGTCGGCCGTGCCATGCTCGCCTTCCTCCTCGACGCCTACATCGAGGACGAAGCCCCCAACGCCAAGGGCAAGATGGAGAAGCGCACCGTCCTGCGCCTCGACCCCCGCCTCTCGCCCGTCAAGGTCGCCGTCCTCCCGCTCTCCCGCAACCCGGAACTGTCGCCCAAGGCCAAGGGCCTCGCCACCGCGCTGCGCCAGCACTGGAACATCGAGTTCGACGACGCCGGCGCCATCGGCCGCCGCTACCGCCGCCAGGACGAGATCGGCACCCCCTTCTGCGTCACCGTCGACTTCGACACCCTCGACGACAACGCCGTCACCGTGCGCGAGCGCGACTCCATGAAGCAGGAGCGCGTCTCCCTCGACCAGATCGAGGGCTACCTCGCCAGCCGCCTCGTCGGCTGCTGACCCGACCCACGCACCACGAAGCCCCCGGCTCCCACCAGGGAACCGGGGGCTTCGCGCTGCCCGGACAAGGCCGGCAGGGCCGCCCTCAACGGCCCCGCGACCGAACCGTCACCCGACTCAACGGCCCTGCAACGCCTTCACGTTGTCGCCGAACGTCCAGTTCTTCGAACCGTCCCAGTTCACCGACCAGGTCATCAGACCCTTCAGGCCGGTCCCGTAGTGCTTCCACGCCTGCGACACCAGACTCGGCGCCATGTAACCGCCACCCGCCCCCGACTGCGCGGGCAACCCCGGCACCTGCTTGTCGTACGGCACCTTGACGGTCGTCCCCTGCACCACGAGACCCTTGTTCAGGCAGTCGGTCTGCGCCGTGAACCCCTGCACCGTGCCCGCCGAGTACGAGTCACCGGAACACCCGTACATGCTCCCGTTGTAGTACTGCATGTTCAGCCACCACAGCCGGCCGTTGTCCGCGTACTTCTTCACGACCGGCAGATACGCGCCCCAGATCGACCCGTACGTGATGCTGCCACCGGTCACGTACGCCGTCTCCGGCGCCATCGTCAGCCCGAAGTTCGACGGCATCTTCGACAGCACTCCGTCGATGATCCGGATCAGGTTCGCCTGCGACGCGGACAACTGGCCGATGTTCCCGCTGCCGGTCAGGCCCGTCTCGATGTCGATGTCGATCCCGTCGAAGTTGTACTTCTTCAGGATCGGCACGATCGTCGCCACGAAACGGTCGGCGACCGTGGACGAACTCAGATCGATCCCGGCGGCCGCGCCACCGATCGACATCAGGATCGTCTGCCCCGACGCCTTGGCCGCGCACATCTCGGCGGGCGTCGCGACCTTCACGCCCACGTCCATCCCGTCCTCCCACAACGCCGTCCCGTCCGAACGGATCACGGGGAACGCCGCGTTGAGCACGTTGTAACCGTGCTGGGCGATACGGGAATCGGTGATCGGCGTCCAACCGAACGGCGGATGCACGCCGTTGGACGAGCCGTCCCAGTTCTCCCAGTAGCCCTGGAGAACCTTGCCGGCGGGACGAGACTTCACGGCACAGGTGTCGGCCGCGGCGGCACTGGGCGCACCGGCCACCGACAACGGGGTCAGGACCGCCGCTGCCAGGGCGACGGCGAGCAGGCGGAGCTTGCGACGAATCATGCGAGGCCTCCCGGTGGGGGGTGCGGTGAGGTGTCGAGGTGTCGTAGGCATGACATTCGCGCGGTCCAGACCATTCGTCAATAGGTCTGGACCATGGTTCGGGGTGTGCGTGGCTGATGTCGGGTATGGAATGACAGATAACAGATGACAGCTGACAGATATTGAAATCTGTCAGCTGTAATGCGAGGGTGATGGAGTACCGCCCCTCCAAGGACCACCAAGGAGCTCTCATGCAAACCCGCCCCCTCGGAACAACCGGCCCCCAGGTCTCCGCCCTCGGCCTCGGCTGCATGGGCATGTCCGCGCTCTACGGGGACGCGGACCGGGCCGAGTCCGTCGCGACGATCCATGCCGCGCTCGAAGCGGGCGTGACCCTGCTGGACACGGGCGATTTCTACGCCATGGGCCACAACGAGATGCTGATCGGGGAGGCGCTGCGTTCGGCGCCGGCGGCGTTGCGTGAGCGGGCGTTGACGAGTGTGAAGTTCGGGGCGTTGCGGGATCCGGACGGGGGCTGGTCGGGGTATGACGGGCGGCCCGCGGCGGTGAAGAACTTCGCCGCCTACTCCTTGCAGCGCCTCGGCGTCGATCATATCGATGTGTACCGGATCGCCCGGGTCGATCCCGGAATTCCCATCGAGGAGACCGTCGGTGCGATCGCGGAGCTGGTGGAGGCCGGGCATGTGCGGCACATCGGTCTGAGTGAGGCCGGCGCGGACTCGGTCCGGCGTGCGGCGGCGACGGCGCCGATCTCGGATCTGCAGATCGAGTACTCGTTGATCTCGCGGGGCATCGAGGGGGAGATCCTGGCGACGACCCGTGAGCTGGGGATCGGGATCACGGCGTACGGGGTGTTGTCGCGCGGTCTGATCTCGGGGCACTTCACGGCCGACCGGCAGCTGGGCGCGAACGACTTCCGGGCCATGAGTCCCCGTTTCCAGGGGGACAACCTGCGGCACAACCTCTCGCTGGTGGACGCGTTGCGGAAGATCGCCGAGCAGAAGGGGGTCAGCGTCGCGCAGATCGCGATCGCGTGGGTGCTGTCGCGGGGCGGGGACATCGTGCCGCTGGTGGGTGCGCGGACCCGGGAGCGGCTGGCGGAGGCGCTGGGCGCTCTGGACGTGACGCTGGACGAGGCGGACCTGGCGGCGATCGAGCGGGCGGTGCCGGTGGACGCGGCGGCGGGTGACCGTTACCCGGCGGCGCAGATGGCACATCTCGACAGTGAGCGCTGACAGTACCGGCGGGTACGGTCTTCGTCATGGCACAGACCGGTGAAGTACTGACGGCCGAGCGCATCCTCGAGGTGACCGAGGAGGTGCTGCGTCGCCATGGGCCGGCGAAGGCCACGGTGGTGGACGTGGCGCGGGCGCTGGGTGTCAGTCATGGCAGTGTCTACCGCCATTTCCGTACGAAGGCGGCGCTGCGGGAGGCGGTCACGAAGCGGTGGCTGGACCGGACGTCGGCGACGCTGGGGGAGATCGCCGGGTCGGCCGCGCAGCCGGCTCCGGTGGCTCTGGAGCACTGGCTGGGTGCGCTGTTCACGGCGAAGCGGCACAAGGCGGGGGACGATCCGGAGCTGTTCGCGACGTACATGGTGCTGCTCGCCGAGGCGAGTGCGGTGGTGGAGGAGCACGTCGCGGAGCTGGTGGAGCAGCTGACGCAGATCGTGTTCCGGGGTGTCCAGGAGGGCGATTTCTTGTCGGTGGACGGTGATTCGGCGGCGACGGCGCGGGCGGTGTTCGACGCGACGGGCCGTTTCCATGATCCGGCGTATGCGGGTGAGTGGGTGCAGGCGGGGATCGAGGCGGAGTTCGTGGCGGTGGTCCGGCTGCTGTTGCGTGGTCTGCGTCGGCGTATCGACTGAGGTGTGTCGCCCGGGGTGGACCGGGCTGTTGTGTGGACCCCGGCGGGGTGGGCTCGCCGGGGTTTCAGTTTTCCTTGGGGTCGACGGTCGCCTGGTGGGCTTCGGCGAGGTGTTCCTCGGCCTTGAGCCAGGGGAGGAACTGGGCGTTCTTGCGCCAGCCGCAGGTGTCGCATCGGATGGTGCGCTGGACGCCGGTGCGTTGGACGCGGACGGTGTGTTCGCGGCCGTGCTGGTCCCAGCGGCTGACTTTGCTCTGGTTGATCTGCAGCATGACACCTCCTGGTTGACCGTTTCGTCTGCGCTAGGAGTGTGCAGCATCGGGAAGATCAACGGGGGCTGTCGGGCGGTGAGTTCGGTGGGGGGCCGGGTGGGTCAGGAGGGTGCGAGGTGTCCTTCGGCGGCTTCCACGGCGGCGGTGGTGACGTTGACCTGGTGTTCTATCTGCCGGTCCACGGGGACCCAGGTGGCGGTGAAGCTCGTGGAGTAGGCGGCGCACCAGCGGGTGATGAGGGCTTCCAGTTCGGCGCGTTGGGGTGCGGTGGCGGGGTGGGGGGCGTGTTCGTCGAGGAGGCGCAGGAGCATGGCGGCGGCGCGGAGCGGGGTGCGGCGGGCGAAGCCTTCGATGCTGGCGGTGCGGGCGCGGGTGAGGTCGGGCAGTGGGGTGTAGGTGGGGTGGCTGGGGTCCCAGCTGTCGGCGAGGGGGCCGCAGACGCGGAGGGTTTCGGCGATGGCCCTGCGGATGCTGAAGGCGGGGTCCGGGCCGGGGGGCGGGAGGTGGGGGCGGGCGCGTTCGTAGTGGGCGCGGGTGGTGTGGGTGTGGGCGCGCAGGCGTTCGGCCCAGTGGCGCAGGCGTTGTTCGGGGGCGGGGTCGGGGGTGAGGTCGGCGAATCGGGTGGCGGCCCAGACGGGGACTTCGATGACGGCGGTGACGCCTCCGTAGGCGTGGGGGGCGAGCCAGGTGGAGCGGTGGGCGTTCTCGGGGAAGGCGGTGGGGCGTTCGGGGGCTCCGGGGGGTGGGAGGACGAAGACGCCGGGGGCGGTGGCGGGCCAGTGGAGGGCGTCGAGGGGGGCGTTCTCGACGGGGATGCCGAGGCGTTCGGCGGAGGTGGTGAGGGTGCGGTCGAGGCCGGGGACGTCGCGGGTGAGCTGGGCGAAGGTGCCGCCGATGTCGGTGCTGTGGAGGGAGATCTGGACGTAGGGGCGGATGCGGCGGATGACGTCGAGGAGGGCGCGGCTCTCGGGGAGGAAGCGGGGGCGGGGGAGTGCGGGTGCCCATTCGGGTTGTTCGTCGGGGGCGGGGCGGAAGAAGTGGCGGTACTGGTCGAGGAGGGTGTCGGCGTGGTGGCCGCCTTCGTTGAGGCGGGCTCCGTCCGGGTCGAGGCACAGCACGAGGTGCCATACGGTTCCGGGGTGTTCGCCGGCCAGTGCCCGGTGGGCCAGCGCGAGGAGGGTGCCGCCGCCGACGTATTCGTTGGGGTGGGCGCCCGCGACCACGAGGGCGTGCCGTGGGCCTCTTCCGACGCTGAGCATCCGTAGGGGGGTGCCGCGGCGGGAGTGGCCGATCGTGGTGAGCCGGCACTTGTCGGGGTGCCGGGTTGCGAGGGCCCTGGCGGTGCGGGTGACGTCGGCGGGTGTGGGGTAGTTCAGTGTCCGGTTCCGCCGGTGCCCGTGGTGGGCCTCTGGTCCGGTGTGCGGATCTTGGTGTGGGCCACGGGGCCTCCTCGGATCGCGGAGCGGTCGACGGGGGCGTGCGGCTGGGCGGTCGCCGGGCGCGGTCCGTTCGACTTCAGTGCGACTCAGTACGACATGGTGTGCGGAGAGTGTCAACAGGCCCTGGGGAATGGGTAGTTGACGGCATGACGGGTGCATGTGCCGGTGGCCGGGCGGGGGCGTGCGGGTGGGGTCGTGCGGGGTGGTCGCCCGGGGTCGGCGGTCAGGCGATGGTGCGGGGGAGTCGCAGGCTGAGCGCGGTGGTGAGGGCGATGCCGGCGAGCTGGACGAGGAGGGTGATGACGAGGGCGTCCCGCATGCCGTGGGTGGGGGCGAGGGACAGGAACAGGGTGCCGAGGGTGGCGACGCCGATGGCGAGGGAGGCCTGCTGGGTGGTGGCCATCACGCCGCTTCCGACGCCGGCGCGGGCGGCGGGTACTTCGGAGAGGACGATCCGGATGAGGACGGGGAGTTGGAGTGCTTGTCCGGCTCCGGCGACGGCCGCTCCGGGGAGGAGTTGCCAGACGCCGAGGTCGGGCCAGGACCGCCAGGCGGCGAGGGCGATGAGGGTGATGCCGATGCCCTGGAGGATTCCGCCGGCGGTGACGACGCGGGTGCCGTGGCGGGCGATCAGGCGGGGGCCGCACAGCGAGGTGACGAAGAAGACGACGGCGAGCGGGGCGAGGGCGAGTCCGGCGGGGACGGGGCCGAGGCCCTCGCCCTGTTGCAGGGCGACCGCGATGACGAACATGAAGCCGCTGAATCCGATGGAGAACGGCACGATCATGATCAGGCCGCGGCGCAGTGAGGTCAGCCGGAACAGGCTGGGCGGGACGAGGGGGGTGCGGCCGTTGCGGTCGGCGTGCCGTTCGACGAGGTAGAAGGCGGTGGCGGCGAGGGGGAACAGGGCGAGGGAGAGCCAGGTCCACAGGGGCCAGCCGGCGGCGCGGCCCTCGGTGAGGGGGGTGAGCAGGGCCACCAGGGTGACGGCGAGCAGGACGGTGCCGGGGGCGTCGACGGGTTCGGGGTGCCGGGAGCGGGTCTCGGGGACGGCGCGGGCGGCGAGGAACAGGCCGAGGGCGACGACGGGGACGTTCACGAGGAAGACGGAGCGCCAGCCGCTGCCGGCGATGTCGGCGGCGACGAGGACGCCGCCGAGGATCTGTCCGGCGACCATGGACAGACCGGCGGTGGCGCCGTAGAGGCCCATGGCCTTGGCGCGGCGCGGTCCGGCGGTGGTGGCCTGGATGGTGGCGAGGACCTGGGGCAGCATCGCGGCGGCGGCGGCGCCCTGGGCGACGCGGGCGGCGACGAGGGTCCAGGCGGTGGGGGCGAGTCCGCAGGCGAGTGAGGTCAGGCCGAAGGCGGCCATGCCGCCGAGGAAGAACCGTCGTCGGCCGAAGAGGTCGCCGAGGCGTCCGCCGAGGACGAGGAGGACGGCGTAGGCGACTCCGTAGCCGGCGACGACGAGTTCGAGGACGGACTCGCTCGCGTGCAGGTCGTGTCCGATGGTGGGGAGGGCCACGTTGACGATGAAGAAGTCGATCAGGGGCAGGGCCGCGCCGAGCAGCACGGTGAAGAGTCCGAGGCCGCCGAGGGCGGGTGGGGCAGGGGTGCGGACGGTGGTGGTGAGCGTTCCGGTTTCGGTCACGTCCTCCAGCCTTCTCCCGCTCTCAGGCTGGTACCAGAGTCTTCTTATCCTGGTAGAAGGAGTACCTGGCAACAGGCTGCGGTGAGCGGCAGGCTGGAGGCATGACGACGATGGCACGGGATGCGACCGCGGGTTCGGCGGGGGTACGGTCCGCGGGCGCGCCGACGGGGCCCGCGGGGTCGGCAGGAGCGGGGGGCGTCGGGGCCGTCGCCGGGGAGGTGCTGTCGTCGGGTGCCGCGGCGTCGCGGGGCAGTGAGATCCGGCGGCACGAGCTGGCGATGTTCCTGCGCAGCCGCCGTGAGCGCATCACGCCCGAGCAGGTGGGGCTGCCCCGGGGGCGTCGGCGGCGTACTCCGGGGCTGCGCCGCGAGGAGGTCGCGCAGCTCTCGGCGGTGGGGGTGACCTGGTACACGTGGCTGGAGCAGGCGCGGGACATCCAGGTGTCCGAGCAGGTCCTCGACGCGTTGGCGCGGACCCTGTTGCTGGATGCCGGTGAGCGCGCTCATCTCTTCCAGCTGGCGGGTGCCGTGGATCCGTCGCCGGCCGCGCAGTGCTCGGGGATCACGCCGGCGCTGCGTCTGATGCTGCGGCAGCTGGAGCCCGTTCCGGCCTGTATCCAGAACAGCCGGTACGACATCCTGGCGTACAACCGCACGTACGCCCGGCTGATGATGCGTGACCTCGACACGGTGCCGCCCGCCGACCGCAACTGCCTGGTGCTCGCGTACACGAACGCGGAGTGGCGTGAGTCGATCGTCTTCCTGGACGAGGCGATGCGGTTGATGGCGGCGCGGCTGCGGGTGTCGATGGCCGGGCATCTCGGGGAGCCGGCCTGGAAGATGCTGGTGAAGCGGCTGCGGGCGGAGTCGGCGGAGTTCCGCGAGATCTGGGAGCGGTATGAGGTGGTGAGCGCGCGCGGCAAGACGAAGCAGTTCGTCAGCCCGTACGTCGGTCTCGTGACGGTCGATCACACCGACCTGTGGCTCGCGCCCGCGCAGGGCGCCCGGATGGTGACCTATCCGCCGGCCGACGAGCAGAGCCGTGAGCGGCTGGAGCGGCTGCACGCGATCGCCCTGGAGGCGGAGGCCGAGGAGGCCGGAGCGGCGTGACGCCGCGGGGGCGGCCGGCGGGCGCCGCCCCGGGCCCACGGCGGGCGGACGCGCCCACCGCGGGCCGTGAACGGTCGGGGCCCACCGCGGGCGGTGCACGGTTCGGGACTGTTCCGTCCGGGCCGTTCCCGTCCGGGGTCAGGCGGCTGTGGTGTCGTGTGTCCTTGCGCTCACCGGTTCCGCCACCTCCGGCGCCTCCAGCAGGCGGGCCGTGCGGTCGGCCGTGCCGCGGGCCCAGCGTCCGCTGGTGAGCGCGCCGAGGACGAGGACGGCGAGGCCGCAGGCGGCGATGATCCACCAGCCCGGGCGGGCGGCGGAGACGAAGGTGTCGCGGTAGGCGGAGGCCTGGATGCCCGAGGCGAGGGCGGCGCCGATGACGGCGACGCCGAGGGTGCCGCCGATCTGGCGGCTGGTGGAGGCGACGGCCGCGGCGACGCCCGCCTGGGTGCGGGGCATGCCGGAGACGGCGGTGTTGGTGATGGGGGCGTTGACGAAGCCGAAGCCGAGGCCGAAGAAGACGTAGCCGATGACGAGGGTGACGTTCGACGTCTCGGCCTCGAAGGCGGCGAACAGGACGCCGCTGATGGTCATGGCGACGCCGGCGATCAGCAGGGACAGGCGGGGGCCGCGGCTGCCGACGAGGCGTCCCGAGATGGGCGCGCAGACGAAGCAGAGGGCGGCCATCGGCAGCATCCACAGGCCCGCGTGCAGGGCGTCGAGGCCGCGGACGTTCTGCAGGTAGAGCGTCGACAGGAACAGGAAGCCGCTGAGGGCGGCGAACGCGCTGACCGCGATGACGGTCGCGCCGCTGAACGGGGCGGAGCGGAAGAAGCGCAGGTCGATGAGGGGTTCGTCGCGGCGGGGTTCGTACCACAGGAGGCCGAGCAGGGAGGCGAGGGCGACCGCGCCGAAGGCGAGGGTGTGGGTGAGGCCGGAGGTGGGCGCTTCGATGATCGCGTAGGTGAGGGAGCCGAGGAGCGCGATGACGAGGAGCTGGCCGACCGGGTCGGGGCGACGGGCCTTGGGGGCGCGGGACTCGGGGACGAACCGCAGGGTCAGCAGGAGGGCGGCGAGGCCGACGGGCAGGTTGATCCAGAAGATCGAGCGCCAGCCGACGGTGTCGACGAGGAGTCCGCCGACGAGGGGGCCCGCGGCCATGGAGATGCCGACGACGGCACCCCACACGCCGATCGCGCGGGCGCGTTCGCGGGGGTCGGTGAACGTGTTCGTGATGATCGACATGGCGACGGGGTTGAGCATCGAGCCGCCGACGGCCTGGATCATCCGGAACACGATGAGGGTGTCGAGGCTCGGGGCGAGCGAGCAGAGCACCGAGCCGATGGTGAACAGGACGAGACCCGCCATGAAGACCTTGCGGCGGCCGATGCGGTCGGCGGTGGAGCCCGCGAGCATCAGCAGGGAGGCCAGCACCAGGGTGTACGCGTCGATCGTCCATTGCATGCCCGCGACGCTCGCGTGCAGGTCCCTCTGCATCGAGGGGAGGGCGACGTTCAGGATGGTGACGTCGAGGCTCACGATCAGCAGACTCATGCAGCAGATCGCGAGCACCAGCATGCGGTGGCGGTGGCTGAGCTCAGGCATCCACTCAGCGTACGCCGACGTCGATAGTGTGTCTAACTAATGACCTCTACACGATCTTCTGCGCGGGCACCCGTCGCCGTACGCCACAATGGGGGAATGCCCACGCCCACGTCCACCGTGAACTCCGTGCTGTCGATCGGTCCCCACCAGGTGCAGCCGCCCGTCGTCCTCGCCCCCATGGCGGGCATCACGAACGCGCCGTTCCGCACGCTGTGCCGCGAGTTCAGCGGCGGCAAGGGTCTCTTCGTCAGCGAGATGATCACCACGCGGGCGCTGGTCGAGCGCAACGAGAAGACCATGCAGCTGATCCACTTCGACGCGACCGAGAAGCCGCGCTCGATCCAGCTGTACGGCGTCGACCCCGCGACCGTCGGCAAGGCCGTCCGCATGATCGCGGACGAGGGCCTCGCCGACCACATCGACCTCAACTTCGGCTGCCCGGTCCCCAAGGTGACCCGCAAGGGCGGCGGCTCCGCCCTGCCGTACAAGCGCCCGCTGCTGCGCGCGATCCTCCGCGAGGCCGTCAGCGGCGCCGGGGACCTGCCCGTCACCATGAAGATGCGCAAGGGCATCGACGACGACCACATCACCTTCCTCGACGCCGGGCGCATCGCGGTCGAGGAGGGCGTGACCGCGATCGCCCTGCACGGCCGGACCGCCGCCCAGCACTACGGCGGCACCGCCGACTGGGACGCCATCGCCCGGCTGAAGGAGCACGTGCCGGAGATCCCCGTCCTCGGCAACGGCGACATCTGGTCGGCGGACGACGCGCTGCGGATGGTCCGCGAGACCGGCTGCGACGGCGTGGTCGTCGGCCGCGGCTGCCTCGGCCGGCCCTGGCTGTTCGGCGACCTGGTCGCCGCGTTCGAGGGCCGCGAGGAGTACGCACGCCCGGCGCTCCGCGAGGTCGCGGCCGTCATGGTCCGGCACGCCACCCTGCTCGGCGAGTGGATCGGCGACGAGGCGCGCGGTGTCATCGACTTCCGCAAGCACGTCGCCTGGTACCTGAAGGGCTTCTCCGTCGGCTCCGAGATGCGCAAGCGGCTCGCCGTCACCTCCTCGCTCGCCGAACTGTCCGACGGGCTGGCCGAGCTGGACCTCGACCAGGCGTGGCCCGCCGACGCCGACGGCCCGCGCGGCCGCACCTCCGGCAACAACCGTGTCGTCCTGCCCGAGGGCTGGCTGAAGGACCCCTACGACTGCGCGGGCGTCGGCGAGGAAGCCGAACTGGACACATCCGGCGGCTGAACCCGGCCGCCGGGTCACGGGCGCCCACCGCTCCTGCGACCCGCCCCCACCCGCCGAACCGGACGTCCCGCCGACCCCCGACGGGACCGCGCCGCACTCGCGCACACGGATCAGTTCCGAGCACCGGAACCGGACGCCCGCCCGGCCTCGGCCCCCACCGCCTGCGGCCCCCGGGCCGCCGCCGGCGCGCTGCCCGGTGCGCGGGGCGCGCCCCCGGCCCGCTCGCCGGCCGAACCGGGCGCCTCGCCGGGCCTCGGCTCCCACCGTCCGCCCACCGGGCCTTCACCGTCTGCCGTACCGGGCCGCCGTCAGCGGGCTGCCCGGTACGCGGGGCGCGTCCCCGGTCCGCTGACCGGCCGAACCGGACGTCCCGCCGACCCCCGACGGGACCGCGCCGCGCTCGCCCACACGGACCAGTTCCGAGCACCGGAACCGGACGCCCGCCCGGCCTCGGCCCCACCGCCTGCGGCCCCCGGGCCGCCGCCGGCGGGCTGCCCGGTGCGCGCTGACGGGTGCGCGGCGCGCGCCCCCGGCCCGCTCGCCGGCCGAACCGGGCGCCGCGCCGATCCTCGGCCCCCACCGTCCGCCCACCGGGCCTTCACCGTCTGCCGTACCGGGCCGCCTTCAGCGCGCTGCCCGGTACGCGGGGCGCGCCCCCGGTCCGCTGACCGGCCGAACCGGGCGCCCCGCCGATCCTCGGCCCCCATCGCCTGCGGCCCCGGCCGCCCGCCGGGCCTTCGCCCTCACCGCCTGCCTACTGGGCTGCCTGGTGCGCGGGGCGCGTCCCCGGTCCGCTGACCGGCCGAACCGGGCGCCCCGCCGATCCTCGGCCCTCACCGCCTGCCGGGCCTTCGCGCTCACCGTCTGCCGTACCGGGCCGCCGCTGGCGGGCTGCCCGGTACGCGGGGCGCGTCCCCGGCCCGCTCGTCCGCCGAACCGCCCGCGGCGCGGGCCGCCGAGCGCGATCGGACCGCGCACCATCGGCCCGCGGCTTCGCCCCGTCCCTCGATGGACCTCAGGCGCCGCCGACCGCCGTGAGCAGCGCCAGGGGAGTCGCCGCCGAGCGGGACTCCCGGACGCAGGCGTGCGGATAGGGCACCGGTTCGGCGTGGGTCTCCCGGTCGTAGCCCGCGATGACCTCCGGCAGCCGGTGGCCGGCCGCCGTCGCCGCGTCCACCAGCCCGTGGGCCACCGTCCGGGCCTCGTCGTGCAGGCCGTACCGTGCCAGCCCCAGCGCGATGAGCGCGTTGTCGTGCGGCCAGACCGAACCGCGGTGGTACGACAGCGGGTGGTACGCCGACTGGCCCGAGGCGAGCGTGCGGACGCCCCAGCCGGAGAAGAAGTCCGGCTCCAGCAGCCTGCGGCCCACCAGTTCGCCGTACTCCTTGTCGAGCAGCCCCGACCACAGAAGATGGCCCGCGTCCGACGCGAGCGCGTCGACGTGCCGGCCGTCGCCGTCCAACGCCAGCGCGGGGAAGGCGTGTCCGCTCATCCAGAAGTCCCGCTGGAACCGGTCGCGCAGGTCGGCGGCCGCCTGTTCCAGGAGCGCCGCGTACACCTCGTCGTCCCAGACGGTCCGGGCGAGGTGCGCGGTGCGGCGCAGCGCGTCGTACGCGTACCCCTGCGCGCCCGCCGCCATCACCGGACCGCTCGGACGGCTGCCGTCGGCCGAACAGATCGCGCCGGGGGAGTCCTTCCAGTTCTGGTTGGCGAGGCCGCCGCCGTCCGCGCGGTAGACGAGATAGCCGCGCGAGGTCAGCCCGCCGTGGTCCAGCATCCAGCCGATCGCGGCACGGGCGTTGGGCTCCAGCCGGCGGGCGAGGGCCGCGTCGCCGGTCTGCTCGGTGTACGCGCCGAGCAGCACCAGGAACAGCGGGGTCGCGTCCACCGAACCGTAGTAGCGGCCGTACGGCACCTGCCCGAAGTGCGCGAGCTCGCCGTGCCGCACCTCGTGCACGATCTTGCCCGGCTGCGCGACCGTGTCCGCCCCCACCTCGACGGCCTGGGTCGCGGCGAGCGCGGGCAGCGTGGCGGCGGCGAGCTGCGGCCGGTAGGGCAGGGCGAAGAGCGAGGTGAGCAGGGCGTCCCGGCCCAGCAGGGTGAGGAACCAGGGGACTCCGGCGGCCGGCACCCGCAGTTCCTCGCCGTCCGGGCCGCGGGCCGGGACCTGGAGGACGGCGAGGTCGGACAGGCCCCGCGCGCAGGCCGCGGCCAGCTCCGGCCAGCCGGTCGGGAACGGCACCCCCTCCGCGAACTCGCCCTCCAGGGCGAGCAGTCGCTCGTTCGCGGCGGCCGGGGAGGCGGGGACGGGCGGATCGTGCGCGGCGCCGTGCGGGCGGGCCGCGACCCGCAGGGCCAGCTCCGCCGAGCCGTGCGGTTCGAGGTCCAGCGACCACACCAGACGGCGTGCTCCGGTGCCCGTCTCCTCCACCCCGTCCGGGGCGGGCTCGGAGGTGACCGTCGTCCGGGACCGCCACTCCCCGCGCCGGTAGCTGAACTCCACCCCGTCGTCGAGGACCTGCCGTTGGCGCACGACGCCGGTCTTGGCGTACGTGCGGTGGTCGGAGCGCAGTTCGAACTGGTCCGTGAAGTCGGCGTCGGCGGTGACCGCGATACGGACCGTGGTCGGCGTCGGACGGTTGCTGGTGACGCGCAGCGCCTCCACGAACGCGCCCTCGGCGACGGCCTGTTCACGGAAGAGGGTGTACGCGGGCGGTTCGTTGCGGCCGCCCCGCGGCACCAGCACGCAGCGTGCCGTGTCGCCGTCCGCGACCGGGGTGAGCGCCTCGGGCACCGCCCCGTCCACCGTCAACTGCCACCGGCTGAGGTGCCGTGCGTCCCGCACGAACAAGCCGTCCGGCGAACTGCCGCCCCGCACACCGCTGATGTCCCCGCCGTCGCTCACGGCGGCGAACGTCCCACCGTGCACGAGCAGATGATGCCGTTCCGTCATCCCCGGTCCCCTCCCTTGGCGCCCGTCCCGGCGTCGTACGCGCTCTGTGTCGCAGTGCTGTGTCCCGTGCTGACCAACGTGTCCGGGGTGACCAACGTGTCCGGCCCGTCCTCGGACACGAGCGGCTCCGGCCCGCCCGCGGTGTGCAGCAGGTCGAGCGTCAGGGCCGCCGTCCAGCTGAAGCCGAGTGCTCCGCAGGCCTCGCCGGTGTACGGGTCCACGTACTCGGCGAACTCCGACTCCCCGGCCGTGTCGAGCAGAGCGGTCCGCAGGGCGTTTGCCCGCCCGTGCTCCCCGTGCAGCCGAAGCCCGCGCTCCAGCAGCCAGTTGGTGTTGAACCAGGCAGGCCCCCGCCAGTACCGGTGCGGGTCGAAGGAGTCGCCGGTCAGGTCGTAGCTGGGCGCGAGCCGTGCGGCCCCGCCGAGGGCGAAGTGCGGGCCGCCCGCGGTCCGTACGAGCGTGGCGGCGATCTCACGCGGCAGCGCGGGCAGGATGAGGGGCAGCAGTCCGGCGACGCTGCGCTCGGGAATCAGCCCGCTGCCGCGGCCGTCCGGGCCGCCGCGCTCGTCCCGGCAGAAGAACAGGCCCTCCGCCGGATCCCACAGCCGGTCCACCAGAGCCGCCGTCAGCCGCTCGGCGCGCGCGTGGCGTGCGGTGCCCGCCGCGCCGAGCTCCTGCGCGATCTCGGCCAGCGCGTGCTCCGAGGCGATCAGCAGGGCGTTGAACGCCGGGTCCTCGACGGCGAACTCGCCGCCCCCGTCGGCGTATCCGCGGTCGCGGTAGTCGGCGGCCAGCCGCACGTACCGCCCGTAGTCGAGGTCGGTGGGCCGGTCCTCGGGGGCGCCGTGGTCGAGGTCCGCGCGCCGGAAGGACCGGGCCGGTGCCGGGGTCACGCGGCTGAGCGGCGCGTCCCAGCACGGACTGTTGTCCATGCCCTGCTCCCAGGGGTGGACCACGCTGGCGAGACCGCCGCCGCCCAGATCCCGGCGGTGCAGGAGATAGCGGTGCCAGGCCGCCAGCCGGGGATACATCCGGGAGAGGAACGACCGCGCCCGCGACAGCCCCGGGTCCGCGCGGTGCACCAGCCACACGGCGAGCGCGTGCACCGGTGGCTGCACGATGCCCGACGTCTGTACGGTGCGCGGGGCGCCCGCCGCGCGGCCCGCGGTCGAGGAGCGCCAGAAGTCGGGGCTCGGGAAGTACGCGTCCAGCGGGACGGAGGGGTTGAACACGATGTGCGGGACACGTCCGTCGGCCCACTGCGCGCCGAGCAGGGTCTCCAGCTCCGTCTGCGCCCGCAGCGGCGACAGATGACGCAGTCCGATCGCGATGAACGCGGAGTCCCACGACCACTGGTGCGGGTACAGGCCGCGCGAGGGCACCGTGGACGTTCCCGTCCAGTTGCCGTTCAGCACCCGGGACGCCCCGAGGTGCAGGGAACCCGACGACCCCGCCGGATCGTATACAAGTGGTCCGGTACGGGCGATTCCGCCCGGACCGGGCGGAGTGGGCGGGCCGGAGGCGTGCACGGGAGTGCCGGTGGGGCGCAAGGGGGCGGTGAGTCCCCTGCGCAGGGCGGTGAGCTGGGTTGTGCGGTCCACTCAGGTCTCCCCGAAGACGTCCGTCCGACCAGTTCGGCAGTAGCTGCCGTAGGGTTACGTCTATTTAACACGCAAAACTCAATATGTAATGCAGAGTTGAGGAACGCAAGGGGGTGCGCATGACCGGAAGGGCGGCGAGGACCGTGAACCAGGCAAGCGCCGGACAGCTGCTCGAACTGGTGCGCAGCGGCCGGGCGACCACACGCGGCGCGCTCCAGCAGGCCACCGGCCTGTCCCGGGCCACGGTCGGCCAGCGGCTGGACCGGCTGTTCCGCGCCGGTTGGCTCCGCGAGGGCGCGGGCGGCCCCGTCGACTCACCGCTGGGCGGCCGCCCCTCGATCACCCTGGAGTTCGACGACGAGCACGCGGTCGTCCTGACCGCCGACCTCGACACCCGGCACGGCCGGGCCGCCGTGGTCACCCTGACCGGCGAGATCCTCGCCGAGCACGCGGGCCTCCTGGTGGTCGACGAGGGACCCGAGGCGGTGCTCGGTGAACTGGGACGCTGGTTCGCCGAACTGCTGGAGAAGTCCGGCCGGGGCGCCGACGCCGTCTGTGGCATAGGGCTCGCCGTGCCGGGACCGGTCGACATCGACACCGGGCGGGTGGTGCAGCCGCCGATCATGCCGGGCTGGGACGGTTACGACATCCGGGGCCGGCTGGCCCGCGCCTTCGCCGAGCACGCCGGCACCGACCGCTGCGCCCGCGTCCCCGTGCTCGTCGACAACGACGCCAACCTGATGGCGTACGGAGAACAGCGCACCGGCTACCCCGACTGCTCCGCGTTCGCGCTGGTCAAGGTCTCCACCGGTATCGGCGCTGGCATGGTCGTCGGCGGCACGATCTACCGGGGCGTGGACGGCGGGGCAGGCGACATAGGGCACATCAGGGTGGGCGCGGACGCGCTGTGCCGGTGCGGGTCCCACGGCTGTCTCGCGGCCGTCGCGAGCGGTGGCGCGGTGGCCCGGCGGCTCGCCGAGGCGGGCGTGCGGGCGGCCTCCGGCTCCGACGTGCGGGACCTGCTGACGGCCGGTCACCCCGAGGCAATGGCCCTGGCCCGGGAGGCCGGCCGGCAGGTCGGGGACGTTCTGGCCACCGTGGTCACGCTGCTCAACCCGGGCGTGCTGATGATCGCCGGAGACCTGGCCGGAACACCCTTCGTCACGGGTGTGCGCGAACTGCTCTACCAGCGGGCGCTGCCCCGCTCCACCGCTCATCTGGACGTGGTGACCTCGCGGCTCGGCGAGCGGGCCGCACTGGTGGGCGCCGGGGCGCTGGTCGTCGAGTACCTCTACGCCCCCGAGCGCGCGGAGGAGCGGCTCGCGGCGCTCGGCGTGTGACAGCCGTGTGTCGTGTCCGGATCGTGGTCCGCATGATGAAACCGGGCCGCTCCGCGAGGCGTGATTCTCGCCACCCTTGATAGGGGTATCGCTCAGATGAGCGGATCATGAGCGGCTGCACTTCCCTAAGGGGTGGCACTCAGTGCCACCCCTTGATCGTTCATCGATTAAACTCAGACGTGCCGAGGGCCGCTCACCTGAGCGTGCAGAGCGGTCTACGGGTGTTGATGCGTTCAAGAAGTGAAAACACGGACGCCGGATGGCTTGCCAAGCCTTGACTTTCGATCTGGTGGCGGACGGGTGGTTACAGGCGCATGACGCGCAAGTGGACGTACCCACGCGCCTTCGATCTGGGTATGTTCCCCCTCGTCAGGGCAGCCACCGCGACGTCGAGGAGTCGAGACTCGTGTCGGAAAACAAAGATCCCCACGTAGCTGAGAGCGGCGACAGCGGCGTCGGCGGAGCGAAGTTCGTTTACGACTTCACCGAGGGCAACAAGGAACTCAAGGACCTTCTCGGAGGCAAGGGTGCCAACCTCGCCGAGATGACCAACCTGGGTCTTCCCGTCCCGCCCGGCTTCACCATCACCACCGAGGCGTGCAAGACGTACCTCGACAGTGGCGAGGAGCCGGCGGCACTGCGTGACGAGGTGAGTGCACACCTCGACGCCCTCGAGGCGAAGATGGCCAAGAAGCTCGGCCAGGCCGACGACCCGCTGCTGGTGTCGGTCCGCTCCGGGGCGAAGTTCTCCATGCCCGGCATGATGGACACCGTCCTGAACATCGGCCTCTCCGACAAGTCGGTGCAGGGCCTCGCCAAGCAGGCCGGCGACGAGCGCTTCGCGTGGGACTCCTACCGCCGCCTCATCCAGATGTTCGGCAAGACGGTCCTCGGCGTGGACGGCGACCTCTTCGAGGACGCGCTGGAGGCGGCCAAGCAGCTCAAGAAGGTCGTGGTCGACACGGACCTCGAAGCGGCCGACCTGAAGAAGCTCGTCACCAAGTTCAAGAAGATCGTCAAGACCGAGGCCGGCCGGGACTTCCCGCAGGACCCGCGCGAGCAGATGGACCTCGCCATCCACGCGGTCTTCGACTCCTGGAACACCGAGCGCGCCAAGCTCTACCGCCGCCAGGAGCGCATCCCGCACGACCTCGGCACCGCCGTCAACGTCTGCTCGATGGTCTTCGGCAACCTCGGCCCCGACTCCGGCACCGGCGTCGCCTTCACCCGCGACCCCGCCTCCGGCCACCAGGGCGTCTACGGCGACTACCTCCAGAACGCCCAGGGCGAGGACGTCGTCGCCGGTATCCGCAACACGGTCGCGCTCGCCGAGCTGGAGTCGATCGACAAGAAGTCGTACGACCAGCTCATGCAGATCATGGAGACCCTGGAGAACCACTACAGGGATCTCTGCGACATCGAGTTCACCATCGAGCGCGGCCAGCTGTGGATGCTCCAGACCCGCGTCGGCAAGCGCACCGCGGGCGCGGCCTTCCGTATCGCCACCCAGCTCGTGGACCAGGGACTCATCGACGAGGCCGAGGCCCTCCAGCGGGTGACGGGCGCCCAGCTCGCCCAGCTGATGTTCCCCCGCTTCGACGACGAGGCGAAGGTCGACCAGCTCGGCCGCGGCATCGCCGCCTCGCCCGGCGCCGCCGTCGGCAAGGCCGTCTTCGACTCGTACACCGCGATCAAGTGGTCCCGTTCGGGCGAGAAGGTCATCCTGATCCGCCGCGAGACCAACCCCGACGACCTCGACGGCATGATCGCCGCCGAGGGCATCCTGACCTCGCGCGGCGGCAAGACCTCGCACGCCGCCGTCGTCGCCCGCGGCATGGGCAAGACCTGTGTGTGCGGCGCCGAGGAGCTGGAGGTCGACACCAAGCGGCGCCGTATGACGGCCCCCGGCGGCGTCGTCATCGAAGAGGGCGACGTCGTCTCCATCGACGGCTCCACGGGCAAGGTCTACCGGGGCGAGGTCCCGGTCGTGCCCTCCCCGGTCGTCGAGTACTTCGAGGGCCGCATGCACGCGGGCGCCGACGACGCCGACGAACTCGTCGCCGCCGTGCACCGGATCATGGCGTACGCGGACCGGGTCCGCCGGCTGCGGGTGCGCGCCAACGCCGACAACGCCGAGGACGCGCTCCGCGCCCGCCGCTTCGGAGCGCAGGGCATCGGCCTGTGCCGCACCGAGCACATGTTCCTCGGCGACCGCCGCGAACTCGTGGAGCGGCTGATCCTCGCGGACACCGACGCGGAACGCGAGGAGTCCCTCAAGGGCCTGCTGCCCCTCCAGAAGCAGGACTTCATCGAGCTGTTCGAGGCGATGGACGGCCTCCCGGTGACGATCCGTCTCCTGGACCCGCCGCTGCACGAGTTCCTGCCCGACATCACCGAACTGTCGGTACGGGTCGCGCTCGCCGAGTCCCGCAAGGACGCCAACGAGAACGACCTGCGCCTGCTGCAGGCCGTGCACCGGCTGCACGAGTCGAACCCGATGCTGGGCCTGCGCGGCGTCCGCCTCGGGCTGGTCATCCCCGGCCTGTTCACCATGCAGGTACGGGCCATCGCGGAGGCCGCCGCCGAGCGCAGGAACGCCAAGGGCGACCCGCGCGCGGAGATCATGATCCCGCTCGTCGGCACCGTCCAGGAGCTGGAGATCGTCCGCGAGGAGGCCGACCAGGTCATCGCCGAGGTCGAGGCCGCCACCGGCATCCGGCTGAAGCTGGCGATCGGCACGATGATCGAACTCCCGCGGGCCGCGCTGACGGCCGGCCAGATCGCCGAGGCCGCCGAGTTCTTCTCCTTCGGCACCAACGACCTCACCCAGACGGTGTGGGGCTTCAGCCGCGACGACGTGGAGGCGTCCTTCTTCACGGCGTACCTGGAGAAGGGCATCTTCGGCGTCAGCCCCTTCGAGACCATCGACAAGGACGGCGTCGGCTCCCTGGTGAAGTCCGCTGTCGAAGCCGGCCGCGCGACCCGCCCCGACCTGAAGCTCGGCGTCTGCGGCGAGCACGGAGGCGACCCGGAGTCGGTCCACTTCTTCCACGAGGTCGGACTCGACTACGTCTCCTGCTCCCCCTTCCGCATCCCCGTCGCCCGCCTGGAAGCGGGCCGCGCGGCCTCCAGCTCGAAGGGCAGCGACCACCGCTAGAAACCCCCGGGGTCCCCGCCGGCCACTCACCCTCACCGGCCGGTGAGGACCCCGGCGTCCAGGACGAAGGGGCGGCAACCCTGTGCGGGGGTGCCGCCCCTTCGTCCTGGACCGGGGAGAGCGCCGGGCGGAGACGGTGACGCCGAGCCCCTAGGGGTGGGCGTGATCCGCCGGAGCGGCCGTGCCCCGCGCCTGGTCGACCACGGAGAGGATGGCCCGGGCCACCGTCCGGGGCTGTTCGACGCCGATGCCGTGCCCGCTGTCGGTGTGAGTGATGTGCCGGGCGTGGAGCTCGGAAGCCAGCCGCTGCTGGGCGTCCAGCCAAGCGGGCCAGGTCGAGCCGCTGTGTCCCACCTGGAGGTCCCACGGGTGGTCGGAGGTCAGCACGACGCCGGGCGGGAGGTGGGGCAGGGCGGGTGCGTTCCGGATCTCGGTGACGCTGGACTCGTAGTCGGGCACCTCCAGGCGCTTCGCCGACTCCGTCGCGGCGATCTTGGCCATCCAGTCGGACCACTGATCCGGAGTCAGCGTGTCCTTCAGGAACGGTGAAGCGCCGTCGACGGTGACCAGACCGGTCACCTGGGCCGGGTGGGTGCGCGCGAACAGGGTGGTGATCATCGCACCCCAGGATGCTCCGACCAGCACGTACGGCGGCTGTTCGCCGGCGGCCCGGAGCACCGCCTCCAGGTCCGCGACGCCGTCCTTCGCCGTCGTGGGCTGCGGAACCCGGGTCGAGGGGCTCACGCTCCCGTCGACCCGCGTGGTGCCGGGGCGGTCGTAGGCGCACACCCGCGTGGACGAGGCGACCGTCGGCAGGACCGCTGATGCGCTGGGCTTCAGAGCGCCCGCGGGGTCGGCACGGTCGACCACGTGGGTCCACTCGTCGAAGGCGCCTCCCGTACCCGACACGAGCACGACCGTGGGAGACCCGGTTCCCTCGCACCGGAGATGGACGGTGCGGCCGTCTCCGATGCTCACCGGATGCCCGGTACCGTCCGACGCCGTGGCACCGGTCGCCGTTCCGTCCGCCGTTCGAGTGTCGCCCGAGGGCACGGCCGAGGCGCCGAGAGTGGAGAGACCGAGCAGGACGACGGCCGTGACGGCGGTGACGAGCCGGCGGCCCCGACGTGCGGTGACCGGATCTTCCGGACCTGTGCGCGTCACGCTCATTCCGTCAGTCTTTCACCGCAGGCCCACCCGTGCGACGTGAGAGGTGGAGGACCGCCGCGGGACCATATGCCCGGTCCACGCGGCCGCCTTCCTGGCGTGTGGATCAGCCCGGGTACGGCGTCGACGCCCGGGCCGGGCCTCTCCTGCACCGTGCGAACCGCGGCGCCAGGAAGCGAGTCGGCGTCCCGCCCCTTCGGGTCGCACCGCGTCTCCGCCCCGCCCCCTAGGGTGGGGAGCGCCGTCGTCCCCTCCCTCGAAGGAGCACCTCATGCCCCGCTGGAACGCTCAGGACGTGCCCGGGCAGCGGGGGCGTACCGCTGTCGTCACCGGGGCCAACAGCGGACTCGGGTATGTGACCGCGCGGGAGTTGGCCCGCCAGGGGGCCCGGGTCGTACTGGCCTGCCGGAGTGCGGAGCGGGGGGCCGAGGCCGGGGACCGGATCGTGGCCGAAGTCCCGGGGGCCGACGTCGCGTTCCTGCGGCTCGATCTGGGGGACCTGGACTCCGTGCGGGAGTTCGCCGCCACGGTCGCGCGGACCTACGGGCGGCTCGATCTGCTCGTCGGGAACGCCGGTGTCATGGCGCTGCCGCCCGGCCGCACGGCCGACGGGTTCGAGACCCAGTTCGGTGTCAACCACCTCGGGCACTTCGCGCTCGCCGGACTGCTGCACCCGCTGGTCGCCGACACCCCCGGCGCCCGCGTCGTCACCGTGTCCAGCATGGTCCACGCGCTGTCCAACATCGACCTCGACGACCTGAACAACGACCGGCAGCCCTACCGCAAGTGGATCGCCTACGCCCGGTCCAAGACCGCCAACCTCCTCTTCACGCACGAGCTGGCACGACGGCTGGCCCGCGCCGGCTCCGACGTCGTCGCGGCTGCCGCGCACCCCGGCTACGCCTCCACCAACCTGCAGACCGCCGGGCCCCGGATGGAGGGACGCCGGGGCGCCGAGCGGCTCATGGAACTCGGCAACCGCGTCTTCGCCCAGAGCGCCGAGGCCGGCGCGCTGCCCAGCCTGTACGCGGCCACCGCGCCCGACGTGGCACCCGACACCTTCGTCGGACCGTCCTTCGCGATGTGGCGCGGCTCGCCCGCGCCGTCCTGGCGAGCCCCCTGGACCCGCGACGACCGCGCGGGCGAGCTGCTCTGGGCAGCCTCGGAGGAACTGACCGGCGTCACCTTCGACGGCCTCAAGTAGGAGCGGCGGGCTCGGGCAAGGGCTCAGGGACCGGCCCCGGACCGGCGCCGTCCGCGAAAGCCGCCGGTCCGCACCCGCCGCTCCGCACCCGCCGGTCCGAACCCGCCGGTCCGAACCCGCCGGTCCGCACCCGCCGCTCCGCACCCGCCGGTCCGAACCCGCCGGTCCGAACCCGCCGGTCCGAACCCGACGGTCCGAACCCGCCGGTCCGAACCTCTGAACTCGCTCAAGCCTGCGAGATCCATGGACGGCACACGCATCGCGTCCATAGGGTCGCGATCATGCCCGACATATCGCTGACCACGGTCCTCGTACTCTGCGCCGCCGCGCTGGCGGCCGGCTGGATCGATGCCGTGGTCGGCGGCGGGGGCCTGCTCCTGCTGCCCGCCATGCTGCTGGGCCTGCCCGCGGGCACCCCCGCCGCGTACGCGCTCGGCACCAACAAGGCGGTGGCGATCGTCGGCACGACGGGCGCCGCGGTCACGTACGCGCGCAAGGCCCCCGTCGACGTACGGCTCGCCGTGCGCATCGGCCTGGCCGCGCTCGCCGGTTCGACGGCGGGCGCGTTCGTCGCGGCGGGCTTGAGCACCGAGGTGCTCAAGCCGGTCGTCATGGTCGTCCTGCTCGCCGTCGGCACCTTCGTGATCCTGCGGCCCGCGTTCGGCACCGCGCCGTCGGCCACCCCGGTCTCCGCGCGCCGCGTCCTCGCCGCGATCGGCCTCGCGGGCCTCGGGATCGGCTTCTACGACGGCCTCATCGGCCCCGGCACCGGCACCTTCCTCGTGCTCGCCCTGACCGCGCTGCTGCACCTCGACCTGCTGACCGCCTCCGCCACCGCCAAGATCGTCAACTGCTGCACCAACGCGGGCGCCCTCGCCACCTTCGCGTGGAAGGGCACCGTCTTCTGGGAACTCGCCGCCCTGATGGCCGTGTTCAACCTCGCCGGTGGCATGGTCGGGGCACGGACCGCGCTCAAGAAGGGCAGCGGCTTCGTCCGCGTCGTGCTCCTGACGGTGGTCTTCGCGCTGGTCGCGAACCTCGCGTACGAGCAGTGGCTGGCCTGACCCCCGGCGGGGCCCGGCGCCCGTCCACCCCTCAGCGGCTTCCCGAGAGATGGGCGAAGACGACCACGTTGCCCTGGTAGCCCGTCGACCTGGAGTAGCCGCCGCCGCAGGTGATGACCCGCAGCTCCGGCCGGCGGGCCGCGCCGTACACCTTGGCGTCGGGGAAGGCCCGCGCGTCGTACACCTCGACCGCGTCGACGGTGAACACGGCCGTGCTGCCGTCGAGCCGGTCCACCTCGACCGTGCTGCCTTTGCGGACGGCGCCCAGGTCGTAGAAGACGGCGGGGCCCTCGGCGTTGTCGACGTGCCCGGCGACGATCGCCGTGCCGCGCTCGCCGGGTGAGGTGCCCGACTCGTACCAGCCGGCCAGGTTCTTCTTCTCCGCGGGCGGCACGTCCAGGCTGCCCTGCGGGGTGAGACCGAGGCCCATGAGCGGGGCGTCCACCCCGATCGCGCGGATACGGATGCGGTCCGGCGGGGAGTGCGGCAGCGCCCGCGCGGCGGACGGCGCGCGGTCCCCGCCGGTCCCCGCCTCGGCCGCCGACGGCTGCGGCGGCGGATGGGGTTCGGAGCCGCTGCGCAGCAGCCAGGCGCCCGAGCACAGGGCGAACACGGTGACCGACGCTATGGCGATGTTGCTGACCCGGCGCACACGAGCCTCCTCACAGGGTCCTTCCCGGGGGCCGGGGCCGGCCGGGCCCGACGGCTGGGAAGGGGACGCGATCGGTCCCCGTTTCCCCCTCCGCGCCGCGAGGGGCGTCGGGTCACGGAGGGGGAGGGGACGGCGGTACCGGCGGACGGACGGCGGAGGGTGTCCGTCAGATCCCGTCGCCTCTCGCCCGGCGATGCAGGAGCCAGGTACCGCCCGCGGCGGCGACGGCCAGTGCCGCCACTCCCGCCGCGGTCTGGACGGGGTCGGGGCCCAGCGCGCCGCCGACACCGGTGTTCACATGGCCGCGCGGCTGGACCTGTTCGCGCGTCGAGGTCAGGGTCACGATCAGGTCGCCGGTGATCCGCCGGCCGTCCGCGCACTTCGCGACGATCTCGTACGTTCCCGGCTGCGCGCTCGGCGGCACCCGGAACTGACCGATGGCGTCCTGCTCGTGCGCGCTCGCCGCGAGCGTGAAGGTGCCGGCGCCCACGGCGCCGGCGTCCCCCGTCGCGGTGCCGTCCGCGGGGCAGGCGGACGTGTTGACGGTGACGTCGGCACCCGGGACGACGGTGGAGGGGAACACCTCCAGGCTCCCGCTGTCCTCTCCGTACACGGGCGCGGCGGCCAGACCCGCGGCGGCGACGGCGAGCGCGGTACCGGTCAGCATCCGGGCGGTACGTCGCATCGTGCTAGCTCCTCCGAGGGGGCCCGGCCCGCGACACCCCCAAGTGCCGCTGCGTCGGTCGTGCCCCTGCTCTACCGAGGTAAGTGGCACCGGCCCCCACCCGCTTCCTGATGGTGTGTCAGAAATGAGGTGAACGGGTGTCAGGCCGCCCCGCCGCGCGGGCGGAAGCGCCGGCGTTCCAGCAGGTCACCGGCGTCCGCCTGGCGTGTCGCGAACGAGAACCCGAAGGGCGCGGTGCCGAGGGTGTGAACGGGTGACCGGGGTGCGGGGCGGCGGCCCGGATTGGCCGCGGACGCGGCGGGGGCCCCGGCCCTCCCGCCGGGGCGCCGGCGTTCTCGGGGCGCCCGCGCTCCGCTGTCGCACTTGACCTCAAGAAAGGTTGAGGTACGAGGCTGTGCGGCATGAAGACAGCCACAGCCACAGCCACAGCCCCAGCCCCAGCCACAGTCACCGCCTCTGCCCCTGCCGCAGCCGCGTCCGCAGTCGCTGCCCCGTCCGCCGTCGCCGAGCCCCCCGCCGTGTCCGCCGAGCCGCCCGCCGTATCCGCCCGGCCCCGGACCGAACCCGCCGTTCCGGGGCCGGTGGCCGAGGCTCCCGTACGGGTCGCCGTGGTCATCGGCAGCAATCGAGAGGGCCGGTTCGGTCCCGTCGTGGCCGGCTGGCTGCTCGACCGGATCGCGGAGCGGGACGACTTCCTCCCCGAGGTCCTCGACGTCGCGTCCGTCGACCTCCCCACGGTCCTGTCCTCCTCCCCGTCGCCCGCGGTGGCCGCCGAGCTGGCGAAGGTGACGCCCGCCCTCGCCGACGCGGACGCCTTCGTCGTCCTCACCCCCGAGTACAACCACTCCTTCCCCGCGGGCCTGAAGAACCTCGTCGACTGGCACTACGCCGAGTGGCGGGCCAAGCCCGTCGCCCTGGTCTCCTACGGGGGTGTCTCCGGAGGCCTGCGGGCCGTCGAGCACCTGCGTCAGGTCTTCGCCGAACTGCACGCCGTCACCGTCCGGGACACCGTGTCCTTCCACGGCGCGGGCGCCGCGTTCGACGAGGCCGGCCACCCGCGCGACCCGGCGGGCCCCGCCGCCGCGGCGAACACCATGCTGGACCAACTCGGCTGGTGGGCGAGGGCGTTGAAAGACGCGCGGGGGCGAAGGCCGTACGCGGGGTGAGAGGCGCACCGGAGTGCGGGAACGTGCGGGGTGGCCCGGGGGCGTCCGTGGCGTCGGGCGTCCGGGATCGGGCGGACCGCCGGACAGGACCGCCGGACAGGACCGTTGGACAGTACCGCTGGGCAGGACTGCCGGGCCGGGCCGCTGAGGAACAGGCCGTGGGCAGGCGGCCGTTGGGACCGCCTGCCCACGGTGTGCGGTGGGTGTTCCGGGAGACGGGGGTCAGACGACCGAGACCGCCGACCAGGCCGCCGCCACGGCGTTGTACTCCGTACTGCCCGCGCCGTAGAGGTCCTTGGCCGCGTTCAGCGTGGCGGTACGGGCGCCCGCGTACTTCGTCGACGACGTCATGTAGACCGTCAGCGCGCGGTACCAGATCTTGCCCACCTTGTCGTGCCCGATGCCGGACACCGTCGAGCCGTTGCAGGTGGGGGAGTCGTAGCTGACGCCGCCCACCGTCTTCGCCCCGCTGCCCTCCGCGAGGAGGTAGGCGAAGTGGTTGGCGACGCCGGAGGAGTAGTGGACGTCGAGGTTGCCGACCGAACTGCTCCAGCAGTCGGCCGAGTTGCCGTCCTTGGAGGGCTTGTCCATGAAGCGCAGGGCGGGCTTGCCGAAGCCGGAGCGGACGATCTTCTCGCCGATCAGGTAGTCACCGGGGTCCGCCGCGTTGTTCGCGTACCACTCGACCATGGTGCCGAAGATGTCGGAGGTCGCCTCGTTCAGGCCGCCGGACTCGCCCGAGTACGTCAGCGCGGCGGTCTTCGAGGTGACGCCGTGCGACATCTCGTGCCCCGCGACGTCGAGCGCGACCAGCGGCCCGAGCGTCGTGCCGTCACCGTCCCCGTACGTCATGCAGAAGCAACTGTCGTCCCAGAAAGCGTTGTTGTAGTTGTTGCCGTAGTGCACCCGGTTGTAGGAGCCCTTGCCGTCGCCGGCTATGCCGTTCCTGCCGTGCACGTTCTTGTAGTAGTCCCAGGTCTCGTCGGTGCCGTACTGCGCGTCCACCGCCGCGGACGCGCGGTCCGCCGTCGCGCCGGTGCCCCAGTGGTTGTCCGCGTCGGTGAACAGGGTCGCGGGCGCCCGGCTGATGCAGATCCCGAAGATGCACAGGTCCGTCTTGTTCGCCGCGTCGCCCGTGTACGTGTTCCCGCGCGTCGGGTCCTTCAGCTGGTTCGTGGATCCGGACACGGTCGTCTCCAGCGAAACCGTGCCGCTGTACAGCGACTTGCCGTCGCCGGTGGCCGTCTCGATGGTGTCCCAGGCGTCGATCCGGGCGCCGGTGCGTGCGTCGGTGAGGACCATGCGGGCGACCGGGTTGCCGAGGGTGTCCTGGGCCACCACGGTGGTGCGCCAGGCGAGTTTCGGTGCCCCGTGCAGCGCGTCGACCACCAACTGCGGCTTGGCCGTCACCTTGCGCAGCGCCTCGCCCGGGTCGGCGGCGCGCAGCGCGGCCGCCGCGAGGCCGATGGCCCTCGGGGCGGACAGCGCCGGGGTGACACTGCTCAGCGAAATGGCCTTCGTGGTGGCCCGGTCGGCGCCGCGGTAGGTGCCGCCCGGCGCCAGGTGGACCACGAAGTCGCCCCCGAGGACCGGGAGATGACGGTAGGTCCGGTCGTAGCGGACGTGCTGGGTGCTGTCCTGGTCGACGACGACGTCCCGCACGGAGGTGTCCTGGGCGGAGGTGAGGCCCAGGCCCGTGGCGTGGTCCACCAGGGCGGCGGCCGCGTTCACGACGGCGGCGGCCCGGCCGGGCCGGGCGTCGGCGTGTGCGGTGGGCGCCGATGCGGCGGCCAGCAGGGCGGCCGCGGCCGCGGCGGCGCCCGCGGTGGCGAGCGAGGAACCTCGGATGTGCCGTGTCCGACTCATCGGTCTCCTTGGGAAGGCCCCTTGGGGAGGGCGCGTGGGGGAGGCGCCGCACAGCCGCCTCGGAGGCGCCGCACGGCTGCCTCAGATTTAAAGGTTCATGACATGTCATGTCCATAGCGCCTACGCGGTGGACGCGGGATCGGGCGAGAATCGTTTCCGTACCCCCACGAAGGGAGACGATCATGGAGACGCCGGCCTGTCTGGCCGTTCTGACCACCACCGACTCGGCCCAGAGGGCGGCCGAGTTGGCCCATGGCGCGGTGGCGGGGCGGCTCGCGGCCTGCGCGCAGATCTCGGGACCGGTCACGTCCGTCTACCGGTGGCAGGGCACCGTCGAGACGGCCGCCGAGTGGCAGATCCACTTCAAGACGACCGCGGTCCGCTACCCCGCCCTGGAGGCGTACCTCCGCGAGACCCACGCCTACGAGACGCCGGAGATCATCGCGACCCCGGTCGTCGCGGGCGGCGCGGACTACCTGCGGTGGGTGGGGGAGGAGACGACCCCGTGAACGGAACGGGACCGCCCTTCTTCGTCTACGGCACCCTGCGCCCCGGCGAGCACAACCACGACCTGTACCTGCGCGGCCGGACCCGCTCCGAGGAGCCCGGGCGGATGGCGGGGCTCGTGCTGCACCCGGGGCCCGGCTACCCGTACGCCGTCGAGGAGCCCGGCGGCACGGTGACCGGCGACCTCGTGACCGCGCTGCCCGGGGCGTACGAGGAACTCCTCGCGGAACTGGACGCGTTGGAGGAGTACGCGCCGGGCGATCCGCACAACCTGTACGAGCGGGTCATGCGCGACGCCGTCCTCGCCGACGGCAGGACCGTCCGCGCCTGGGTGTACATCGCGGCGCCCTCCGTCGCCGCGCGCCTGCGGGCCGTCGGACGCCCGATCGAGAGCGGCGAGTGGCACGGCGCGACAGCGGACGCGCCCGCGCACGGACCCGGCTGAACCCCGCCCGTCCGCACACGGCCCCGGCTGAACCGCCGTCACGGGGAGAGGGGCGTGCACCCGTGCGGGTGGCCGGTCCGTGCGCCCCGCCCGCGCGGGCGCCGGCACCCCCTAGGGTCCGGCCATGACCGACCGCGACCTCACCAGACGACGTGTCCTCGCGCTCGGCGGCGCGGCCGTCGGCGCGGCCCTGGGTATCGGGCTCAGCTCCTGCGGCGCCGACCCGGAACCGGACGCCTCGCCGCACACCTCCCCGCGCCCCGGGGACGGCACCGCACCGAAGCGGCCCGACGGGAGGGCCGGAGCGGAGTACGCGGACGGGAACTGACGTCCCCACGCCGACTACCGGCCGGCCGCCAGCGCCCGGGCCACCCCGTGCTCCTTCCGGCCGAGGAACCGCGGATCCGGCCGGAACACCGCGTCCAGGGCGGCCTTGCCCGCCGCGAAGATCTCCCGGGTGCCGCCGTAGTACCAGGTCGCGTCGTGCTTGGCGTCGACGCCGATGCCGTACGAGCGGACCCCCGCCGCACGGCACAGGGCGACGGCCCGGCGGATGTGGAAGCCCTGACTGATCAGGACCGCCTCGTGGACGCCGAAGATCCTGCGCGCCCGGACGCACGAGTCCCAGGTGTCGAAGCCCGCGTAGTCGCTGACGATCCGCCGGTCCGGCACCCCGTGCGCGGTGAGGTAGGCGCGCATCGCGTCCGGCTCGTCGTAGTCCTCGCGGCTGTTGTCGCCGGTGACGAGGACGACCTCGATCCGGCCCGCCCGGTACAGCTTCGCCGCCGCGTCCAGCCGGTGCGCGAGATACGGGGACGGCTCGCCGTCCCACAGGCCCGCGCCGAAGACGACCGCCACCTCGGTGCGCGGGGCGTCCGCCGTCGTCCGCAGCCGGTCGCCCGTCGTCACGTACATCCACGTCATCGGGAGGAGAGCCAGCACGCACAGGACCATCAGCGCCTGCACGGACCGCCGTCGGCCCCTGCGGGTCCGCGGCAGACGCACCTGGCGCAGCAGTCGCAGCAGTCGCAGCGGACGCGGCCGGCGCGGGACCGGACGCTTCGGGCGCGGCAGACGCAGCATGGTCGATGTCCCCCAGGTGACGTCACGCGCGGGTGCGGACCGGGCCCCGCGGTCGGGGCCGGCAGACGCTGATTCTCATGTACGTGTTCGACACAGGAGGACGCGGCGCAAGCCCGTTCGGTTCACCGGGGTGTCGTGAGCGCTGTCACCCGCGGCGGGGGAACCGCAGGTGGGAGGCGCTCGTCCGGCAGGCGTACCGTACGGTGAACCGCCGGAAAACGCCCGACATGCCCGTGCAACGGCCCGGCAACCTCCTACCGCGAGGATCGCCCCATGACGGCGTCGCATCCAGTCCGAGACGAGTCCTCCGCCCGCTCCGCGGGGCCGCCGCCGCGCGCCGACCGGTTCGACGGGCAGCTCGACACCACGGCGCAGCTGATGAACCGGATCACCAGTCAGCTCGGCAGCCAGCTCAGCCTGGTCTCGCTCAACGGCACCCGCCGTCCCGCGCCGCCCACGCTCGTGCTGGCCGCCCACGGCAGCCGCGACCCGCGCGCGCTGAGCACCGTCCGCGCCCTGGCCGAACGGGTCCGTGAGCTGCGCCCGCATCTGGCCGTGCGCGTCGGCCACATCGACGTGAGCGACCCCTCGCTCTCCGGCACGCTCGCCTCGCTCGGCGGCGGGCAGGGCGCCGGCGCCGTTCTCGTCCCGCTGCTGCTCGGACGCGGCCACCACGTCCGGCGCGACCTGCCCGAGGCGGCGGCCGCCGCCCCCGGCCCGCCCGTCCGCGTCGCCGCCCCGCTCGGCCCGCACCCGCTGCTCGTCGAGACCCTCCACGACCGGCTCGTGGAGGCCGGCTGGCCGGCCGCGATGAGCGACACCGCCCGCCGCGCCAGTGGCGTCGTCCTCGCGTCCGCTGGTTCCCGGCTCGTGGAGTCCGCCGCCGACACGCGCCGCACCGCCCAACTGCTCGCCGAGCGGCTCGGCGTGCCCGTCGTCCCCGCGTACGCCTCCGGCGCCGCCCCCACCGTCCCGGCCGCCCTGCGCGCCCTCGCCGCCCGCGGCCGCCACCGGATCGCCGTCGCCTCCCACTTCACCGCCCCGGGCCGGCTCGCCTCCCGCTGCGCCGAGGCCGGCCCGTGGATCCGCGCCGAACCCCTCGGCGACCACCCGGCGATGGTCCGCCTCGTCCTGCACCGCTACGACCAGGCCCTCGCGGCCCCCGAGCCGGCCCCGGAGCGCGCCCTCACCCCGGCCTGACCCGGGCGGTCCCGCGCCGGCCCGCGCCCTCCGCCGCCGGTGCCGGGCGCCCCGCTTGTCACCGGCTGCGTTTACTGTCGGTGCATGGAAGGCATGGAACGGCACACAGCAGGACCCGCACCGAAGGCACCCGAGAACCCCGCCGCACACGACGAGTACGACGTGTCCGCCGTCGAACGCCGGGCCGTCGAACCCGACAAGCACCCCGGCCGCACCGCCTTCCAGCGCGACCGCGCCCGCGTCCTGCACTCGGCCGCCCTGCGCCGCCTCGCCGGCAAGACGCAGGTCGTCACCCCCGGCACCCTGCCCCAGGTCCTCGGCTCCGCGCGTACGGGGGAGATCCCCATCCAGGTGTGGGACGCCAGCCCCCGCACCCGGCTGACGCACTCCCTGGAGTGCGCCCAGGTCGGCCGCGACCTCGGCGCCGCCCTCGGCTGCGACCCCGACCTCGTCGAGGCGGCCTGCCTCTCGCACGACCTCGGCCACCCGCCCTTCGGGCACAACGGCGAACAGGCACTCAACGAATTCGCCGAGGACTGCGGTGGGTTCGAGGGCAACGCCCAGTCGCTGCGGCTGCTCACCCGGATCGAACCCAAGCGTTTCGTGCGCAGCGACATGGTGGCCTCCGCGCCCGCCGACGCCGACGAGGACCTCGTGAGCGTCGGCCTCAACCTCACCCGCGCCGCCCTCGACGCCGCCACCAAGTACCCCTGGCCCAGGGGTGCCTGCCCCACCGACCCCCGGTCCCCGAAGTTCGGGGTCTACGAGGACGACCGGCCGGTCTTCGACTGGATCCGCGAGGGCGCCCCCGGCACCCGGACCTGCTTCGAGGCCCAGGTGATGGACTGGTCCGACGACGTGGCCTACTCGGTGCACGACGTCGAGGACGGCCTGCACGCCGGCCACATCGACCCCGCCAGCCTCACCTCGGCACCGGAGCGTGCGGAGATCTTCGCCGTCGCCATCGGGCGGTACGTGCCCGCGGACACCGACCCGGCCGAGCTGGCCGAAGCCCTCGACCGGCTCCTCGGCCAGGAGTGGTGGCCGCACCGCTACGACGGATCGGCCGTCGCCCAGGCCCGGCTGAAGGACGCCACCAGCCAGCTCATCGGCCGGTTCTGCCTGGCGGCGGAGGGCGCCACCCGCGCCCGCCACGGCACCGGCCGCCTCACCCGGTACGCGGCGGAGCTGGTCGTCCCCCGCGCCGCCCGGCACGAGTGCGCCGTCCTCAAGGCGGTCGCCGACCGGTACGTGATGCAGCGCGCCGAGCAGGAGCGGCTCCGCGCCGACCAGCGCGTCGTCGTCGCCGAACTCGCCGAGGCGCTCACCGCCCGCGCGCCCGAGGTGCTCGATCCTCAGTTCCGGGCCCTGTTCGAGCACGCGGCCGACGACCGCGTCCGTAAGCGGGTGATCGTCGACCAGATCGCATCCCTCACGGATGCCTCGGCGCGTTCCCTGCACCTCAGGCTCACCACGCGTTCCCATGGAGGCGCCGGAGTGTGACCCTGCGTGGCCTGATCGGGCCACTCCCCCTTCCCGCATCACGCTCCGTGCGGGACTCTCGCATATGGCGACATCCTTACGAGGAGGCATCAAGTGGTCGACGCGGATCAGACATTCGTCATCGTCGGAGGAGGCCTGGCAGGCGCCAAGGCGGCCGAGACGCTCCGAGCGGAGGGCTTCACCGGACGCGTGATACTGATCTGCGACGAGCGCGACCACCCCTACGAACGTCCGCCGCTGTCCAAGGGCTACCTCCTCGGCAAGGAGGAACGCGACAGCGTCTTCGTCCACGAACCCGCCTGGTACGCGCGCAACGACATCGAGCTGCACCTCGGCCAGACCGTCGACGCGATCGACCGCGCGGCGAGGACCGTCCGCTTCGGGGACGACGGCACCCTCGTCCACTACGACAAGCTCCTCGTCGTCACCGGCTCCGAGCCGCGTCGCCTCGACATCCCGGGCACCGACCTCGCGGGCGTGCACCACCTGCGCCGCCTCGCCCACGCCGAGCGGCTCAAGGGCGTCCTCGCCGCGCTCGGCCGGGACAACGGCCACATCGTCATCGCCGGAGCCGGCTGGATCGGCCTGGAGATCGCCGCGGCGGCCCGCGAGTACGGCGCCGAGGTCACCGTCGTCGAGCCCGGGGCGACCCCGCTGCACAGCGTCCTCGGCCCCGAACTGGGCCAGGTCTTCGCCGAGCTGCACCGCGAGCACGGCGTGCGGTTCCACTTCGGCGCCCGGCTCACCGAGATCGTCGGCCAGGACGGCATGGTGCTGGCCGCCCGCACCGACGACGGCGAGGAGCACCCCGCGCACGACGTCCTCGCCGCCATCGGCGCCGCCCCGCGCACCGGCCTCGCCGAGGCCGCGGGGCTCGAACTCGCCGGCCGGGAGCACGGCGGGGGCATCGCGGTCGACGAGACGCTGCGCACCTCCGACCCCGACGTGTACGCCGCCGGCGACGTCGCCTCCTTCCACCACCCCCTCTTCGGCACCCGGCTGCGCGTCGAGCACTGGGCCAACGCCCTGAACGGCGGACCGGCCGCCGCCCGCTCCATGCTGGGCCGCGGCACGCCGTACGACCGGGTGCCCTACTTCTTCTCCGACCAGTACGACGTCGGCCTGGAGTACTCGGGCTGGGCGCCCCCGGGGACGTACGACCAGGTGGTGATCCGCGGTGACGTCGGCAAGCGGGAGTTCATCGCCTTCTGGCTGAAGGAGGGCAGGGTGCTCGCCGGGATGAACGTGAACGTGTGGGATGTCACGGACCCCATCCAGCAGCTCGTCCGCTCCCGGATCCAGGTGGACGCCGACGCGCTCGCCGACCCGCACATCCCCCTGGACAGCCTGGTCCCGTGACGCACGGCGGCACCCGCCGCCCCACCCCTCCCGTGCCGGGGTCCGGAGCAGTTCCCCCGGACCCCGGCACGGCGTCGCTCACCTCGCCCCAGGACTGTCGGTCCGGCCCCGTAGAATCACCACGTGGCCGGCAGGATCAACGACGAGGACGTGAAGGCGGTTCGGGACGCGGTCCCGATCGACGCCGTGGTGTCCGAGTACCTCCAGCTGCGCAGCGCGGGCGGCGGGAACCTGAAGGGACTGTGCCCCTTCCACGACGAGAAGTCACCGTCGTTCCAGGTCAGCCCCAGCAAGGGCCTCTTCCACTGCTTCGGCTGCCAGGAGGGCGGCGACACCATCACGTTCGTGATGAAGGTCGACCACCTCACCTTCTCCGAATCGGTGGAGCGCCTCGCGGGCCAGGCCGGCATCACCCTGCGCTACGAGGAGGGCGGGTACAACCCCTCCCACCAGCGCGGCGAGCGGATCCGTCTGGTGGAGGCGCACAAGGCCGCCGCCCAGTTCTACATCGAGCAGCTCGGCACCAGCCCCGAGGCCGACGCCGGCCGCACGTTCCTCGCCGAGCGCGGCTTCGACCAGGCCGCCGCCGCCCACTTCGGCGTCGGCTACAGCCCCCAGGGCTGGGACCACCTCACCCGCCATCTGCGCGGCAAGGGCTTCACCGACAAGGAGCTGGTCCTCTCCGGCCTCTCCCAGGAGGGCCGCCGCGGCCCCATCGACCGCTTCCGCGGCCGCCTCATGTGGCCCATCCGCGACATCGGCGGCGAGGTCGTCGGCTTCGGCGCCCGCAAGCTCTACGACTCCGACAACGGCCCGAAGTACCTGAACACGCCCGACACGGCGATCTACAAGAAGTCCCAGGTGCTGTACGGCATCGACCTCGCCAAGAAGGACATCGCCAAGAGCAGCCGTGCGGTCGTCGTCGAGGGCTACACCGACGTCATGGCCTGCCACATGGCCGGCATCACCACCGCCATCGCGACCTGCGGCACCGCGTTCGGCAGCGACCACATCAAGATCCTCCGCCGCCTCCTCATGGACAACGGCTCGGCCCGGGTGATCTTCACCTTCGACGGCGACTCGGCCGGTCAGAAGGCGGCCCTGCGCGCCTTCGAGGACGACCAGAAGTTCGCCGCCGAGACGTACATCGCCATCGCCCCCGACGGCATGGACCCCTGCGAGCTGCGCCTCGCCAAGGGCGACGAGGCCGTCGTCGACCTGGTCGAACCGCGCACACCGCTCTTCGAGTTCGCCCTCCGCCAGATCGTCCTGCGCTACGACCTGGAGACCCCGGCCGGGCGCGCCGCCGCCCTCGACGAGGCCGCCCCGATCGTCGCCCGCATCAAGAACAGCGGGGCACAGCACGAGGTGGCCGTCCAGCTCGCGGGCATGCTCGGCATCCTCGACACCCAGTTCGTCGTCAAGCGGGTGGCGCAGCTGGCCCGTTGGGCACGCGACCGCGGCGGCAGGGGGCCCGCGCCCGCCGGGAACCGCTCCCAGCAGACGTACACCGCCGCCCAGGCCCCCACGAACGGCGGCCCGGCCCTGACCCTGCGCAACCCCGTCTTCGCCACCGAGCGCGAGCTGCTCAAGCTCGCCCTGCAGCGGCCCGAGCTGGTCGCCCCGGCGTTCGACGCGTACGGCATCGACGAGTTCACCGCGCCCCCGTACGCCGCCGTGCGGCTGGCCGTCATGGAGGCGGGCGGCACCGAGTACGGCACCCAGGACCCCCAGGAGTATCTGATCCGCGTCCGCGACGCCGCTCCGGACGACGCCGTGCGGGCGATGGTCACGGAGCTGGCGGTCGAGGCGATCCTGCGCAAGACCGTCGACGAGACCTATGCGGGCGACCAGCTCGTCGCGGTCCGCCGCCGCGCCGTCGACCGCCGCATCCGCGACGTGCAGGGCTCGCTGTCCCGGCTCAGCGCGGGCGGCGACCCGGCCCGGCTGGCCGCCGTGCAGAACGAGTTGTGGGTGCTCCAGCAGTACGGCCAGGCGCTGCGCGAGAAGGGCGCCGAAGCCCTCTGAGCCCGGCCCGGCCCCGCGTGCCGGGGTGGTGCGCGGCCGCGCGTGGCGGCACGGCGGGGCGTGCGGGCGGCGGGTCGCGTTCGCGGGGGCCCGGCACATGCCAATCCCGGACCGGCTCCCACCGCTTGCGGCTCCGCTGAACTGCGCACTCGTCCACAACGGTAACCAGGCGGTCACGGACCGGACGCAAAAAGTCACCGCACGCCCCTCGTGGCGGCGATGTGTCGTACTCCACACTGGGTTCCGGTGCCTGAGTCCTCGGAGCGCGGCCGACCCGTACGCGACGGGTTCCCTTTTCCCGCGGTTCCGCCAAACGACTATGGGATGGACAGCGGCGAGGCCGTCGAGCCCATCCCGGACGTACCGCTGCCGCACGACTCAGCAGCGACATTCCTGGAGGTCGCCCCCGTGCAGACCCAGACCCTCGCCGAGACCGACAACACCACCGTCACGGACGCCGACGCGGTCGGGGCGGTACCCGCGCAGAGCCGTGCCGCGCACCACCCCGAGGCCGACCCGGACGGCCCGCCGCAGACACCCGGGGCAGAGGCGGAAGTGGAGACCGAGGCCGAGGAACCCGCCGAGGTGCCGCGGGGCCGCGCCGCCGACACCGGCGGCCCCTCGTCGGACCTGTTCCGGCAGTATCTGCGCGAGATCGGGCGGATCCCGCTGCTCACCGCGGCCGAGGAGGTCGAGCTCGCCCGTCGCGTCGAGGCCGGGCTCTTCGCGGAGGAGAAGCTGCGTCTCACCCCGGACCTGGACAGCCAGCTCGCCCTCGACCTGGACAAGATCGTCGTCATGGGCCGGATGGCCAAGCGCCGGCTCATCGAGGCGAACCTGCGGCTCGTGGTCTCGGTGGCCAAGCGGTACGTGGGGCGTGGGCTGACCATGCTCGACCTGGTCCAGGAGGGCAATCTCGGGCTCATCAGGGCAGTCGAGAAGTTCGACTACGCCCGCGGCTACAAGTTCTCGACGTACGCCACCTGGTGGATCCGGCAGGCCATGTCCCGCGCCCTCGCCGACCAGGCGCGCACCATCCGCGTCCCCGTGCACGTGGTCGAGCTGATCAACCGGGTGGTCCGCGTGCAGCGGCGGATGCTCCAGGAGCGCGGCTACGAACCCAGTCCCGAAGAGGTCGCCGCCCATCTCGACCTGACCGGCGAGCGGGTCAGCGAGGTCCTGCGGCTGGCCCAGGAGCCGGTGTCCCTGCACGCGCCCGTGGGGGAGGAGGACGACGTCGCCCTCGGGGACCTCATCGAGGACGGTGACGCGGCCTCACCGGTCGAGTCCGCCGCGTTCCTGCTGCTCAGGCAGCACCTGGAGGCGGTGCTGTCGACGCTCGGGGAGCGGGAGCGGAAGGTCGTGCAGCTGCGGTACGGGCTGGCGGACGGGCGTCCGCGGACCCTGGAGGAGATAGGCCGCATCTTCGGCGTCACCCGCGAGCGCATCCGGCAGATCGAGTCCAAGACCCTGAACAAGCTGCGGGACCACGCCTTCGCGGACCAACTGCGCGGGTATCTGGACTGAGCACGACGCCGAGGGGGATTCCGCAGGGGTGCGGCTCCCGCCCCCGTGCCCCCGCCCGTCCCGGGTCCGGGGGCTCCGCCCCCGGACCCCCGCTCCTCGACGACCGAGGGGCCGGACTTCTCGCCGGAAGGGTGAGAACCGGCGGAAGGGGGTCCAGGGGGGAGGCCGTGCTCTAGTCGACCTCGGCGACCGCCTGGGCGAACTGGGCCTGGTAGAGGCGGGCGTAGGCGCCGCCGGACTCCAGGAGCTCCGCGTGCGCGCCCTGCTCGACGATCGCGCCGTCCTCCATGACGAGGATCGTGTCGGCGTCCCGGATCGTCGACAGGCGGTGGGCGATCACGAACGACGTCCGGCCGTGCGCCAGCTTCGCCATCGCCTTCTGGATCAGCACCTCGGTCCGGGTGTCCACGGAGCTGGTCGCCTCGTCGAGCACCAGGATGACCGGGTCCGACAGGAACGCCCGGGCGATGGTGATCAGCTGCTTCTCGCCCGCGCTGACGCCCGATCCCTCGTCGTCGATCACGGTGTCGTAGCCGTCGGGCAGCGTACGGACGAACCGGTCGGCGTGCGCGGCGCGCGCCGCCTCCTCGATCTCCCCGCGGGTGACCTCCCGCGCGGCGCCGTACGCGATGTTGTCGGCGATCGTGCCCCCGAACAGCCAGGTGTCCTGGAGGACCATGCCGATGGCGGCCCGCAGTTCGTCACGGGAGATGGACGCCACGTCGACCCCGTCGAGGGTGATGCGGCCGCCCGTGACGTCGTAGAAGCGCATCAGCAGGTTCACCAGGGTGGTCTTGCCGGCCCCGGTCGGGCCGACGATGGCGACCGTCTGGCCGGGGTCCACCGTCAGCGAGAGGTCCTCGATGAGCGGCTTCTCCGGGTCGTAGCGGAACGACACGTGCTCCAGCGCCACGCGCCCGCGCAGTTCGGCGGGGCCGGCCGACACCGCCGGGTCAGCCTCCTGCTCGTCCGCGTCGAGGATCTCGAAGACCCGCTCCGCCGACGCCACACCCGACTGCACCAGGTTCGCCATCGACGCGACCTGCGTCAGCGGCATCGAGAACTGGCGGGAGTACTGGACGAAGGCCTGCACGTCACCGATCGACAGCGTGCCGGAGGCGACGCGCAGCCCGCCGACCACCGCGACCAGCACGTAGTTCAGGTTCGACACGAACATCATCAGCGGCTGCATGATCCCGCTGTTGAACTGGGCCTTGAACCCTGCCTCGTAGAGCTTCTCGTTCTGCTCGGCGAACTGCGCGGCCGACTCGTCGGCCCGCCCGAACACCTTCACCAGGTTGTGGCCGGTGTACATCTCCTCGATGTGGGCGTTGAGCTTGCCGGTGGTGCGCCACTGCTGCACGAAGTGCGGCTGCGAGCGCTTGCCGATCCGGGTGGCGACGACGAAGGACAGCGGCACCGTGACCAGGGCGACGAGCGCGAGCAGCGGCGACACCCAGAACATCATCGCGAGGACCCCCACGATGGTCAGCAGCGAGTTGACGAGCTGGCCCATCGACTGCTGGAGGGTCTGCTGGATGTTGTCCATGTCGTTCGTGGCCCGGCTGAGGACCTCACCGCGCTGGCGCTTGTCGAAGTACGACAGCGGCAGCCGCGACAGTTTCGCCTGGAGGTCCTCGCGCATCCGGAAGACGGTCCTGTTGACGGACCGGTTGACCAGCCGCGTCGCGACCGCCATCAGCAGGCCGGCCAGCAGGAACGTACAGAGCGCGAGGAGCAGGACGCTGCCGACGGCGTGGAAGTCGATGCCCTCGCCGGGGGTGAAGTCCGTGCTCTTGAGCATGTCGGCGACGGCGCCCTGGCCGTGCGCGCGCAGCGAGTCCAGGGACTCGGCCTTGGTGGCGCCGGCCGGCATCTGACGGCCGACGATGCCCGCGAAGACCAGGTCGGTGGCCCGGCCGAGGATCTTCGGGCCGACCACCGACAGGCCGACGCTGAAGACGACGGCGACGAGCATCACGTACAGCGTGGCGCGCTCGGGCTTGAACTGGGTGAGGAGCCTGCGGCCCGACACCTTGAATTCCATCGAGCGCTGGTCCGGGCCGCTCCCGGCCATCATGCGCCCCATCGGCCCGGCCATCAGGCGGCCTCCGCTTCCGTCAGCTGGGAGAGGACGATCTCCCGGTAGGTCTCGTTGTCGGCCATCAGTTCGTGATGCCGTCCGGTGCCGACGACCCGGCCCTCGTCGAGGACCACGATCCGGTCGGCGTCCCGGATGGTCGACACCCGCTGGGCGACGATCACCACGGTGGCCTCGGCGGTCTCCTCGGCGAGCGCCGCGCGCAGTGCCGCGTCGGTCGCGTAGTCGAGGGCCGAGAAGGAGTCGTCGAAGAGGTAGATCTCGGGGCGCTGCACCAGGGTGCGGGCGATGGCCAGGCGCTGGCGCTGGCCGCCCGACACGTTGGTGCCTCCCTGGGAGATCGGCGCGTCCAGGCCGCCTTCGAGACGGTCGACGAAGCCCTTGGCCTGCGCGACCTCCAGGGCGTGCCACAGCTCCTCGTCGGTCGCGTCGGGGTTGCCGTAGCGCAGGTTCGTGGCGACGGTCCCGGCGAACAGGTACGGCTTCTGCGGGACCATCCCGACCGTTCTGGCCAGCAGCTTCGGGCCGATCGTCGCCACGTCGACGCCGTCCACCAGGACCTCGCCGTCGGTGGCGTCGAACAGCCGGGGGACCAGGCCGAGCAGCGTCGACTTGCCGCTGCCCGTCGAGCCGATGACGGCGGTGATCTCCCCGGGGCGCGCCACGAGGTCGACGGACTTCAGGACCGGCTCCTCGGCGCCCGGGTAGCGGAAGCCCGCCGCGCGGAGCTCCAGGTGGCCGTGGCGGCGCAGTTCCAGGACGGGCGCGACCGGCGGGACGACGCTGCTGTCGGTGCCCAGGACCTCCTGGATGCGCTCGGCGCAGACCTCCGCGCGCGGCACCATCATGAACATGAAGGTCGCCATCATCACGGACATGACGATCTGCATCAGGTAGGCGAGGAACGCGGTGAGGTCGCCGATCTGCATGCCGCCGCTGTCGATGCGGTGGGCGCCGAACCAGACGACGGCGATGGACGACACGTTCACCACCGTCATGACGATCGGGAACATCAGGGCGAGCATCCGCCCGGTGGCCAGCGACGTCTCGGTGAGGTCAGTGTTGGCGCCCTTGAAGCGCTCCTTCTCGTAGCCGTCGCGCACGAACGCGCGGATCACCCGGTTGCCGGTGATCTGCTCGCGCAGCACCCGGTTCACGGTGTCCAGGCGCACCTGCATGGTGCGGAAGAGCGGGCGCAGCCGGCGCACGATGAGCGTGACGCAGATACCGAGGGTGGGCACCACGGCGATGAGCACCGCGGACAGCGGTACGTCGAGGCCGAGGGCCAGGATGATGCCGCCCACACACATGATCGGGGCCGACACCAGAAGGGTGAACGTCATCAGTGCGAGCATCTGCACCTGCTGGACGTCATTGGTGGTGCGGGTGATCAGCGAGGGCGCTCCGAAGTGACCCATCTCACGCGCGGAGAAGGACTGGACGCGGTCGAAGACGGCGGCCCGGACGTCCCGGCCGACCGCGGACGCCGTCCGGGCGCCGTAGTAGACGGCCCCGATGTTGCAGACGACCTGCGCGAGCGAGATGCCGATCATGAGGGCGCCGAAGGACAGGATGTAGTCCGTGTCCCCCTTCACGACACCGTTGTCGATGATGTGCGCGTTCAGCGTGGGCAGGTAGAGCGTGGCGCAGGTCTGCAGGAACTGCAGCAGGACCAGCAGGGCGATGGGTTTCTTGTACGGACTCAGGTGGGTCCGCAGGAGTCGTATGAGCACGCGGGGTCTCTCGGGATCGTCGACGGCTGGGTGATCGGCGGGCGCTGGATGGTGCACCACCCCCTATCGTCGGACACTCCACCGGTGTTACCTCAACCGATTGACCCAAGTGCGGACCAAGAACGGACCATGGCTCCGTCCGCGGACGTACGCCGGTCGGGCTCCGGGGAACCGGCCGCGCGCCGTTACGCCCGGAACGCCCCGGGATGCGTCTGTTCCCGTACGGACACGTACTGCTGTCGTACGGCCTGGCCCACGGCGAGTTCGTCACCGGGCTCCAGCACCTGGGCGACCGGACCCTGCCAGGCGGGCGGGTTCCGCGGGTCGAGGGTGCCCTGGGAGGCGCCGAGGGCCCAGGCGGCCTGGCGGGCCGCGCCGAGTGCCGCGTAGTCCGCGGGCTGGGGCACCACGACCGGCGCGCCGAACAGCGCGGGGGCCACGGCCTGCACGGCGGGCAGCTCGGCGGCCTGGCCGAGCAGGAAGATCCGGCGGACGTCGACACCGCGCCCGCGCAGGACGTCGAGCGCGTCCGCGAGACCGCACAGCATGCCCTCGAAGGCCGCCCGTGCCAGGTGCTCGGGCCGCATCGACTCCCGTCGCAGGCCCGCCAGCGTCCCCGCCGTGTGCGGCAGGTTCGGCGTGCGCTCGCCCTCCAGGTACGGGAGCAGGACCAGCCCGTGCGAGCCCGGCGTCGACTTCATCGCCAGGTCGGACAGGCCCTCCAGGTCCGGCACGCCGAGCAGCTCGGCCGCGCCGCGCAGGGCCCGTACAGCGTTGAGCGTGCTGACGACCGGGAGGTGCATGCCGGTCGCGTCCGCCAGGGAGGTGATCATGCCGGTGGAGTCCACCAGTGCTTCGGTGTGCACGGCCATCACGGAACCGGAGGCGCCGAGCGACACCACCGCGTCGCCGAGCCCGATGCCGAGCCCGAACGCCGCCGCCATGGTCTCGCCGGTGCCGGCGGATATCAGCAGCCCTTCGGGCGTGGTCCCCGCCGCCTCGGAAGGGCCGAGCACCTCGGGGAGCGCGGCATGGTGGCCGAGGGCGAGTTCGATGAGGTCGGGGCGGTATCCGCCGGTCGCCGCCGACCAGTAGCCGGTCCCGGAGGCGCCGCCCCGGTCCGTGGTCCTGCGCACCGGCCGTCCGAGCAGCTGCCACACCAGCCAGTCGTGGGCCTGCAGCAGCATGGCGGTCCGCCGCGCCGCGTCGGGTTCGGTCTTGTTCAGCCAGCGGAGCTTGGTCACCGGCTGCGCGGCCTGCGGGACGCTGCCCACGGCCTGCGCCCACGCCTCGCGCCCGCCGAGCGCGTCGATGAGATCGGCCGCGGCGACCTGTGCCCGCTTGTCACCGCCGACCAGTGCGGGCCGCACGGTGTTGCCCTGCGCGTCCAGCGGGACGAGCCCGTTCTGCTGCGCGGACACCCCGATGGCCTGCACGCCTTCGAGCAGGCCGCCGCCGGCGGCCTCGCCCAGGGACAGCAGCCAGGCCTGTGGATCCACGTCGGAAGGACGTCCGCCGCCCTCGGTGCCGTCGAGCGGATGCGGCGCGTAGCCCTGCCGCAGCACGGTGCCCGTGTCCGCGTCGCAGACGACGATTCGAGTGAAATCGGGCGAACTGTCCAACCCGGCGACTATCCCCATGGCGGAAATTCTGCCGTACGACAGGGGGTGGCGGCGCCGGGCGGGTGCACGAGATCCGGCGCGGCCCTGGAATCCCCTGGTGTCACGGGTGTACCGGTCAGGTGTTGCTGGTGCCCCAGTCGTCCTGTCCGGCCCCGCCCGTGTTCCGCTGCCGCAGCGAGCGGACCCGGTCGGTGACCGAGTCGGGGACGCGGTCGCCCACCTTCTCGCTCACCGTGTGGAACGCCTTGCCCGCGATCGCGCGGCCCTGCTGGGCCGCGGTCTCGGCGGTGTTGCGCACGGCCGGGTTCTGCGAGACCTGGCGAGCGGACTTCCTCAGCTGCTCGTACCGCTCTCGCCCGGCGCGCGTGCCGAGCACGTACCCCAGGGCCAGTCCGGCGACGAATGTGAGCTTGTAGCGCATGACAGCCACCCTTCCCTTGCGTCGGCATCGGTCGGAGGGAACCGATTGGCGGAGCACCCCCCTGCTTGCGCTAATGTATGTGTCGCAGCAAGCGCACGCCCCCTGGCGAATACCCAGGTGGGTGCGTTCGATGCAACGAGACAATCCCCTGTAGCTCAATTGGCAGAGCAGCCGACTGTTAATCGGCAGGTTACTGGTTCAAGTCCAGTCGGGGGAGCTCGGTCTCCTGTAGCTCAATTGGCAGAGCAGCCGGCTGTTAACCGGCAGGTTACTGGTTCGAGTCCAGTCGGGAGAGCAACGGAAGAGGACCCCTCAGGGGTCCTTTTTCATGTCCGGGGGAACCGCTCGGGGCACGCCGAAGTCCTCATGGTCGTGCGATGCCGACCATCCGAAGCAGGAGATCGTATGAGCGGCTATGCTGCGGCAGACGGCGCGCACAAATGTGCGCGGCGCGCCGTAACGGGGCGGTAGCTCAGCCGGTTAGAGCAGCGGACTCATAATCCGTCGGCCGTGGGTTCGAGTCCCACCCGCCCCACCACACGCTACGCGGGAAGAATCGATGCGACCAGCAACTTCGCTGGCGGATCAGGCGAGTTGAGAGCCCGCGAGGGCGCCCCGCCGGACCGTGGAACCCCGGTCGCAGGGCCCGTGCGGAGGCCCCCGCCCCGGCCAACTCGCCCCTCACCCGAACGGCCTGACCGGCCCTCGGACGGAGTACACGCACACCGCCCCGAGGCCCTCCCGGAGAGGCCCGCGGCGCTGATCGCCGGGACACCGGAGGACCCCCTCGGGACGGCTCGCGCCGACCGCACTTCCCACCCGGGCCTCCCGCACCCTCCCGAGCGCCGGGCCCGGCTCCTCACCGGCGCGAAGGGCGGCGCACGGAACATCCTGCTCGGAGGGTAGGAGCGGGTCTCCGTGGGCACCATGCGTCTAAGCGCGTCGGCGACGACGCGGGGGATCGTCAGTCATGAGGAGGGGTCATGAACCGTCAGATCCGGATTCGCGTCAGCCGCCGGCCCGCCGCGCCGCGCGAGATGCCGATCGACCGCAGGACCCCTTCGGGACGCATCCTGCCGTACTGACCCGGCCGTTCCCCCTCTTCCCTCCCGCTCCCGCCCGGAGCGCGCGCGCCCGCAAGTGGCTTGATCTGGCAGTCAGGTTGACCTGCGAACTCGTTTCGTCGTACATCCGGGCGGGCAGGCACTCGGCAGCGTTTGTCCCGGTCCGTCCGGACCGAGGGAGGGGGAGCGCTGTGCGTGACCATGTGCGTTCGGCGGACGGGCGGTTGCTGCGCGTCGAGATCTCGGGGGATCCGCGGGGACGCCCCGTGTTCCTGCTGCACGGCATGCCCGGCAGCCGGGTGGGGCCGCGGCCCCGGTCCATGTTCCTGTACCAGCGCGGCACCCGGCTGATCAGCTACGACCGCCCCGGGTACGGGGGATCGGACCGGCTTCCGGGACGACGGGTCGTCGACGTCGTGCAGGACGTCACGTCCATCGCGGACGCCCTGGGCATCGAGCGGTTCGCCGTGGCCGGCCGGTCCGGCGGCGCCCCGCACGCGCTCGCCTGCGCCGCGCTGATGCCGCAGAGGGTGACGCGGGCCGCCGCACTCGTGGGGCTCGCCCCGCGCGGCGCCGAGGGACTCGACTGGTTCGCCGGCATGGCACCGTCGAACGTCAACGAGTTCCGGACCGCGTTCACCGACCCGGACCGCTTCACCGCCCGGCTGATCCCGCGGTCCGCCGCCATCCGCCGGGACCCGGTGCGCCTGCTGGAGGATCTCCGGCCCGAACTCACCGCCGACGACCGGCAGATCGTCTCCGACAACACCATCCGCTCGATGCTGCTGCGCAACTACCGCGAGGCGCTGCGGACCTCGCCGTACGGGTGGATCGACGACGCGCTGGCCCTCACCGGGAACTGGGGCTTCGAGCCGGCCGACATCCGGGTGCCGGTGCTGCTGTGGCACGGGGTGAAGGACGTGTTCTCCCCGGCGTCGCACTCCTCGTGGATGGCCGCCCGGATTCCCCGGGCCACCGCCGTCCTCGAACCGACCGCCGCCCACTTCGCCGCGCTGCGGGCCCTGCCCAAGGTGCTGGCCTGGCTGCTCGCGGACACTCCGGTGTGGCCCGGCAGCAGGCGGGGCCGCGCGGTGGCCTCCGGCGCGGACGCCCACGCCGAGGTCCCGCCGGGGCCGGCCGGCGCGGCGCGCTCGCAGGCTCCCGCCTCTCTCTGACGGTCCGGGCACCGCTCCCGACGCCGGGCCGGTCAGCGGACCCCGGCACGAGACGGGACCCCGGCTCGCGCGGCCCACGGGACCGCGTCCTTGCCGGGCGAGCCCGTCGTCGGGTCGCCCGGAGAAGCCGTCGGCCGGCCTCTCCGGGTGCCGTCCCGTCCCGGTCTCACACCGCCAGGGGTTCCAGGTCCCGGTAGATACGGCGGTCGTCCGCGGCCACGCGGGTCATGCCGTTCTCCTCACCGAGCAGCGCGCGCAGTTCCGTGAGGGCCTCGTCGCGCATCCGGCGGGCCTCGTCCCTGCGGCCGAGCGCGGCGAGGGTCAGGCCCGCGTTCGCGACTATGGCGAGCGTCTCCGGGTGGTGCGGGCCGAGCACCGTACGCAGGGTCACCACGGCCTTCTCCTCCAGCTCGCGGGCCTCGGCCAGCCGGCCCTGGTCGGCGAGGACGTTGGCGTAGTTGATGCCGGTGAACAGGGTGTGCGGGTGCTTCTCGCCGAGGACCTCGCCCATCCGCCGCAGCACCTTGCGGAACACCCTCTCCGCCTCCTCGGCGTCGCCGCAGCCCCAGTGGAAGATCCCCAGGTTGTTCAACGCCGCCTGGGTGTACGGGTGCGCCTCGCCCGGCACCTTCATGTACTCCGTGAGGGCCTCCCGGGCGACCTCGCGCGCCGCCTCCCGCTCGTCCGCCGCGAACAGGTCCGCCGCCATGTTGAGGTCGCAGGCCAGCGAGTCCGGCGTCGGCGCCTCGTACTGCTGCCGGTACTGCGCGCGCGTGGCCGTCGTGAGCCGCCGGGCGTCCTCGAACTCGCCCGCCCGCCGCAGCGACACCGCGAGGGACTTGGCGCAGCTCAGCGTGCCCGGGAAGTCCTTGCCGAGGATGCGCTTGTGGGCGTCGTAGGCGCGGGAGAGAAGGGACACCGACTCGCCGTAGCGGCCGACCTCGCGCAGGTCGCGGCCGAGGCGGGCCGCCGAGGCGAGCGTGTACGGATGGTCGGGGCCGAGGACCTCCGTGCGGCGGTCGAAGGTCTCCTGGTCGAGGACGCGGGCCTCGCCGTAGCGGCCGACCATGCGCAGCGCCAGCGCGAGGTTGTTCGCGGCGCTGAGGGTGCGGCGGTGCGACTCGTGGAAGATCTGCCGGAACCCGTCGTGCGCCTCGCGGGCGAACTCCACCGCCGACTCGTACACCCCGAGCGCCGCGAGGTCGCTCGCGAGGCCCGACATGGTGACGTACGTGTGCGGGTGGGTGGGCCCGAGGACCCGCTGCTGGCGCTCCAGGAGCGCCGTGTTGATGTCCCGGGCCTCCACATACCGTCCCTGGGAGCGCAGCACGTTGCCGAGCTGGCAGCGCAGGTACAGGAACTGGACGTCGTCCTCGCCGAGGATCGGCTCCCAGTGGGCGAGGAGTTCCTCGGCGAGCGCCTGCGCGCCGGGGAACTCACCGCGCTTCCACAGGTAGCGGACGCGGTCGATGAGGAGCCGGCGGGTCGCGGAGTCGGTGCAGTTGCGGGCGTCCGAGGCCGCCAGGTGCGGCCAGATGACCGCGAAGCGCGGCCAGGTCTCCGGGTCGTCGATCGGTTCGTCGCCGTCCGGCCGGCAGCCCGCGAGGACCGTGTGCACCACGTGCCGGGCCTGCCGCTGCTCCTCCTCGGTGAGCTGCGAGCGGATCACGGCCTGCACCAGCCGGTGGACCTGGATGCTGTTGCTGACCTGGTCGACCTTGGCGAGCGCGAACCGGCCGATCTCCCGGATCACCCGGCCGAGCAGCAGACTCTCCTGCAGCGCCGGGTCGTACGGCCTGAGGGCGTCGATCATCTCCTTGCTGTAGAGCAGATGCGAGGAGATCGGCTCGGCGGCCAGGAACGCGCACAGCTGGAGCAGCCGCACGGAGGCCGGGGAGCGTTCGCGCAGCCGGGCGATGGAGATGTTCCAGGTCGCGGCGACCGTCTGCGGATAGTCGGCGGGCTGGTTGAGGTCCAGGACCTCGGTGGTCTGCTCGGCGAGCTGGCGCAGGTACTCCTCGATCGGGGTGGCCGTCTCCGCCAGCCAGGCGGCCGCCTGCTCGACGGCCAGTGGCAGGTCGCCGACCGCCGTCGCGACCCGGTCGGCCTCCTCCACGGTCAGCCCGGAGGCGCGCCGCGTGAGGTGTTCGACGCTCTCCTCGCGCAGGAACACGTCGATGGGCAGCGAGGCGCCCTGCTGCGCCCACGCCTGGTTGCGGGAGGTGACGAGGATGTGGCCGCCGCCCCCGGCCGGGAAGAAGCGGGTGAGGCGGGCCGGGTCGTCGGCGTTGTCGAAGATCAGGATCCACCGCTTGGTCGGCGCCCCGCGGGCCAGCATCTGCACGGCTTCCTGACTGGCCAGGTTGATGTCCTCGCCGCTGGGCGCGCCGATGCGGGCCGCGAGTTCGGCGAGCGAGGAGACGACGTTGCCGGGGTCCTCGGCGGAGATCCACCACACCAGGTCGTAGTCGGCCATGAACCGGTGCACGTACTCCAGCGCCACCTGGGTCTTGCCGACGCCGCCGAGTCCGTACAGCGCCTGCGGCTGCGGCAGGACGACGGAGATGCCGCCGCCGAGCTGGTCGCGGACCCGGTCGAGGATGACGTCGCGGCCGGTGAACGTGTTGTTGCGCTGCGGCGCGCTCCAGATGGCCGGGGTGCTGCCCGGGAACCGGGGTCCCGCCGCGCCCGGCTCGACGGGCCGGCCCGGCAGTTCCAGGGCGCCGAGGAGCGCGCTGACGCACTGGGCCTCGTCGAGCCGGTGCAGGTCGACCGGATTGCGGTCCAGGTAGGACTGCGGCAGATGCACCTCGTCCACCCGGACGGGGACGACACTCCCGTGCGCGGCGTCGTGCGGGGTCTCGTCCTCGGCGTCGATGAGGGCGCGCCAGAGGGGGTCGGCGTGCCGGGACTTGCGGAACGCCTTGGACAGCAGCACCAGGGTGCGGGTCGCCGGGTCCGGGCGGTCGACGGGGCCGGACGCGATGTCGTGCGGGGTGACCCGGCAGCCGGCCCGCTTGAGGAGCGACTCGATCCAGTCGGCCCAGACCCGGTTCTCCGCCGTGTACGCGATCACCACGTCCGCCGCGGTGGAGATCGGACGCCTCCTGAGGAACGCGTCCCGGCAGCGCAGCCGTACAGGCTCCGGCACCGGCGGCAGGGCGGTCACGGTGCCGTCCGTGATGACCGCGGTGAGCCGTTCGAACGCGGACAGCAGCGAGTTGGCGATGCCGCTCTCGTCGCCGACGGTGGCGAGGGTCTCCTCGTAGGCGTAGTACGGGCGGTACGGAATCTCGACGGCGCCCCAGTAGGCCGTCAGTTCCTCGCCGGCCATCTCCTCGCCGCCGAGCCCCTTGGGCAGTCCGTCGAACTTCAGACGGGCCAGCGCCCGGCCGGCGTCCACCTTCTCCTTCTCGCCCTCGTCGATGCGCATCGGCACCGGCAGGACCCGGATCGGCCGCTTGCGGTAGCCGTCCTCGACGCTGCGGGCGACGGCCGCCGCGCCGTCGAGGGACTGGTCGCTGAGCGTGAAGCAGTCCACCAGTACGTCGGGCATCTGGATGGTGCAGATGTCGGCGTTGTCGGAGAGCCCGGTGCGGCTGTCGATGAGCACGTAGTCGTAGGAGGCCCGCATGTCGTCGCGCAGGGCGTCGAGGAAGAGGCCGCCGCCGAGCCGTTCGTAGAAGTTGTCCCACTCGAAGGACGAGACGCTCGCCGAGTACGAGCGGTCCTGGCGCCCGGCGGAGAGGAAGTCGAGCGAGCCGCCCTCCTGGAAGCGCAGTCCGAGGCGTTCGGGTGTCAGGGAGATGGCGTGCTGCTCGACGCGCGCGTAGTCCCGGTGCCATTCGCCGGAGCGCTGGGTTCCGGTGGTCGCGGCCCACGCGTACTCGTTGATGATGTCGATGACGCCGGTGGTGGCCGCGAGCGCGTTGGGGTCGAGGAAGGGATGGAAGAAGCGGTGCAGGCCGGGGGCCTCCAGGTCCCAGTCGACGGCGAGGACGCGCCTGCCGTTGGCGGCGAGGATCCAGGCCGTGTTGGCCAGGGCCATGGTGCGGCCCGTGCCTCCCTTGTACGAGTAGAAGGTGATGATCCGTCCGTCCTGCACGGCCGTCATGCTTCTTCTCCTCCGTGGTCGGATCCGCCTTCGGGCAGCGGCGGGTGGGTGGGGCCCATCAGGCGGGGCCGGCGGACGGCCGGGCCCGCGGGCGGATGCGCCTCGGCGTGCTTGAGGTACTGCCGGGTCGCGTGCGCGACGACGACAGGGAGTACGTCGGTGAAGGCCTTCAGCGTGGGTACGCCGTTGACGGCGACCCGGCAGTCCGCGCGCCGCCCCCGGTCGAGGATCAGCGGCAGGGTCCGTTCCAGTTCGGCCGCCAGATGCCGGCCCTCCTCGCCGTGGCACTGGATGTCGGTCCGGTTCCACGGGACGACCGCGCTGATCCAGGGCCGGGCGCTGGCGTCGAACGCCTTGAGCCTGCGGGCCCGTTCCTCGTCGGTGAGTGCCCAGCGGTCGACGAGCAGGATGCCCGGGTGGCTCGGTCCCGCCTTCTCGGCGTCGTCCGCGCCCAGGTCGTCGTCGGTGGTCTCGTCGTCGAACGAGGACACCGTGATCCGGTAGTCGAGGGAGCGGATGAGTTCCTCGGCGAGCGCGGGCAGCGAACGGGTCGACTCCGAATGGTACGGGTTCCAGTCCTGGGCGTCCTCGCCGTACGGGCGGGCGTCCCGGTGCTCGGGGATGCTGTGCCGGGTGGGTGCCGCCACCGTCAGGTGGATACGCCGGGGACCCTCTCCGCGCGGCTTGAACGCGCTCGGCGTGCTCTCGTAGGGGCGCGGTCTGCTGGAGGGCAGCGGAGACTCCTGCGCGATCTGCACGATCCGCTGGGCGAGGCCGAGGACCGTTTCCTCGTACTCGTCGCGCAGCCGGTTCAGTTTGATCAGACCGTAGATGCCGTTGGCCGCGTAACGGTCCCCGAACTGGGCGTGGTCGACATGGATGTGCCGTACGGAATCGGGGAGTTGGGCGTAGTCGATATGCGTCCACAGCGCGGGGACGATCGCCTGCACCGCGCCGTTGCTGGTCGCCCGGGCCCGCAGAATACGTTCGTTGAAGGCGAACCATTCCCGGCCGCAACTCTCACTGGTGAAGTAGCGCGGTGAGAACAGCGGCACGAACACCCGGCAGTTGGCGAGGTTCTCGCTGAGTTTCTCCGGCCAGCCGTCCCCCGAACGCATCTCCCGGTCCATGAACCCGGCGGGCACCCCCGCGGGAAGGTCGGTCAGCGCCATGATGTGGTCGCACAGGTCCGTGAAGAGGACCTGCACCCAGTGGTCCGGGTCCCCGCCACCGGGCCCCCAGGCCGGTGTGTGGGCGTAACTCAGGAAGAAGTACGGCCGGTTGTCCGATGCCCGTTCAGGTATGTCCACGCGCCCCCCTGCCTGTGGATGAGACCCCTACGGGATGTTCACCTGGCCGGAACCCACAATCTTCCCGACCGAGGCCCCGTGCGGGTCGCCTCTTTCACGTCAATCCCTTGCGATATCCAGACATCTGGACCCCGGCCAGGTCGACGGCCTCCCGCATCCCGAAGAGCCGCACCGCTCTCCCCGCCATTTCCCGTTCCGCCGGGAGATCACGCGGCAGCCGCGCCCCGATCGCCCCGAAGTCCCCGTCGTCCAGGGTGATGTCCTCGTACGAGGTCCAGCGGCCGGGCCCGCCGGTCACGCAGGAGTACGAGCGCAGCGGCGGCGCGGGCCGCAGCCGGTACTCGGCGAGGTGGAACGCGCTGCACACCTCGAACCCCACCCGGAACAGCAGGATTTGGGCGTTCGCCGCGTAGAGCGCGCCGAGCGGGGAGCGTTCGCCGAGATGGCAGTCCGGGTCGTGGACGGCCAGCAACTCGGCCGCCCGTGGGCCGAGTCCGGCCAGCGAGGTGTGCGGATGGGTGCTGCGCACGGCGCCCGGTGCGGTGCGGACGCACTCGGCGAGCACGCCCATCGTCGGGCAGGGCGTGGTCGCGGCGTCGAACGGCGGCCGCGACGCGCGGAAGGCCCGCTCCCGCTCCTCGGACATCCCCGCGGTGAGCTCCTTGTAGGCCCGCGAGGTGAACGAGTTCTCCGGCGAGAACGCGGGCACGACGAGGGTGCCGTCCGGTCCGAGGGCGTCGAGCAGCGCGTCCCGTACCTCGGCGGCCCGCAGACCGCTGCCGCCCAGGGAGGCGTGCGCCAGGACGACGCCTCCGCGAGGGATGCCCAACTCCTCCAATAAGTCGCCCAGTCGGCCGGAGTCAGTCATGTCCGCCGGCCCGTACGGACGGGACCGTGCTCGCCGCCTGCTTCAGTTCGGCGCGCAGCTCGTCCGCCAGCACCGCTCCGGTGGCGGTGAGTTCGTGGGCGGGGCGGGCGGCCAGCAGGTCGAGCGCGCGGGCCGCCCGGTCCAGGGCGGCGGCCCGCTCGGCCGTCCCGCCGGCCCAGTAGGCGGCGTTGCCCAGCTCGCCGCTCGCCTCGTCGAGCAGCCGGCCGGCCCGGTTGCCCGGCACGTTCAGGTCGGCCGTCTCGCGCAGCGCCCTGAGACGGGCCAGCCGTGCGGAGCGCGGCAGTTCCCGGACCAGGTCCTCGGGCTCGAAGTCCACGGCCAGGCCGATCGCGCCGAGCCCGTGCGCGCCGAGCCGCACCCCCGTGCCGGCGGCGAGGGGGGTGACGGTGGTCGGCGCCGCCCCGTGGACGCCCTCGGCCTCCAGGGGACGCCGTTCCTCCAGCAGCTCGTAGGCCCCGCGCAGCCGCTTGGTGAACATGGCGAGGTCGCTGGAGCCCAGCGGCTCGGCGACCGGTACGGGGTAGCAGTCGCGGAGCGGGTCCGCGTCGTCCAGGAGCAGCAGGGTGCCGTCCGCGACGGGGACCGTGTGCAGCGGCCGCCAGGGGGAGCGGCCGTCGCCGGGGGAGTGGACGGTGCCGGCCCGGGTGCGTACCCGTAGCTCTCCGGCGGTGACCGAGACGTCGACGGGGCCCGGCCCGGGGAGGCCGAGGGTGCCCAGGGTGGGCAGGTGCAGGTCCGCGGTGGGCTCGTCCCAGGAGAGTGTGAGGTCGGCGCCGGCGCGGACGGCCGCGGCGGTGATCGCGCGGGCGAGCGGCCCCGGTTCGGTGAGGCGGCCGTGCAGACAGTTGTTCAGCGCGGTGTGCAGATAGGGGTGCGCGAGGATCTCGTCGACGTACGGCGCGGTCGCCGGGGCGCCGTCGAGCGCCAGGAACGCCCGCCACACCGCGTCCCAGCCGGGCTCGCCGGTGTGCCGGGCGGCCACGACGGGGACCAGGGTGCGGACCAGTTCGCCCTGCGCGTAGGCGAGTTCGTGTCGGTCGTGGACGGCGGGGTTCAGGGAGTGGTCGGTGATGCGCTCGGCGACTCCGTCCACGAGGGCCTTCAGGTCCGCGCAGAACACGCTCGGGTTCGCGAAGCCGTGCCCGGTGCTGTACCGGTGCGCGTAGAGGCCTCCGCCGCACGACTCGATCACCGGGCAGCGCCGGCAGGTCGCGCCGACGCCCGCGAGGCCCAGCTGCCGGGCGCGCACCCCGGGGTGGCCGGCGAACTCGGCGAAGGTGTGCCGGTCGACGTCGTAGCCGGTGGACGGGGCACCGTCGTACGCCGTCTTCAGGGAGTCGGCCTGCTCGAAGCTGCCGTCGGTCTCCACCACCGCGAGATCGGTCGGCGCGAGACCCATCGCCTCCGTCAGCGGCGGGCCGCCCCGCAGCGTGCTCAGGACCGACTCGAAGGTGCGCACCCCGACGGTGCGGCCCTGTGCGTCCCACCGGTCGAAGATCCGCAGCAGCCAGTCGGCGTAGGCGGTGGGGGAGCCGTCCGGCCGGGGCGGCGGGCTGTCCCACGTGGAGTGCGGCAGCAGGTAGTCGACACGGGGCGGGCACAGGGCGGCCAGCGCGTCGTGCACCGCGACGGGATCGTTGGCCACGTCCACCGTGCACAGCAGGCCGCTGTAGAGGTGCCGGTACTCGGGCGTGCGCAGCAGGTCGATCGCGCGCAGCACCCGGTCGTGGCTGCTGCGGCCCCGCCGGTCGCGCCGGTGCCGGTCGTTCGCGGCGCGGTCGCCGTCGAGCGAGATGCTGACCTTGACGTCGAATTCCTTGAACACGTCGAGATAGCGGGTGTTCAGCCGCACGCCGTTCGTGTGAATTCTGAGATCGAGGGCGGTCGCCGGGGTGATGGTGCGGACGAGTTCCGCGCAGATGTCTCTCATACGGACGGGACCCACGAGAAGGGGTTCGCCACCGTGAAGGATCACGGAAACGGACGGGAGTTTCTCTTCCCTGGCATAGTCCGCGAATCTCCGGGCCACTTTTCCGAGAGTTTCTTCGGTAATGAAGGTGGGCCGGCTTTTCCAGCTCTGATCGGCATGCTCGTACACATAACAGTGATCACAGGCCAGGTCGCACCGGCTGTGGATCTTGAGGACGAGTTGCTGGAGCTTCACCCGGTGAAGGGTAATACCGGGGACGCGCCCCCTGTACCGCGAACTCCTTGATCCACAAGGGATGTTGGGGGTTCCGGGGCGCGCGGACGGGCGCACCCGGCGGGGTGGGCCGGATGCGCCCGTACGAAAGCGGTGGGGGTGCCTAGAGGGCCGAGTCGAAGGTGATCGGCCTGGCCGGGCGGCGCCCGGGGATGTCCGTCACTCGTCCGGCGGACCTCACGGCGGCGGTCCCGAGCGGGTCGATCGCCGACAGCGGGGTGTGCGGCCGGCGCATGGGCCTGGGGGCGGCGGAGCGGTGCGTCGCCTGCGTCACCGGAAGGTTCATGTGAGGACTTTCGCTTGATGGGCTGCTATCGGGCGGAGAGTACCAGTCGGATCTATCGCGCAACCTGCACTTCCTTCGATTTCAGACTTAGTCGCGAGCGGCGCTTTACGCAATGCGAGCGCGGCCGGCCGGATGAATCCCGTGAACGCGTCGGAACGGGGTCCGGTGAGGGAGACGTCAGTTCGGCGGGTGCCGGGTCCTCACAGCGGTGACTGCCAGGTGAACAAGGTGTCCGTGCCGTCTACGGGCGCCGGGGAGTCGTCCCGGACGGTGAGCCGTACGGCGGGACGGCCGTCCGGCAGTACGGCCGTGGCGTCGACGGCGACCTCGATCCGGGAGACCCCGGCACGCCGTGAGGCGACCGCCAGCGCGCGGCGCAGGGCGGCGACGAGATGCCCGGCGACGGGCTCCGGAACCCGGTCCTCTACGGGCCCGGTGAACCGGGCGGACGGCTGGAAACCGAGCAGGGCGCCCGCGCCCGCCGTCTCGCGCAGCACCTTGCCACGGAACGTGGTCGGCGCGTCGGCGGGCGGCTGCTGAAGGGCGAAGATCGCGGTGCGGACCTCCTGGATGGTGGACTGCAGCTCGTCGACGGCGTGGCCGAGCGTCGCCCGCACCTCCGCGCCGCCACCGCCCCCCGGTTCCTCCGCCCCCGCTCCCTCGCCCTCCGTCGCTCCGCCGGCTCCCTCGGCCCGGCTCCGGCGCAGCGTGGACTCCAGCATCATGCCGGTCGCGAACAGGCGTTGGACGACCAGGTCGTGCAGGTCGCGGGCGATGCGGTCGCGGTCCTCGTAGACCGCGAGGCGCTCCCGGCTGTGCCGGGCACCGGCGAGGACGAGGGCGAGCGCGGCCTGCGAGGCGAACTGGGTGGCCAGCAGGCGTTCGACCCGGGTGTACGGGCGGTCGCCCCGCGCGCGCGGCAGGGCCAGCGTCCCGATGAGTCGGCCCTCGGTCTGCAGGGGCAGCATCATGCTCGGCCCGAACCGGGACCGCACCGGCGTCGTCATCCGCGGGTCGGTCGCCGAGTCGTCGATGAACACCGGCTCTCCGCCGAGGAGTTGTTCGAGGACGGGGCTGCCGGGAGCGATGGTGGTGCCGACGATGCCGTCCGGGTCCTGATGGGTGGAGGCGGCCACGATCTCCATGCCGCCCTCCGGTGTGGGCTGGAGGATCACGCCCGCCGCCGCGCCCGCGAGCAGCCTGGCCCGCTCGGCGACCGTCAGCAGGGCGTCGTCCGCGCTCTCCCCGGTGAGCAGGGCCGTGGTGACGGCGGCGGCTCCCTCGATCCAGCGCTCCCGCTGCCGCGCCGTCTCGTACAGCCGGGCGTTGGCGATGGCGATCCCCGCCTGCGTGGCGAGCAGCCGCACCACCTGCTCGTCCTCCGGGGTGAAGGGGCCGCCCGGCCTGTCCGCGAGACGCAGGTTCCCGAACACCTCGTCACCGACCCGGATGGGGACGTCCAGGCAGATCCCGGGAGCGGGGTGCGTCTCGGCGCCGGCCTCGGGACCGGTGGCAGCCCCGGTCCCTTCACAGCCGCCGCCGTGGCGGTGGTCGTCGCGCTCGCCGCCGGTGCCCGTGCCGGGAACCGGTGTGCGCGGGTCGGTCACCGTCCTGCGGATGGGTACCAGGCCGTCCCGGCCCGGATCCTTCGTGCCCAGGGCCGCGGACCGGGCGCCGGTCAGTTCCGCCGCCGCGTCCACGATCCGCTGGAGCGTGGCCCGCAGTTCGAGGTCGGTGCCGACGCGCAGGACCGCTTCGAGGAGGGGCGGGAGCCCGGGGACGGGATCGGGCCTGCGGCCGGGTACGGGTGCGGGACCGGTCATCCGAGACCCCCGGGCGCCGGGGCGTCAGCCGGCCAGCGGGTCCAGGATCAGCGGCTCGATCTTGCCCTCCAGCATGTAGCCGAGCCCCTGGACCGCGCACACGTCGGGCCGTTCCGCGATGTGCACGGGCATGCCCGTCGCGTGCCGCAGCATCTGGTCGAGACCGGGGAGCAGCGCGCTGCCGCCGACCATCATGATCCCGCGGTCGGCGAGGTCGGCCACCAGGTCGGGCGGGCAGGTGCGGAGCACCTTGCCGATGCCGTCGAGCACGGCGGTCAGCGGGGTCTGGATCGCGTTGCGCACGGCGGCGGTGTCGACCTGCACGGAACGGGCCAGCCCGGTCGCGACGTCCCGGCCGTGGATCTCGGTGAGGGCCGGGCCGTGCGGGGTGAGGCCGTTGCCGGAGAGCGCGAGCTGCAGGGGCCGTACGGCCTGGCTCGGCAGCATCAACTCGTGCTGGTGGCGCAGGTGCTGGACGATCGCGTGGTCGACGGCCTCGCCGCCGACCGGGACGCGGATGGCCGTCACGATCGAGCCCAGCGACAGCACGGCGAGCTGGGTCGCTGCCGCCCCGCACACCATGATCATGGTGGCCTCGGGCCGCTCGACGGGCAGTCCGCAGCCGACCGCGGCGGCGATCAGCGTGTCCACCAGCTCGACCCGGCGCGCCCCCAGCCCGACCAGCGTCTCGATCGCGGCGCGCTGCGCCAGCGGGTCCGCGTCGTGCGGGGTGCAGGCGGCGGCCCGCAGCCGGGGCTTGCGGCGCAGCGCGCGGCGGACCTTGTCGCCGAGCAGGTGACGCAGCATCCGCTGCGCCATGTCGATGTCCACGACGGTGCCGCCGGACACGGGACGCACGACCCGGATGTAGTCGGGTGTACGGCCCGTCATCTTCTCGGCGAACTCGCCGACCGCGATCAGCGCGCCCGTCTTCGTGTTGATCGCCGCGACGCTCGGCTGGTCGACGACCAGACCCGCGCCCTTCACGTACACACGGGTCCTCGCGGCGCCGAGGTCGACGGCGAAATGGCAGCGGCGCAACTGCTCCAGGCTGGCGGTCATGGCGGGTCCTCCCGAGAGCGCAGACCGTGCGGGGCTCCGCCGGGCGGCGGTCCTCTCTCGCATCCTCGGCGCGCGGGGCGGGTGCCGCCCTTTGTGGGGGGCCGGGCGGGGTGCCGCTGGACGGGTGGTCTTCCGGCGCATCAGGGCCCCGCGGAGGGCGGGCGACCGCGCGGGCAGGCGACCGCGTCCCGTGGCGGTCCGGAATCCGGGGCGTGCGGCGGCCCGGACACCAGGCGAGGGTGACGGGCCGTCAGCGGACGGGCGACGGTCACCGCGCCGCCCGCGACCGCCCGCCGACGACCGCGTCATCCGTGACCGCCCACAGACGGCCTCACCCCCAACCGCCTGTCGATGACTGCGGCGCTGACCGCCCGCCGGCGACTGCGGCGCCGACTGCCTGTCGGTGGCCGCGGTGGCGACTGCCTGTCGGTGGCCGCGGTGGCGACTGCCTGCCGGCGACCGCGGTGCCGACTGCCTGTCGATGGCCGCGGTGGCGACTGCCTGCCGGTGAGCGCGGTGGCGACTGCCTGTCGATGGCCGCGGTGCCGACCGCCTGCCGGTGAGCGCGGTGCCGACCGCCCAAGGGTGAGCGCGGTGCCGACCGCCCGCCGATGACCGCGGTGCCGACTGCCTGTCGGTGGCCGCGGTGGCGACTGCCTGTCGGTGGCCGCGGTGGCGACTGCCTGCCGACGACCGCGGTGCCGACCGGCCGCCGGTGGCCGCCGGTGAGCGTGCGGTCCGCGACGGCCGGTCGGGCTGTGTGTCGCGGATCGCACGCGACCTGTCCCGGTTTCGGTGGCTCCTACCGCCCTGTCCCCGCCCCCGCCCTGGCGGGAAGCTGCCAGGGCGGGAAGCCGCCAGGTCCCGTCAACACCCCCGCAACACAAGCCCCCCGACACTCTTCGCAAGCCCCGGGCACCACCCCCGTCCGGCGCGGTACGGCGATGAGGAGAGGGCACCAATGACCAGAGGACCAGCGAGACGTCCGGCGGCGCTGCTGTCGGCCGGGCTCGTGCTCGCCCTGCTGCCCATGGGGCGGGCCGGCGCGCTCGACGCCGCCGGAACCGGCGACACCGGCGCCCCGGCATCGGCGCGGACCGCGTCCGCGGCACACACCGTCACCCTCGTGACCGGTGACAAGGTGACCGTCACCGAGGTCGGCGGCGGCACGAAGACGGTGTCCGTGATGCGGCCCCGGGGCGCCACCGGAGCGGTGCGCACGCAGGTGGCCGACGGTGCCGTGACGGTCGTACCCGACGAGGCGCTGCCGTATCTGCGGGCGGGCACCCTCGACCGGCGACTGTTCGACGTGAGTGAGCTGATACGTCAGGGACTCACCGACCGCAAGACGCACGAGCTGCCGCTGATCGTCACCTACGACAGGACGGCGCGTGCCGCGATCCCGGCCGGCGCCGAGCGGACCCGGGCGCTGCCGAGCATCCGCGGTGCCGCCGTCGACGCGGACAAAGGCCGGACGTTCTGGAAGGCGGTGACCCGTCAGGACGGCATCGGCAAGGTGTGGCTCGACGGGCGCGTCAAGGCCGACATGGCCGAGAGCAACGCGCAGATCGGCACCCCCGAGGCGTGGGAGGCCGGTCTCACCGGCAAGGGCGTGACCGTCGCCGTCCTCGACACCGGTGTCGACACAGGCCACCCCGACCTGGCCGGCCGCGTCTCGCAGACCAGGAGCTTCATCGACGGGCAGGAGGTCGCCGACCGCAACGGGCACGGCACGCACGTCACCTCCACCGTCGGCGGCAGCGGTGCCGCCTCCGACGGCAAGGAGAAGGGGGTCGCGCCGGACGCCACGCTCGCCGTCGGCAAGGTGCTCAGCGACGAGGGCTCGGGCAGCGACTCGCAGATCATCGCCGGCATGGAGTGGGCCGCCCGCGACGTGCACGCCAAGGTGATCTCGATGAGCCTCGGCTCCACCGAGCCCAGTGACGGCACCGACCCGATGGCCCTGGCCGTCGACAGCCTCTCGAAGGAGACCGGCGCCCTCTTCGTCATCGCCGCCGGAAACACCGGCGCCCGCTCCTCGATCGGCTCGCCGGGCGCCGCCGACTCCGCGCTGACCATCGGTGCCGTCGACTCCACCGACGAGGCCGCCTACTTCACCAGCGCCGGACCGCGCTACGGCGACAACGCCCTCAAGCCCGACCTGTCCGCGCCCGGCGTCGACATCCTCGCCGCCCGCTCGACGCTCGTCGACGGCAGTGGCCCCTACACGACGATGAGCGGTACGTCGATGGCGACCCCGCACGTCGCGGGCGTGGCCGCGCTGCTGGCGCAGAAGCACCCCGACTGGACCGGCGCGCAGCTCAAGGACGCGCTGATGTCGACGTCGAAGCGGCTCGACGCCCCCGTCTACCAGCTGGGCGCGGGCCGGGTCAGCGTCCCGGACGCGACCGGAGCGAGGATCACCGCCACCGGCAGCGCCGACCTCGGCTTCCACGGCTGGCCCTACGAGGACGACAAGCCCGTCACGAAGACCGTGACGTACACCAACTCCTCCGACGCGGCGGTGCGGTTGACGCTCGCCGCGGAGGGGGCCGGCGAGGGTGTCGCCACCCTCGCCGACACCACGCTCACCGTGCCCGCGCACGGCACCGCCTCCACCACGGTCACCGGCGACGCGTCGAAGGCCCCGGTCGGCGACACCTCGGGGCAGATCGTCGCCTCGGCGGACGGCACCCCGGTCGCCCACACCGCGTTCGGGATGGTCAAGGAGGAGGAGCGGTACACGCTCACCGTCCACGTGAAGGACCGGGACGGCAGACCGGCCGCCGCCGACCTCGCGGTCCAGCGGTTCGCCGCGGGCACCGACCCCTACCCGGCGTCCGTCGGGGAGTCCGGCACCGTGAAGCTCCGGCTCCTGCCGGGCACGTACGGCCTGACGTCCTTCCTCGACGTGCGCGGCGGCCACGGCGCCGACTCGCTCGGCCTCGGCTTCCTCGCCGCACCCCAGATCACCCTCGACCGGGACCGCGAAGTCACCCTCGACGGACGGACGTTGCGGGAGATCTCGGCCAAGGTCGACCAGCGCACCGAGACCCGCCAGCTCCTGATGGAGTACGACCGGAACGCCGGCGGCTCCGACCTGTTCGGCGCGGTCCAGGTGCCGGTCAAGTACGACAGCATCTTCGCGGCGCCGACCCCCGAGGTCACCGAGGGCAGCTTCGACTACCGCACCGTGTGGCGCCTCGGGAAGCCCCTCCTGGAGGTGAAGGGTGTCGCCGACGCGCTCGCCCAGCCCGGCGGCACCCTGACCGAGGGCCGCAGCAGGCTGCCCCTCGTCGACGTCGGCCACGGACCGTTCACCGGGGTGCGCGGCAAGGCCGTCCTGGCCACCCTCACCGACGGCGTCGAGCCGGCCGCGCTCGCCCAGGCGGCCCAGGACGCTGGCGTCAAGGCGCTGTTCGTCACCGACGCCACGGCAGGACGCCTGAACACCTGGTTCGGTACCGACGACTACACGGACCGGCCGCTCCAGATCGCCACCGTGAACACCGCGGACGCGGCGAAGCTCCGCTCCTCCCGGACCGTCGAGATGACCGGCACCCGCAACACGCCCTACGTGTACGACCTTTCGCACGGCTACGAGGACGCGGTCCCGGACCGGAGCCTGACGTACGAGCCCACCCGACGTGAACTGGCCGTCCTCGACACCAGGTTCCACGCCGTGAAGCCCGTCTCCGGCAGCGAGTTCCGCTACTCGATCGCCCGTCCGTTCCCGATCGGCATCGGATTCCAGGAACGCGTCGACTACCCGGCCGAGCGCACCGACTACGTCTCCACCGGCCCCGGCCAGACCTGGACGGAGTCCGCGTACGTCGGCGAGGGCACGCTGGAGGAGCGCAGCGGCCTGGTCCCCTACCAGGGCGGCAGTCACGAGACCCTCGACTGGTTCAAGCCGGTCTGGCACCCGTGGCTCGGCACCGGGCTCGGCTGGGGCCAGCAGCGCAACGGCAACCAGATCCAGTTCAACACCCCCGGCTGGGGCGACTCCGGGCCCGACCACACCGGCTTCGGCGACGTGTGGAGCGAGGAGTCAGGAATGACCCAGACCACCTCGGTGTACCAGGACGACGTCCTCGTCGACCGGGGCCCGAGCTCCGCCGCCTACGTGTGGGACGCGCCCGCCGACGAGCACACCTACAAGGTCGTCACGGACACCGCCCTCGACCCCGAGCGCTGGAAGCTCTCCACCAAGGGCCACACCGAGTGGACCGTCCGGTCGGCGGCCACCCCCGAGGACCGCTCCACCTTCCTTCCGCTCCTCAACCTCGGCTTCGACGTCGGCACCGACCTCACGGGCGACGTCCGGCACGGCCTCGTCCCGGTGGGCCTCTCCGCCGAGTACGTGAAGGGCGCCCCGGACACCGGCACCATCGGCGGCGGAAAGCTGGAGGTGTCCTACGACGACGGGAAGACCTGGAAGAAGGTTCCGCTCCTCGGCCACCACGCCTCCTGGAAGGGCCTGTTGGCGGTGCCGCGCGACGCCGGCTTCATCTCCCTGCGGGCCTCCGCACGGGACGACCAGGGCGGCACGGTCACCCAGGAGATCATCCGGGCGGTGGGCGTGAGGTGACCGGCCGCCGTGGGGGGGGCCCCCCCCCCCCCGCGGGGGGCCCGCCCGGCCCCCGGGCA